>JBBQXW010000279.1:0-9885 GCA_038209275.1 Chloroflexia bacterium | reverse complement strand
TTGGTCAGGGCCATCGCCAGCGAAGCCCGTTGCTGCTGCCCGCCGCTAAGTTCTTTGGCCTGAACATTGGCCTTTTCTTCCAGTTCAAAGCGGGCCAGAAAATCTATCGCCTGGGCCTTCGTCAAAAATATTTCGTAGAGTCCGGCGTAAAACTGCACCAGTTCCCATAATTTGAGGTTATCGAAAAAAGCGGTGGTTTGCAGGCTGATACCAATGCGCCGTTTTACCTGGTCGCTTTGCTTAAGGGCATCGAAACCCAACACCCTGATGCTTCCGGCCTGTGGTTGCACCAACCCTTCGATTACCGATAGAGTGGTGGTTTTACCCGCCCCGTTCGGGCCAAGCAAGCCAAAAATCTCGCCCTGCTTCACCTCAAAGCTGACATCGCGCACCGCTTTAACCTGACCATAATTTACTTCCAGTCCCTCGATTTCGATAACTGGCTCACCCGGTTCTGTTTGGTTGGTTCGTGACATTTGTAAAGTAGCGGCCATTATTTTTGCTCCTTCCAGTTTCATCTTTGCTTTCCGGCTCTTGCTTACAACTTAATGTTACCAGTTCAGCCACGATTAGCCCAGAGTGCAATGTCATTTTTAGCCTATGACAAATGTCACGCTGTTTTTACGCCTTTCGGCTAGATAAATTTCATTTGCTGGAAGCCAGCCACGCCAGCGTTTTGGGTATTACAATTTCGGAAGCTTCACGCTGGGTGTAATGCCCGTAGCCTTCCAAAATTTCTATCTGGGCCTGCGGAATATCAGTTTGAACTCTGGCGGCTTCGGCGTTTACATCCTTGAAATCGGGGTCTACCGTGCCAAAGAAAATTAAAATTGGCACTTTTATTTGTTTGGTCTGGTCTTCCAGATGGCGGGTTCGGGCCATATCGCTCAAGCTTTTGATAGCGCCTTTTTGCCGTATATTAGCTTTGGCCTGGATGATATAGTCCGCCTCTAACGGAACTTTAGGATAAAGCTTCTTGAAATAGCCATCCCAAATAACCGCGCCTAGTTTCGGTAACTTTATAGCGGCGGCCATTAACTCCATCATAAGACGACTAGCCGTGTAAAAGACCGGGCTGAAAAGTATCAGACCTAGCACCTGTTCGGGATGTTCGATGGCGTAGCGGCCCGCCGAAGCCCCCGAAATCGAACCAGCCGCCAAGTAAGCTTGCTGGATGTTTTCGGCCTTGAGAATAGCGCCGATGTCGTTTGTCAGGTCGCTAATGTTATGCGAAGCGAATTTACCGATTGATTGACCATTGCCGCGCAAATCGGTGGTAATCACCCGGTAGCCCGCTTTCACCAGAGCCGGAGCAAAGCGTTCATACACCCGGCGCATATCACCCATTCCTGGCAGACACAGCACGCTCGGCCCATCGCCCATTACTTCATAAGAGAGCTTGCCGCCGTCTACTTCCACAAATTTCTGTTCGCTGTTCAATTGTCCTGCCAAAATTTTGTCGTTCATGATTTTAACCTTTCTTTTAGCGTCCGTCCGTTCGGACGTTCTTCTTGATAAAAAATTAATAGCTTACTGGCTCACTAAAAAGTATACCCAGCGACATTTCGGTTATTTGAGCGATTTTCTCAGCGAGGCTCAGTGGCCCAAAAGAACTTTGGTCAATCACGGCTTTACTCACCAGACCAACAACCATGCTGGCTAAGGCTTTATCGGCGATTTGCCGAACCGGGTATTTCTGACGCATTTGAACAATCAACCCTTCTATAGGGTCGTCAGATTGTGCGGCTGGGTTGGAATATTGCCCCTGCATCAAAGTTTCTTGTTGAATTCGCAAGAAACAAAAGGCATATTCTTGCGGATGCGTCAGACCCCACTCGATAAAGCTTCGGCCCACTGCCAAAAACTGCGCCAACGGTTCTGGCGGGGCGGTCTGAAAAGCTTCGGCTACCAGTTTGGTCTCATCGTCAAGTATTTTGGTCAAAAGCGCGCTGGCTAATTCTTCCTTGCTTTTGAAGTGAGTATAGAAACTGGCCTTCGACTTAAAGCCGGTGGCCTCCCGAATATCATCAATCGAAGTGCCGTCATAACCCTTCTCGGTAAAGAGTTGGAGCGAACGCTGAAAGATTAGTTCTCGGCTATTCGGTTTTGTTTTAGTTGTTTCAGTTTCTTGATTAGCCATTTTCCCGCCCTTTATGTGTCCGAACGTTCGGACACTTTTATTATAACAGAATTCTAAAAGTTGTCAAGGGGTTTGGGCAAGCAATTCACACAATCAGAAAAATTAAAGACTAATACTGTTCAAATAAAGGCAAAACCATTGTAGGAGGGGGCTGCGCCCTCGATTTTCGGTAATGGCAGAAAATCGAGGGCGCAGCCCCCTCCTACAATGGTTTACGGTTCATTTTGTTAAACAGCATCAATCGCTACTACTTTATAAATCAGTCTTATTTCGTCGCGTTGAGCAAGCGCGGTTTCCAGCGAATGTTCCACTCGTAGTTGTCATAGCTGACGTTTTTGGCAAGGCGACCCGGCACTCCCGTCAGGCGGATTGGCCCGCTAATTGTCAGTGCTTCGGCACGGCCCAACGAAACGGCGGTTCCCAGACTAAACGGCAAGTACCGGCGCGGACGCAAGCCGCGTTCTTCTTCCCACAAATTCTCGGCGATAAACTCGCCCTGCCGCTCGGCGTACTGCCCGGTCTGTGGCACGCTGCCGCCAGTGCGTCGGTCAGGAATAAAAGCATTGTCGCCGACGGCATAGACTTCAGGGAATTGCTTGGAGCGCAACTGAAGGTCTACCTCGATGCGTCCATCGCGCGTAACCTCAAAGCCACTTTCTTTCAACAAATCCAGTCCTTTAATGCCACCAGCCCAGCAAATAATTTTGCCGCGCAGCACTTTGTTGCCCTGCAAGTACACTACGCCCGGTTCAACTTTCTCAATAAAAGCTTTGGTATAGACATTCACACCCCGATAGCGCAATTCGCCGCGCACATAATCGCCGTTTTCGCGGCCTAACTGCGGCAGAATCTGGTCGGCACCATCCAACAAGATTATACGATAAGCCTTGCGGGTAGTAGGATAGCGTTTGACCAAATCTTCACAGAAATCCACCATTTCTGCCGCCAGTTCTGTTCCGGTCAGGCCAGCGCCGCCGATAATAAAAGTCAATCGCTCGTCGGGGGTTTGCAACGGGGCATCGTCAGGGTTGGATACGGCCTTAAAAGCCTGTATTACCGCTCGGCGATAATTTACCGCATCTTCCAGTGATTTCATGGCAAAAGTGTGTTCTGCCAGACCGGGAATATTGCGATAGGCCGTTTCGCTGCCCAGCGCCACCACCAGGCGGTCATAGTCTAATTCGCCTGCGCTGGTAGTAACTTTTTTGGCTACCGGGTCAATTTTTTGAACGGTAGCTTGAACCAAATTAATATTGCGTCCGTCCAATAGTTCGCTAAACGGCACTTGCACCCGCTCGGCGGGAATACTGTTGGCGGCTACTTCGTGGACGCGCACCTGAATTAAATGATAATTGCGCTGGTCAACCATTGTAATCTGCCATTGTGAGCGACCCCGCCCCAGCATATCCAGCTTTTGAGCTACCGCCAGCCCACCGTAGCCTGCGCCTAAAATTAGTAATTTTTTCATTTTGCTTCGGTCTTCCAATCTCTTCTATTCTAACTAACTATCTATTAGTTCTTCACCAAGAATAAATACGACCTGCCCCCCAACAAGTTACAAACACTCGCTTGCAACTTTTGTAAAGAGCATTTTCGCTCTGCTGTGGTGTATAATACTCTATGTCTATGATACCAACGCCGTCCTTGCTTACTGAGATTTTCTCTGGTTTTGAGAGTTTTGCCAGAAATCTCAAGAATAAAAATTTCGGGCTTCAACCTGACTATAAGTGCAAGTGAAAATCCTAACAATGCTAAAGACTAAATGAGTATTGAGTGAAGAAAAGGTTAGGGTGAGCTTTAGCTCTTTAAAATGCCCAGCCGAATTGTTATTATTATAGCATAGGGCGACTTTGAATTAAGGGTGCAATAGCAGTTTAAAGTGAGAAACTTTCGATACTGCTGACAGGGCGGTTTGCTAACGCCTTATAGCGCCAAAAACGAGCGTAGCCATCGCTACTGACAAGCTGAAACAGTTTGGCTAGACTACAAACTAAGGCGAACTGTGTCTTGCTCCCATTCAAATTATCCCGCCAATGCCCTGTTCAGAAGGTGATCTAAAGGCGGTGGTGCGGGGGTATCTCCTGAGCCAAACCTCTCACTCCGTTAAACACTTTCTAAGGCCGTTTAAACAGAAGGGAATTAATCAGATATGCCGGGTAAAAAATACTTCAATCACTATGGTGGCACCGACTTTCGCCTACTGGCCTATGTCCAGAAAAAAACCCGCTATAGTATAGATGAAAGCAAATGTATCGGCTGCACCAATTGTATTGATGTCTGCCCCACGTTACCCAAATCTATTTATGAAAGCGACATTTTGGCCCAGGCGCGCTATCCTGAAGAAGTTTATGTCTACGCGATTGACCAGGATAAATGTACTGGCTGCGGGCGCTGTGCCAGCGTTTGTCCCGCCGAGCCGGATACTATATACCTGTCCAATGTTCGTATTACCCGCACTACCGACGGTGGTCGCCGTCAGGAAGACGCGCTCGAAAAATCGCCCGATGTGACTATTCCCGGCGCAAAGAATTTGCCCAGGGTTCCAGTCTATTACACACAAGATTAATAGAATTTAGAATTTTGAATTTTGAATTTTGAGTTAGAATGGTCTGTAACTCAAAATTCTAAATTCTAAATTCTAAATTTCTTCAAGTAAGGAATTAAATATGGGTAATAAATTTGAGGTAGCCGAGGGCGATAACCTGTGGCTAAAGAAAAACGTTAACTGCCAGTTCAATTGCCCGGTTGATACGAATGTGCCGGAATATATTGAGAAAATCAGCCAGGGCAAGTATGGCGATGCCTACGAAATTAACCGGCACTCGAACGTGCTGGTCGGCGTGATGGGTCGTATCTGTACCCACCCTTGCGAGGATATTTGTCGGCGTTGTTTGATTGACGAACCGATTGCTATTCGCGACCTCAAGCGGGTGGCTGCCGACTTTGGCTTCCGGGATGCCCGCAAGCTGGAAAAAAGCGCCGGGCGTTTAGCCACTAGAATAGCGGTAATCGGTGGTGGCCCAACCGGGCTGGTAGCGGCCCGCGATTTGGCGGAAGCCGGACATAACGTGATGATTTACGAAGGGCTGGAGCGGATGGGCGGTCAGATGTGGGTCGGTATTCCCGACTACCGTCTGCCCCGTGAAGTAACCGATTCCGAAATCGAGGCTAATATTCTGGCGCTGGGAGTCGAATACAAGCTGAACACTTATGTGGGCCGCGATGTGCTAGTGTCGGATTTGTTGAACGAGTACGACGCGGTGTTGATGGCGGCTGGAACTTATAAAGAAAAACCCCTCGCCGACTACAAAGGCCAAAATATTGCCGACCAGGACCATCCCCAGGTAGTTCCCGGCTTAAAATTTATGATGGACTACAATCGTGGCCTTAAACCTGACATTGGTAAGCGCGTGGCGGTACTGGGCGGCGGTTTTACGGCGGTGGACTGTGTGCGCTCGGCGGTACGGTTGGGCGCAACCAAAGCGGCCATGCTTTATCGCCGCACCATTGACGAAATGAGCGCGACCCAGGAAGAAATTGATTTGATGGTTCCCGAAGGCATCGAAGTAAAGTTTTTGGTGCAGCCTAACAAAGTCGTGATCAACCCCGACAAAAGCTTGAAGGGCATCGAAATGCTGCGAATGCAACTTGGTGAGCCAGATAGCAGTGGACGGCGCAAGGCCGTGCCAGTCGAGGGGTCGGCTTTCGTCTACGAATGTGACACTATCGTGGTGGCTTTCGGACAGGATGTAGATGTAAGCTGGTGTCACGATTTATTCGGCCCCCGGCGCAACACTCAGTTCCCCGAAGTAAAGCTGCACAAGAGTGGCGCATGGATTGAACGAGACCGCAAGACCTGGATGACTAATATTCCCGGCCTGTTTATTGCGGGCGATTTCTTCAATGGCGCAAGCGACGTGGTTCACGCAATGGGTGAGGGTCATAAGGTTGGGCTAGAGATGGATCGCTATCTGAAAACTAACCAGGTTCCCGACTTAAATCTGGCGGCTATCCCGATTAAGCGTCCGATTTTTGCCCCTGGCTACGATGGTGTACAGCGCCGACATATGGATTTGCTTTCGGCGGCGGCTCGCAAGAAAAATCCGTTTGAAGAAGTCGAGCTTGGCCTGACCCGCGAACAGGGTATGACCGAAGCGTCGCGCTGCTTGCTCTGCCAGAACAATATTGACATCAGTCCCGACCTCTGTATTCTGTGCGGTCTGTGCGTGGAAGCCTGTCCCTACGATGTGCTTTACATGATTCCGGCCCAGGATTTGGACGGCGATAAACCAGAGGTTATCCCCAACCTGAGCCGCGAATTGCAAAGCGAGTACAGTGGTATGCTACTCGATGAAAAACGCTGTATTCGGTGTGGTCTGTGCGTAGATGCCTGCCCCACCGAGGCTATCACTTTCATCAAGCTGATTGACCTGAACGCCAGCTATAACAATCTGGTGGATAAAGCACCGCGTTAGAAAAGTTTTGAGTTTTGAGTTTTGAGTTTTGAGTTCTCAGTCGTCAGTTAAATACTGACGACTGATTTTTGGTGCATCCGCAAAGTGTGTGGTAACAAGAGAAAAATACCATTTCCACACATGATTTTTGTACTTTTCGCCTGAAAATAAGTCTTTATTCACCCAAGCACAAAGCTTACCATACACTTTGCGGATGCACCTGTTTTTTGAGTAACCCTATTGACAAAACTAATTTAGTGTTGTATACTACAATCATCTAATCAAGCGGTGGGCGATTAGCCAGACTATAATACCAAATGGTATTGTAACGAGAACTGCCAGGTTCTTGCCAGAAACAAAAAATCTTCGATTATCAGGAGTAAGTCGCAGTGATTGCAAATATTAGCCAGTTAAATAAGAGCGAGAATTTACCCAAAATAAATTTGGGTAACAGAGGTCGCAGGCTGATAATAAGCATACACGCGCTGAACCTCTTATCCCAAATCAACTTGCGCGGATAAATCCAGCCTTTCCCAAAATTAATAAATAGGACTTTCGCTTGCCAACGTAAAAGTAGTAGCGATTTGCCCAATTGGGCCACTGGCTGCAATCGCTTTCGGTTGAACGCAAGGGCAAAGCGATTAATAGGCTTTATTTTAACTTCGTAAAAGTTTGTGGGAGGGGCTGCACCCACGAAAAAGTCTTACCTGGACAAAAGAAATCGAGGGCGCAGCCCCCCTCCTACAAAGTTGAGATTTACGGAATTGATTCTTAAAAATCATCTAAAGGAGGCGATGTTATGCCAAGTGTACAGAGTGTTGAGTTGCGAGAGTTTTTGAAAAGCCAGTTTGCTGGGACTAACTCTACGGCTACAATCCAGCAGATACGGGAAACGGTAGATGGCAGTATGCTTCGTATGTCGGTGCTGGCGGGGGCGCAAGTAGAGGCGTTTAGCGCCGGAGCGGTAACGGGCGATTGGGTTTCAATGCCGGGAGTAGCGACCGACCGGGTACTGCTTTATTTGCATGGTGGGGCTGATGTAATGGGTTCAGCCCGTACTCATCGCGACCTGGCGGCTCGGCTTTCGCAGGCGGTGGGAGTACGAGTGCTGGTGCCGGATTACCGTTTGGCCCCGGAAAATCCTTACCCGGCCGCAATTGAAGATACGACGGCGGTTTATGGCTGGCTGCTGACGCAGGGTTTTAAGCCGGAACATATTGCTATCGGGGGCGATTCGGCGGGTGGTAATCTGGCGTTTGTCAGCTTGCTGGCGCTTCGCGAGGCTGGTATGGCGCTGCCAGCGGCGGCTATTTTGCTTTCGCCCTGGACTGATCTGACCTTTAGCGGGGAATCGGTAAAGACCCGGGCCGAGGTCGATCCGATGATAAAGTTAGGTGAGGCTGACGAACATATTGCAGCTTATGTGGGCAATCACGACCTGGCTGACCCCTTAATTTCACCCATCTTTGCCGATTTGCGGGGCTTGCCACCTTTGCTTATTCACGTTGGTAACGATGAAGTCTTACTGGATGATTCGGTTCGGCTAGCTGAACGCGCTCAGGCGGCAGGGGTTGAGGTAAAATTGAAAGTCTGGGAAGGGATGTGGCATGTGTTCCAGACGCTGGCCGTAGTGCTGCCGGAAGGGCAAGCATCTATTGGGGAGCTTGGTGAGTTCGTGAGGGGCCACGTTTTTTAGAGAGATGGTTGCTAATAATATTACCTTGAGTGCTAGTTGCTATTCATTTAAGCTCAACTTGTAGAAAATGAGCCGTTTTCGCAGTAAAATTTAGGTTCAAAACTCTAACTAGCAATCAAGGTAACTATACAATTTGCAGCTTGCGTTCCGGTGTTGCGGGTCTGTAGTTCAGTGGAATAGAACGCCTGTTTTCTAAACAGGTTGTCGCGGGTTCGAGTCCTGCCAGACCCTTATTGAATTTTGAATTTTGAATTTTGAATTTTAAGTTATAAATTCATTTGTGTTCATGTGTGCTAATCTGAGTTCATCTGTGTTTTTAAATTCAAAACTCAAAACTCAAAACTCAAAACTCAACAAGGGGTTGTGGCGGAATTGGTATACGCATGGTACTTAAAATACCAGGGGTTAATTACCTATGAGAGTTCAAGTCTCTCCAACCCTATCAGGCGGGCAGTAGCACGGATGGTGAGTGCGCCAGTCTTATAAACTGGTGGTCGTGGGTTCGAGGCCCACCTGCCCGATAATTAAATAAAAATGGGTCGGTGGCGCAACTGGCAGACGCGCTCGTTTCAAAAACCTGATGTTGAGAGTTCGAATCTCTCCCGACCCACTAGAAGAAGTCAGAAGTCAGAATTATAATAGGCGTGTAGCTCAATGGTAGAGTAGCTGTTTGTTAAACAGCCGGTTTGAAGGTTCGAGTCCTTCCACGCCTGTATTGAATGAACATTGGTAGGGGCGAGGTTTCCTCGCCCTTGAACGACAGGCCAGGTCAAAGAGAACTGAGAAACTAATTATGTCCAACCTTCGATTAATTGAGCAAGCGCTTAACACTAAGTAGGCGCGAGGCGACTAGCAGCACCAGCACGCTAATCACCAACAGCACGGTTGAGGCGGCGGCAACCAACGGGGTCAGGTTGTAGCGAAGCTGAGGCCAAATCAGGGTCGAAATAGTTTGGGTCTTGGGGGTCGCCAGAAATAGCGACATTATAAATTCGTTGAGCGAAATAATAAAAGCAAAGAAAGCGGCCACCAGTAGCCCCGGCAAAATCAAGGGCAGCGTCACCCGGCGAAATACCTGCCAGGGATTTGCGCCCATGCCGCGTGCCGCTTCTTCCAACCGGGGGTCTAGTCCGCGCAGAGTGGCCCGCATTACGGTAAAGACTAGCGGCATGGCCCACAGCGAATGAGCCAAAGCCAAACTGAGCAGACTGCCCCACAACCCGATGCGCTGATACCAGGCCAGATTTTGAATACCCAGCACTATCGGCGGCACAAAAAGCGGCAACAGCATAAAGAGATTGAGCAAGCGCTTTGCCGGAAAATCGTAGCGCTCGAAGGCCAGTGCCGCCGTCGTGCCAGTCACAAGGGAAATAGCGGTAGTGAGTAAAGCAATCAGAAAGCTGTTGAGCGCGCCGGTCTGCCAGATGGGGTCTTTGAAGAAACGCTCGAACCAACGCAACGACCAGGCCGAAGGAGTAGGCACTTCGATAGTTTCGCCCGGCGTGAAAGCGACCAGCAAACTAAGGAGCAAAGGCAGAAACAATAAAGCCAGCATCAATCCGCCCAAAAGATAAATTGGCAAATAAGCTACCATG
>JBBQXW010000278.1:0-9910 GCA_038209275.1 Chloroflexia bacterium | reverse complement strand
CCAGTAACAGCCGTTCATCATGCTCTGATAATCCGAATCGTACTTAACCACCTTAACACACTCGCCCGGTTGCGTACCCTCGCGCACGCCGCCCCGGTTGGTATAGGTCAGTGTCAGGCTGGCAAAAATCGTTGCGCCACTGCCGCCCTGCGCCACGCTGTAATTCATGCTGCGCTCGATTTTCGGGTTAATTTTGTTAAACCCGACGTTAGTATCCGCCACCATCAAATAATCGCTGACCGGGCCGTTAGCGGATGAATTAAGCAGCGCCCCATCTAGTTGACGGCGGGTTAGTTGCGTCTGCAAGTCGGCATCATTAAAATAGACCTGCAAATGCTTCTGGTTGACCGCCAGACCAAGTTGCGTCGCTACCTTGATGTAATCACGGGCCGAAGCGCCGTTCAGCCGCGATAACAGCCCGTTCAGCGCCACACCGATAAATTCCTTGCGCTTGAGCCACCAATCGTCATTTTTATCGGTATTGGGCGGCAGATAATAGTAGCGCAGTCGTTCCTCGAAATTTTGGGCAGTCAGACGCTCGTTGTAAGTGGGCAAATCGAGTGGGCCAAGCGCCTCGAATAGCGAAGCCACTGCCTGACTATCTACCGCCACCACGCTATCCACGTTCCGTTCCTGATGCTGCTGGTAATACTCGGCAATATGTTTAGCCGAGGTTGGAAAATCGGGCCACCAGTTTGAATCGCGTAACAGAAAATAACCAGCTTGCATGTAACGAGCCAACGCTTCGGGCGGTTGAGCAGGCGTAAGTTTTGGATTATCTACCGCATAACTATCCTGAAAATTGGCGAGACTAAGTTTACCATTATTCAGGGTAATCAGGCCGGTAGCACTGATAAAACCGCCGGTAGGCCGCAATTCGTCCGAATTTTGAATCAACACCAGATAATTGACCGGCTTATCTTTGCCGAACAACCGGGATAATAGCGGCGGCAAATCCTGCACCAATCCCAGCGCATCTTTCAGGTTCGGCAACTGCCCGTCTAGTTGGTCAATCGCCTTTTGGGTCTGGCTCATGCTCAGTTTGGCCCGGTCTAATCCGGCCCGTTCCTGGATAACTTCGTTCAGCAAACTGGAAGCTTTAGCAAAATTGGCCTGGGCTTCCGGCACCGCCAGCGCTTCCGCCGCCAGCGACAACTTACCCGCCGCCCCGCCTTCACTTTGGCTACCCGACTCAAGATAAGCCGCCGCCGGACGAATCCCTTCCAGCGTAACCGCGCCTAATTGCGCTGATTTTTCGGCAATATCCAGAAAGCTCATCAAATTGGCGGCATCGTAAGCCGGGCCGGGCAACCAGCCGATTAGCGGCAATAGCAAACTGAACGGGCCGACACTTTCGCGGGCCTGCCGAAAATCGGTTTGAGCCGCCGCTAATTCCTGCTGAATAAGGTTTAGCGTAGCCTTATTAAACGCACTGCTGCCGTCGCTTTTCAGTTGGTCTTGCACGACCTGAAAATGGGCCGCGCCGCTATTAGCTTTGCCAATTACGGTGCGGGCCGTGAAAAAGCCGCCAATACCTATTCCAACCAGCAACAGGAAAATTACCAGCAGCACTATATTGCGAGGCCGATGCAACCCGCGCCGTCCTTTTTTGGCTGATTTGGGTATAGAAGGTGGTAGCGAACTACGCTCTATCTTCGCGCTGGGCGAATCAGAAGGTTTTTGTTCAAGCATATTTTTGGTTCGATTTAATTGAACTAAGTTAGTTTTCAGAAAATCCCATGAGGTACATTACAAGTATAGCAGAAGGTATTAAAATTTGCTACAGAAATTTTAATAATTTTTATTAAATCAGGCATCATTAAGCACACTCGATCAATGAAATAGAGCAATTTTCGTGTAGACAGTTTAGCACAAATGTGTTATGGTTTGGGCTGTAGTTGACTGAAGTTTCTAACCCTAGTGAGTATAAGGAGGTTTCTATGAGTCCAAAGAAAGACACGCAAAAATCCGTCAAGAGTACCACCGCGAACGGCAAGAAGAAGGGCTTCACGGACGAGGAACGCGCCGCAATGAAGGAGCGTGCTAAGGAGCTGAAGGCGGAGGCGGGCAAGGCAGAAGAGGAAAGCGCCGTGCTTGCGAAGATTGCCGAGATGACGGAGTCGGATCGCGCCATTGGCGAACGACTTCATGCTATCATCAAAGCCAACGCGCCAGCCCTCTCGCCGAAACTCTGGTACGGGATGCCCGCGTATGCCAGGGATGGCAAGATTGTCTGCTTCTTCCAGTGCGCGCAGAAGTTCAACACCCGGTATGCGACGTTGGGCTTCAACGACACGGCGAAACTTGACGAAGGCAACCTGTGGCCTGTCGCCTTCGCACTAACGGAGTTGACCGCCGCCGAAGAAGCAAAGATTAGCATGCTCGTGAAAAAAGCGGTGGCTGAGGACTAAGCTCACCACACCCAAGCGCGTCCGATGTGGGAATTAGACCCACGCAAAGACCAACTGAAGAAAAGAATTTACAGGCCGGATTGCAAACATGGCAATCCGGCCTGTCGCGGAATTATTGAGGTTTCTGTTCGATATTACGCATCTGCGGGAACAGAATCACGTCGCGGATAGCGGTTTGGTCGAGCAACATCATGGTCAGGCGGTCAATGCCAATGCCTAATCCGCCAGTGGGCGGCATACCATACATCAGGGCGTTGATAAAATCGTCGTCCATCTGCATGGCTTCATCGTCGCCTGCTTCCTGGTTGCGGCCCTGCTCCAAAAAGCGTTCGCGCTGATCCATCGGGTCGTTCAGTTCGCTGAAGGCGTTGCCACATTCCAGCCCGGCGATAAAGGGCTGGAAACGCTCAACCGTCTGCGGTTCGCCCGGTTTGCGCTTTGCCAGGGGCGAAAGCTTTTGCGGGTAATCGTACAGGAAAGTCGGCTGAATCATCTTCGGCACAACGATATTTTTCAGGGCTTCGTCTACCAGTTTGGGCCAGACCGTATCCGGCGAAACCTCGATGCCACGCCTGGTCAATTCGCGGTGAAGGTCGGCCTGTTCCGGGAAAGCTTCGTAATCCAGGTCGCTAAACTCAATCAAAGCGTCGCGCAACCTGAGCCGCCGCCAGGGAGGAGTCAGGTCTACCTCGTGGCCGCGTGTCGTAATTTTCATCGTGCCAAGCACTTCCTGAGCAATGTACGAAATCATTTCCTCGACCAGCACCATAATATCGTTGTAATCGGCATACGCCTGATAACACTCCATCATAGTAAATTCAGGGTTGTGGCGCACATCAATGCCTTCGTTGCGGAAATCCTTGCTGATTTCGTAGACCTTGCTATAGCCGCCCACCAATAGCCTTTTCAAATAAAGCTCGTCGGCAATCCGCAAATAAAAAGTCTGGTCAAGCGAATTATAATGCGTGGTGAAGGGTCGGGCCGCCGCGCCGCCATAAATCGGCTGAAGGACGGGCGTTTCCATCTCCAAAAAGCCTTTAGAATCGAGGTAGCGGCGCATAGCCGAAATAATCTGGCTGCGCTTGGCAAAAACGTCGCGTATTTCCGGGTTGGCAATTAAATCTACATAGCGCTGGCGGTAGCGAATTTCTTTGTCGGTCAGGCCGTGATATTTATCCGGCATCACATTAATCGTTTTGGTCAGCATTTTCCAGCGATGCACCTCGACGGATTTCTCGCCCGTCTTGGTTACAAAGGGCTTGCCGGTAATCCCAATAATATCGCCCAAATCGGCGGTTTCGCGCAGCAAATCGAGGCTTTCCTTGCCGCCGTCCAGATTGCTGTCCTTAAAATAAAGCTGGATTTTAGTGCCGTCCTCGATCAAGTCGGCGAAAATAACCTTTTTATCACGCCAGGTGTGAATACGCCCGCCAACGGTAACTTCCGCCCCAGGTAAAGGCGGCTCGGCGTGGTCGTCTTTTTTCAAACTATCAAACTCGGTCAGAACTTGAGCAATCGAATGGGTTCGTTCGGTAAAGCGGGGCGTGTAAGGGTCAATACCCTTCTGCCGCAAAAGCTCGGCTTTCTCTAACCGCTGCCGCTGGTAATCGTTAAATTCCATGTTTTCTCTTATCTAACTTATTAGCTTCACTTATTTACACCCAGGCTCTAGCCTGGGAAACTTTTATATTTTAGACTTTCGCCTACCTTCAACATAAAGTCTCTTTTCTTACTTTTTGATTTTTTGCAAAAAATCAAAAAGTAAGAAAAGAGAAGCTCTTTGGGTTTTGAAATTTTTTTGCAAAAAAATTTCAAAACCCAAAAGAAAAATGACTATCGTGAAAAGAATAAATTTTGCCGAATTATTAGCGGCATGAACAAAGCGAAAATCCTAAACTTGAGTTTTTAATTTTTTTGCAAAAAAATTAAAAACTCAAAGACTATTATAGCAAAAAGGGAGACCGTGTGTAGCGGCCTCCCCAGTTCTCCTGTTAAGTTTTCGAGGGCTTTAGAGCTGCTCGATAGCTACAATGGTGAACTGAAGCGTTCCGGCAGGGACACTCACGGCAACCTTATCACCCTTGCGCTTACCCAAAACCGCCGCCCCGATGGGCGAGACATTGCTGATGCGGTTTTCGCCGCTATTGGCTTCGGGCGAACTAACCAGCACATAAACCTCTTTTTCGCCGGTTTCATCTACCAGCGTAATGGTCGTACCAAGCTGTACAATCGAGCGGTCGCCATTGCCGTTATTTTCTATTACCTGGGCGTGGGAAAGAGTTTGCTCAAGTTCGCGGATGCGGCCCTCAACCCAGGCTTGCTCGTTTTTGGCATCTTCATATTCGCCGCTTTCGCTAATATCTCCAAAAGCTTTGGCCTGATGAATTCGCTCTGCTACATCCTGCCGCTTGTTAGTAATCAAATCATGTAATTCCGCTTCCAACCGTTTTTTACCGGCAGCGGTAAGTTGAACGAGTTTTTCGCTCATAAGTGAGTCTCCTAAAAACGTATTGTTACTTCGCTATGGCAGTCCGTCAGCCGCGGCCCGCCTGAACTTCAACAGCCCCGTTAAACATCAAAAAACCGAAGAAATAAGCCCAGTATTCCAATAAGTTGGTTAAATTAACAAGGCCGCCACAGCGAAGGCTGGGCGGTTTTCCTTCTTAGCTAAAGTTAAGTGTGGCTTTGAGCAAGAAGTTGCATTAAACTTACCAACATACTATCGGAAAAAAGGGCGGTTAGTGCCACTCTATTTTGGCTCGTTTGAGTTAAACTTCTTCCGCTAACTTGCAACCAGTCACAAATGAAACTAGCCCAGAATAGTTCGGGGGAAAGTTCAAACGAAATAGAATAACCAACTAAACCCACTTCCCGTCGCGTGGTATTGGCTGGTGCGAACGGGAATTTCCCTGTTTCCTGGGTATACCTCGCTGTAACTACCAAAGAAACCAAGTTGAGATAAATATTTATTTTGCCGCCTACAAAACTGGCTGGTACAAAATAAAAGGCGAGAATCTCATGTCGCTTGATTCTCGGCTAGAACGGGGTCATTATAACCGAAAACTTAAAATTTGTAAATAGCTATTTTGTACGGTTATAAAACTACCACAACTAGGCAGCTTTTCATTTTCCAAACTGCACAAACAACATTCAGTATTTTTAGTTATGTCAAGTAAAGAATAAGTCTTCAAGCTTTGAACATAACAATACCCGCCGCGCCTGTCACCCTAACGGAGGAAGGGTCTCGGCTTGTCCCCTTGCACCTCACCTGGGGAAGATTAGAGATGTTTTGTTCATTGGGCAATATAAAGAATTAACTTCGGGCTATGGTAGGGGCGAATCGCATACGCCCTTTTTGATCCAGTACAGCGTTCAGGGGCGTATGCCACTCGCTCCTACTAAAAAGAGACCTTAATTTTTAATGCTGCCTCAGCATCGCGAAGGTAAGCAGTTATCTTTGGACAGAAAATTAGTGGTTAATCTTGACAATAAACTTTAAATAGTGGTTCTGATTCAAACAGATGTGTTATAATAGTAAGTGGAATATTAGAGAAAACCTTCTTACTTTCACAAAATTTTCCTGTTGTACAAGCTCCTAAAATTATGCTAAAAGCAGTAGAAAAAGAACAATTGCCAGGGGGACTATCGAGCTTTTTTACAGCTATCATCTCACCTTTTTTGATACCATTAGAATTAAAGATATGCATAGAGCTAAAGCGCTGAATTATTAAAGAAATTACGGATGTTTGAGGAGAAGACTTTATGAGAAAGATAGCCATCGGGCTGCAAAAAGGGGGAGTGGGCAAGACCATAACCAGCCTGTGCCTGGCGGGAGCGCTTACGGTGATGGGTCGCAAAGTCTTGCTGGTAGATATGGATCCGCAAGCCAATTCCAGCACCAGCCTGGGAGTGGATGATGCCGATACCGAAATGCTTAGTGTCCATGATTTGCTGGTAAATCCATCGGTAAAAGCCTCCAATATTATTCTGCAAACTGGCTACGGGATAGATTTGATACCGGCGACGATTACAATGGCTGTGACCGAAAAACATCTGGCGACTGCCACCAGCCACAAAAAACTGGCAATTAAACTTGATGAACTTTCGCGACAGGCCACCACTAACGCCGAACTAGAATATGATTATGTGCTGATAGATTGTCCGCCTTCGCTGGGGGCTTTAACCCTCAATGCGCTGGCAACCGCTGACCGGGTAATTGCCCCGGTAGATTGTGGACATTTCGCCGCTCAAAAAGGTTTGCGCGATTTTATGGTGACAATGGAAGAAATAAGATTGGAGCTAAATCCGTCGCTTCAATTATTGGGGGTGCTACTGACGCATTATGGTTCGCAAAAAGTGGCGCGGGAAGTAGCGGCTTATATCAAAGAACAAAACTACCCGGTTTTCGACACCAAAATTTCCAAAAGAACGATACTGGGCGAAGTGCCAGTGAAAGGGCCAATTCAAGCTTACGCCCCTTCTTCCGAGGCCGCCCAGGAGTATTATGCTTTAGCAGAGGAGGTCGAAGCCCATGACTGGAAATAATAAACCAGGGCGGCTTACTCGTCCAATAGACCGGGGGAACGCGGTACGCTCTTTAATAAACGGCAGTAGTCCCGGCCTTGATCGCAATACGGAGGCGTTCTATTTGCCACTGGAGCAATTAGAAGCTAATCCACAGCAACCGCGCCAGACCTACGACCCGGACAAAGAAGCCGAAATGATCGAGAGTGTAAAAGAGCGGGGAATTTTGCAACCGCTAATCGTGCGGCCTTTTCGCGATGGCGTATATCAGATTGTAGCCGGAGAAAGACGCTACCGGGCAGCAAAGGCATTAGGTCTGGAAAAAGTGCCAGTGATTATTAGTCGCTTGAATGATAAAGAAGTACCAATTATAAGTTTAGCCGAAAATCTGCAAAGAGCCGACTTAAATCCGGCGGATGAGCAGCGCTTCTTTCAAATGTTGATTAATCAGCATAATTACTCAGCAAACGATGTTGCCGACTTGATTCACAAAAGTCCGGGCTATGTCAAAAACAGGTTGTACGGAACGCTGCAAACTTTGCAAGCATCCGAACAGAAGACAGATAGTGATATTTCTAACAATTCGTCTTCGCAAGACACTTCGTTAGATAAATCACAATCAAAACATAAATCACCCCGTACTTTTCAGCCCGATAACGCTTTTAAGTTTATGACCAAAAAATTGATAGAAACGGGTGAATTTCTGGAAAAACTTCCCGCTTCCGATTTAGAAACCACCGAAGCAATACGGCATAATCTGGCGCAACTCAAAGAACAAATAATCGAGCTTGAAAAAAGATTAGGAGCGACCAACTCTAACAAAAAATAGACTACTTTAATATGGCTAAAAATCACAAGTCTTTATGTAAAACGTGAAACATTATCCTGAAAAGGTGGCTTGAGTGACAGAAGCAGAATTGCTGGCCCTGATAGCCCAGGATGAAGGTCAGCATATTGAGTTTAAGCAAGAAAACGAAAAACCAAGCGAACTGGCCGAGGTTTTGCAGGGTTTTGCCCATGCCGAAGGCGGACATTTGTTGGTGGGTGTTACCGACGATGGCACGATAGTTGGGGTAAACCGCCCAAAAATTATTGTAGACCGCATCCGTCAAGCGGCGGCAATGCTCACGCCCTCACTTACGTCCCAGGTAAGCTTGCAAGTAGTTCCCGTCTCAAACAGTGCATCAGCAGACAATAGCAATCAAAATCATAATTTATCGGTAGTGGTAGCGTATGTGCCGCAAGTTCCCGACCAGCTTTTTATGTTAGCCGGAGGCTATCATATTCGCGACGGTAGCCGCACGGTAGATATGACCCCCGAAGAACTCAAGCGTCGCATGGCCCGTTCTGGTCAGATAATGTTTGAAAACAGCACGTTGCCCACTGCCACCATAAATGATATTGATTCAGTTCGGTTCTACCGCTATATGCGAAAGCGCACGGCCAACCCGGAAGGCCCAGGTCAATTGACCGATTTGTTACGACGGGCCGAACTTTTAACTCAGGATGGCACGGTGCAACGACCAACTATTGCCGCTTTGCTCCTTTTTGGCAAAAATCCGCAGGAATTTGGCTCTCTGTTCAATGCCCGGCTCAAAGCGGCCCGTTTCGCTGGTAATGTGCCAGTTCATTTTTTGGACGAAGCTGATTTTACCGGGCCGATACCAGTTTTGCTGGAAGAAGGGTTGCGCTTTTTCCGGCGCAATATTCGCCATCCGCTTATTATTGATGCTGCCCGCACCGGCACGCCGACCTCCGTCCCCATCAGCGAGTATCCCGAAGATGCGATGCGCGAAGTGCTGGTCAACGCGTTATGTCATTGCGATTATTATCTAAATCGGCCCGTTTTCCTGAAAATTTTTGATGACCGCATAGAAGTAGATAATCCGGGCGGGCTGTACCAGCGCCGAAACCTGAACGAGTTGCGCGGAGTTCATTTGCCCCGCAACCCGAAAATTGCCAATGCGCTGCACATTCTGGGTTGGGTGGAACAATTTGGGACAGGCATTTATCGGATAGAGCGTAACATGGTCGAAGCCGGGTTGCCCGCTCCTGTTTTTGAATATGACACTAATACCTTCAGAGTAACGCTGGTCGGGCCAGGGCCAAATGAAGCGCCCAACGTTACCGAAGCAACCCGCCGCCAATCATTTATGACTACCACAGCAAATAATGATACTGGTGAGAAAAGCGATTGGGTAGCGGAAGACAAAAATGCGTCGCAAATTCAACTTGACATAACTAATTTAGCACCGAGCGGAACAGCCGAAGAAAGAGAATTACATTGGTTACTGGAACGGGTTGGCGGCGAAAAGAAACCCGCTACTCGTCGTCGTCAGGCCCGCGCCACGTTGTACGCTCGTAACAATGGTACAATCAACCGCACTCAATATGCCCAAATGAACAAAATAAGCGGCTACACCGCTACCGAAGAATTACGCGAACTGGTTGACCTGGGCGTTTTTGAACTAATCGGCTCATCTCGCGCCAGCGCCTACCGCCTGACTGATTATAAACCCCGCGATTAATAATCCAAAAAGTAGCTATTCCACAAGAAGCGAAATTCACCACGGAGACACGGAGGCACGGAGAAAATTTAATTTTTAACTTCGCGCTTCTGGAAATTGTTACAAAAATAAAAAAGCCAGGTACTAAGCTCCTGGCTTTTTTATTTTACGAGGGGTCGAACCCCACACAACTTCTTTTTACCAGAGGTCGAACCCCTAGTAAACTGGATTTATTGGGGGTCAAGCCCCTAGCATTTTCGGAAGTGCCTACTTCGGCAGAGATAAATTTTGGTAGGGGCGAATCGCATACGCCCTCAAACACAGTGCCAGGTCAAAAGGACGTATGCGATTCGCCCCTACCTTTTCTAATTTCCGCACTCCCGCATTTTCTTTTTACTAGGGGTTCAGCCCCTAGCAAACTGGATTTACGCGGGGTTGAACCCCTCACAACTTCTTTTTACTAGGGGT
>JBBQXW010000277.1:0-9915 GCA_038209275.1 Chloroflexia bacterium | reverse complement strand
ACCGGGCTGAAACGAGCCGGGCTTGAAAGCATTATCATCCAGTTGACCCAAGCCTGAAGCGGGCGCAGCTTCCGTCTGCAACGGCAGCGCCAGATTTAACACCAGCGCTAACAACAGCGCCAGCACTCCCAGCAAACGCATCGGCCAGCGATTTAACAGGGAGACCTGAGCCGGGTCAAGGGAAACTTTTTTCCACTCCATACGATTCTCCTCTTCCGCGAGTTGCGAGCAATCCAAATACCTAAAATTTAATTGGGTAGGGGCGCAATTTATTGCGTCCTTTGGGTTTGACACTTCGGCGTGCCATAGGCAAAATCAAACCCCTACCTGTTTTTGGGCGTAGTTAACTTACCATAACATTACTTTTACAATGTACATCCAAATCGGCTATTTTGCAAGTAGTATTTTATGGCAAGTTGAAAAAAGCCAAAAATCG
This sequence comes from Chloroflexia bacterium, assembly GCA_038209275.1. Classification (GTDB taxonomy): domain Bacteria; phylum Chloroflexota; class Chloroflexia; order Chloroheliales; family Chloroheliaceae; genus L227-5C. The sequence continues at coordinate 9,479 of JBBQXW010000277.1, read as the reverse complement.
AATAAGTTTTGAGTTTTGAATTTTGAGTTTTGAATTAACCACGGAGGCACGGAAACACGGAGAAAATTTTAACTAAGGCAGCGTTAAGAATTAAGTTCCCGTTTTTCGTAGGGGCGAATCGCATACGCCCTTGAACATTAACCCAAATTGTCAAGGGCGTATGCGATTCGCCCCTACCACCGCTGGAAGTTAATTCTTTGTACCGCCTAAGACTGTAGTTCCAGTAGTAGAGATTTCAATCGCTTTGGAGCGGGTGTTTATTGAAAAGCGAGCGATTGAAATCATTACTAATAACCGAAATTTCTAAAAATCGGTGGTTATCTGCAATTATCGGTATTCATCGGCATTGCTTCTTTAACTCAAAATTCAAAATTCGCCCCGAAGGGGTGGTCTTCGACCAAAATTCAAAACTAACTTAAGGGGCATGGCCCAGGAGACCGCGTGCGTCGGCGGAGGCGCGACCAAGTTGTGAGCCGACGATTTCCCAGATGGGGTCATCAAAATCGGGGTAAATTTCGAGGCGATAGCGCTCAAAATACTGGACGCGCCGCCCGTTTTCCTCAAATTCTTCACTGATAGGCAAGCCAAGAATAGAGACACCGCCTTTATCTTTCCAATACTGGAGGAATTGTCCGCTCAGATTGTGCTTGGTCTCAGCAGCATAAAAAGTCGGTGGGGCAGGTTTGCCGTTCTCTATTTTTAGCGCTTCGGGCAAAGTCGGGGCAAATTCTATTTCGGTACGGCCCTTAGCCGCATCGCTGCCCAATAGCCGCAACTGAATTTCATCTTTAGTTCCGGCGTATTCGGGATGGTATTCAAAGACCGCCCGCTCGAAATATTGGACGCGCAAGCCGTTCTCGGTAAATTCTTCGCTAATCGGGTAGCCAAAAAGCGGCAAATCGCCTTTATCCAGCCAAAACCTCAAAAACTTGTTTCGGATAAAATGCCCGGTAGGAGCAAAAAAACGCTGGGTTTGCACGTTCACAAGATTATCAGGCGGCGGATTGGGCTTGAACGCTCCCACCGGGTCGCCGCTATCCAGCACTTCCTTTACTTCCAGCGACAAATCATAATCGCGGTTGTAGCTTTCACCATCAAAGCCGCGTATTTGAAAAGTATCGGTAGGGCGAGAAATACCATATTTTTTGGATTCCAGCCGTAAACTATATTCGCCCGGCGGCAAATTGCTAAAAGCATAAAAACCGTTTGAAATTTCCGGCACACGCGCATCACCCGGCTCAAGAATAAGTGTCACATCTTGTGGGTTAAATCCGGCAGGGCCAGTGACAAAACCTTGTATCCGGCCTCGCTGCGCCGGAAAAGAATCGCCGCGCTGGGTCGCCTGAACTGCTTTTAGAATATTCAGTCTGCCCCAACCAAAACGCTGGTTATAGACGGTTTGCAAATTATTAGCCCGCACGCCCGAATTATTGGTGGCTACGCCGCCCGCATCGCCGGGCTTGGAATTATCGGCGGTATTTTCCAGAATATTGCGTACCTGGACATTGCTCAAATTGCGGTTGACCGAAAGCATAAGCGCCGCTGCGCCCGAAACAAACGGTGCTGCCGAACTGGTGCCACTATCAAACACATATTGTTGTGGCCCAATCCAGGGGCCAATAATGCTTGAGCCGGGCGCGGTAAGCGAAAGCTCTGGGCCATAGTTGGAAAAAGAAGCGGCTTCGCCGCGCTGGTTGAACGCGCCTACGCCAATAACGCCATCGAAGGCGGCAGGGTAGTTGGGTTGGTTGCTGCCGTTGTTGCCAACCGAGGCTACCAGCACCGCGCCGCCGATAAAGGCAGTGCGTGTGGCATCTTCCACTTCTTTTGAGCGTTCCGGCCCGCCCAGGCTGATGTTGATAATGTCGGCTCGGCGTTCTATGGCATAGCGAATACCTTTTGCAATCGTGGCATTAGAGCCAAGCCCCTGCTCGTTCAGTACCTTAATCGGCAAAATGCGGGCGTTCCAGGCTATTCCGGCGAGGCCCACGCCGTTATTGGTATTTGCCGCCGCAATACCCGCTACATAAGTGCCATGCCCATAATTATCAGTCGAGTTGGAATTAGCCGGGTCTGCCGCAAAGTTTCGGCCCGTCGTCAGCACCTTGCCAGTCAAATCAGGATGGGTTGCCAGTACGCCGCTATCCACCACTGCAATTACGAGAGTATCCAGTCCCGTTGTAATATCCCAGGCATCCGGCGCATTAGTTGAGCGCAAGCTCCATTGTTGCCCTCGTAGCGGGTCATTCGGGTCGCGAAAAGCATAGACCGGGAAGTTGGGTTCGGCGTATTCAAAAAAGCCACTGCCTGAAAATTCCTCGGCGGTGGCGCGTGGTTCAAAAGCTGGCCCGATTTTAAGTAAATAACTGCCATTTTGCGGGCTAATCGCATCTGCTATCGTTACATCGTAACGTTTAAGAAATTTGGCTACTTCCGGCACGGCTTCGTACAGTTGCGGTGCTTGCAGTTGCGCCCCAATTAGGCTCTCCCGAAAATCGAGATTAAAAGTGTTACCCGCCGCCAGCGCATGATAAAGCGCCGGGCCGTATACCGCTTTGAAGCGCACGATTAGCTCACCAGCGAACGGGGCGGGATGAGTATTATAATCTCGAATATCGGGTAAAATTGGCGGGATGGGGGCTGGGTTGGTTTGCGAAGAAGATTTCGCAGGCACAGGTTGGTTTGCTCCGGGCAGCAGCAACGGAGTAATAACCAGTAACGAGAGAGATAAAGAAAGCGCTAAACCCTTGATTTTCCAATGACTGTGCGCCGCTCTGTGTTTAGCCATCCTGCAAAATTCTCCAAGCAGCTAATTTTAATGCATGGCATCAATATACACATTTTTAGTTCGGCACGCAAGTTGAAGGAGTTGTCAGTTTTCAAATAACTACCGTTCGGTAGAGGGAATCGGCCTCGTAACATTAACTTCAAACCACGATAGGAGAGTAGCGAAGAATTCGCGATTATTGTAATATTCTTGATTAGGGTAGCTATCGCGTCCGGCTTTGAGGCCCACCGCGTTGATACCGAGCGAATTGCAGGTGTAGAGCGCTCTGGGCAGGTGGTAGCCTTGTGTCACCAGCACCGCTTCCTTGACGTTAAAGGTATGAACGGCCCGGTAGCAACTATCGTAAGTCCGCAAACCGTTAGTATCGAGTAAAATAGCGCTGGACGGAATGCCCTGCCGCACGGCGTAATTCCGCATGGCGGTTGGCTCGACGTTACCGACTTCATCGCCAGTCATCAACAAAGATTGTACTTTGCCGGCCCGGAAGAGCGCAATCGCCGCGTTCACCCGGTCAGCTAATATCGGGCTAGGCGAACCGTCGCGATTAAGGCCCGCCCCAAACACAATCGCCACAGCACGAGCGGGCGTTTCCTGGACAGTATTATAAATGCGCGGTTCCTGGGATAGGCTAATAGTTTGCACAATCAAGAAAGGCGAAAGCATTAGCAGAATAAGCAGTAGTAGCTTGATTAAAAAGCGCCTGGGTTTGGGTTTATTTTTGGAATTTTCCGAACGAACCGCCGGAGCAGGCGGCGCACTCGCTTCAGACCTGGTGCTTTTCAAACACTACCTCTCGTTATCATCTCGCAACTCTCCTTTTCTCGATTCAGTAACACAATTATACCATAATCAGGATTTTTGCTAAAATTCTGGCTACCGCCGGGGAAGAGATTTAGTTTCTGGAAAATTTTCTAATGAACTTTAACTTTTAAATCCGGGTATGGGCGACGATTTCGTAGGGGCGAATCGCATACGCCCTCTTGAGGTGGCACAGTGTTCAAGGGCGTATGCGATTCGCCCCTACGAAATCATCACCCGGTTTATTTTGTTAAAATTCAGCGAAAAAATTTTCCAAAACTAAGGTAAAATCCCTGGTTTAGCATATTGAAATTTTTCTCAGAAAAATTTCAATATGCTAAACCTAAAACTTAAATTTGTTTTTGGAAGTTTTTTCGGAGAAAAACTTCCAAAAACAAATAGGAGAAACGAGGATAAAGAGTTGTCAGAGAATAGCCAGGCTAATCAGAAAAAAATATTATTACTCAATGGCCCGAACCTGAATTTGCTGGGCGAGCGACAGCCCGAAATTTACGGACGCACCACTTTAGCCGAAATAATCGAAAGTGTGAGCCAGCGCGCCGCCGCCGCCGGGCAGGAAGTAGAAGCCTTCCAGAGCAACCACGAGGGAGCGTTAATTGATTTTGTACAAGCGCGACGCAAGCTGACTTGTGGTATAATCATAAATCCAGGGGCATTGACTCACTATAGTATTGCGCTGCGCGATTGCCTGGCGGCACTGGATGGCGTTCCGATTATTGAGGTCCATCTTTCCAATATCCACGCCCGCGAGGAATTTCGCCACCATTCCTATATCGCCCCTATCGCACGCGGTCAGATTGCCGGGTTCGGCCCTAAGAGCTACCTATTGGCACTCGATGCCCTGCTCGACTTAATCTAATTTAGGTTTGAAAATTTTTTTGCAAAAAAATTTTCAAACCTAAATATTAAAAAAGTATCTGGTAAATGTTAGAGCTGGAACGCAAGCAAGAAGTAAAGACAGATAGGCGAGTACGGGCGTTGCAGGCCAAGATGGAGCAGGAGCAGTACGACGGTTTTTTGGTGACGCACTTCGCCAACCGCCGTTATTTGAGTGGCTACAGCGCCAGCGATTGGCCGCCCAACGAAACCAGCGGCTTTTTGCTCATTACACCGCGTGAGGTTTACCTGATTACCAGCAGCCTTTACGCCGATTTTGCCCGGCGCGAGGCGACGGGTTTTGAAGTTATCACTTTTGGCAATGGCGTTAGCTTCGTCAAGAAGATTGCCAGTTTGATAACCGGGCATGGGCTAAAGCGAGTTGGCTTCGAGTCAATCGCCATGATTTTCGACTTTTACATGGGGATTGTGCGCGCTCTGGAAGATAAAGCCGAGCTTGTGCCATGCTGGGGCTTTGTCGAAACGCTGCGGGCCATCAAGGACGCTGAAGAAATCGCGACGCTACGGCAGGCCATTAAAATCAGTGACCGGGCGTTTAACGAGGTTGAGCCACTCGTGCAGGTGGGCGTGACCGAAAAACAAATTGCCTGGGAAGTCGAGCGCCGGATGCGCGAATACGGCGCGGAAATGCTGGCCTTTGAAACGATTGTCGCTAGTGGGCCGAACGGGGCTGCCCCGCACGCCGTGCCAACCGAACGCGCTTTTGAACCGGGCGACCCGGTAATTATAGATATGGGCGCACGCTACCAGGGCTACAACAGCGATATGACGCGGACGCTCTGTATCGGCGGGCCAACCGCCCGGTTTAAGGAAATTTACAATATTGTGCTGGAAGCCCAGCTAAAATCTACCGAGGCTATTCGGCCCGGTATTAGTTGTGGCGAGGCCGATGCAGTTGCCCGCGATATTATTAGTGACTATGGCTACGGCGAATATTTCGGGCATAGTCTGGGGCATGGCATAGGGCTTGCCCCGCACGAACCGCCGTCGCTACGCCAGGGCAACCAGCTAAAATTAGAAGTGAATATGGTACATAGCACCGAGCCGGGCATTTATCTGCCGGGCTGGGGTGGCATCCGAATTGAAGATTTAATCTTAGTCACCGCCGATGGTCACGAAGTGTTGACTAGGGCGAAAAAAGACGGTTTTTGGAATTAACAACATAAATTCTCAGGAGGGTATCTTTTTTTATGGTTTCGACCAGTGAAATCAAGCGCGGAACAACGATTGACCTGGACGGTCAATTACTCAAAATTATGGAATTTGACCATCAGAAGATTGGGCGAGGCAGCGCTCAGGTCAAAATTACCTTCCGCAATCTGCGTACCGGCTCGATTACGACCAACACTTTTCAGGCCGGAGCGAAATTTCAGGATGTGCGGCTGGAACGCGAGATAATGCAGTATCTATATCGCGACGGCAACGATTTTTATTTTATGAACACCGAAACTTTCGAGCAGCCGACCCTGACCGAAAAGCAGGTGGGCGATGTTCAATATTATGTCCGGCCCAACGAAACGGTTGAGATTTTGACCTACAACACTGAGCCGATTGATATTGAAATTCCGCCTTCGGTCATTTTGGAAATTGCCGAAACCGAACCCGGTATCAAGGGTAACACCGCAACGGGCGCAACCAAACCCGCCAAGACCGATACGGGCCTGACTATCAACGTGCCGCTTTTTATCAACGAAGGCGACAAAGTTAAAGTGGACACCCGCACCGGGCAATATGTGGAGCGTGCAAATTAATGGCAGTACCAGGCTCACGTTCTAATAGTCGGGGTGAAGGGCAGGGCTACCCCCGCCCCAATCGCCCCGCCGGGCAAGGCCAGCCTTATCGCCGCCCGTCCGAGGATGACGCACCCCACTATGAGCGGGAGCGTTCGACTCCGCCGCGTCCGGCCCCGCCGCCCCCGGCAAGGTCAGCCGTTGCTAAAGAGCCAGTGGTAGTTAGCAACGCCGGTTTTTTGACCGACGATATTCGCGAACTTATCCAGCTAATGTCCGCCAGCGATTTAACCGAGATAAATATCGAGAACGGCGCACGTAAAATTCTGATTAAGCGCGAGCCGCCCCGCGTAATGATGTCAGAACCCGCCCCGCGCAATACCAGAGGTAATCGGTTGACCCAGGCTACTCAACAATTATCGCCGACGGAAATACTACCTATCGCTGACCCCGGTTCGCCGCCCGAAGATTCGTTCCATAAGCTGACTGCGCCAATGGTCGGCACTTTCTACCGTTCCGCCGACCCGAAGGGGAAACCTTTTGTCCAGGAAGGCGATATGGTCGAGAAGGGCCAGGTCATCGGTATCATTGAAGCCATGAAAATTATGAACGAAATTCAGAGCGAACATTCCGGGCGCTGTATGCGTGTGGTCGTCGAAAACGGTCAGCCCGTCGAATATGGTCAAACCCTCATTGTTTTAGAACCAGCCTAAATAAGTTTCAAGTTCCAGGTTTCAGGTTTCAAGTTTTTAGGGCCGGGTAATTACAACCTGAAACTTGAAACCTGGAACTTGAAACTTTCAGGAGAAATTTATGCCTTACGCCGCGATTCGCGATTTGCAGATGTATTACGAGTTGCACGGGTCGGAAGAGGCTGAACCGCTACTGGTGCTGAACGGCGCATTCGGTGTGATTGGGCCGGGCAGCGATTGGGGGCCAGTCTTTACCCGCCTGACCGAAGAGTACCGCGTGATTGCCTTCGAGCATCGCGGGCATGGTCGCACCAACAATCCGCCCGCCCGCTTCGATGGCTACAATGTGTTAGCCGACGACGCGATTGCGCTGCTTGATTACCTGGGCCTGAAAAAAGTACATATCGCTGGCTTCAGTGACGGCGCAATTACGCTGCTCGATTTGGCCCAACGCTACCCGCAATACCTGGATATTCTGGTGCTGGTCGGCGCAAACTATTACAACGACCAGAAGTGTATAGACGGAATGGCAAAGCTGACGGTGAGCTACATCGAGCAGAATTATCCCGATTGGGCCGCCACCCTGGAGCGCGACCATGGGGTGCAAGGCGCGGGCTACTGGAAAACGCTGGCAAATCAGCTTTACGGCATGTGGATGGACGACAAGCCCAACTATACCCCCGCCGAGATGAGCCGAATTAAATCTCCTACGCTGGTTATGGCGGGACAATACGACGATTTCGCCAACCGCGACCAGACCCTCGGTATCCACGATGCCGTCGCGGGTAGTCAGGTCTGCATCGTCCCCGGTGCTGCCCACGCCGTCCTGAACCAACGCTCCGACATCAGCGCCCTGATTATCCTCGATTACCTGCGCCGACAACGGAAAAAGAAAAGATAGTTCATTCCGAAAGGAGTTAGCAATGTACAGCGAAAGCAAGCCGGATAAATTCGTCGCGGCGGCGGTACAGGCTGCGCCCGTGCTGCCGATGAACAAGCAGGCTACCACCGAGAAAATTTGCAGTTTGTTGCGCGAGGCGGCGGGACAGGGAGCGCGGTTGGTGGTTTTTCCCGAAACTTTTTTGCCGATGTATCCGAACTGGTCGCTCGATCTGGAAGAGCCGAACGAATGGCCGCGCAACTTGCTGCATCTGACCCAGGAAGCAGTTGAAGTACCCGGCCCGGAAATCGCCCGGATTGCCGAAGTCGCCCGGCAGGTACGGGCTTACGTGGTGCTGGGCGTGAACGAAAAAGTGCGGCCCTACGACGGAATGTTATACAACACTCAGGTTTTTATCGGTGACGATGGGCGCTTGCTGGGGCGACGGCGCAAATTGCTGCCATCAAACCGCGAAAAAGTTTTCTGGCATCGTGGCGATGGCGTAGATTTGCGGGCGGTCTACCAGACCGACATCGGGCGCATCGGTGGGCTAATTTGCTACGAACATTTGCAACCGCTTTTCAAATATTCACTGATGGCGCAGGGCGAGCAGATTCATTGCGCAGTGTGGCCCGGCTGGCCCAACTATCCCAACGGACGCTCCAATATTCAGGTGATTGACGCAGCTATTCGGGCCTACGCGCTGGAAGGGCAATGCTTTGTGGTGGCGGCTTCGATGTATGTAGCACCCGAAGATGGAGCGAAGGCCGGATTTGGTAATGCCAGTTGGACGTTCTTCGGCGGTAGCGGCATCATCAACCCTTCCGGCGAATATATCGCCGGGCCAGTCTACAACAAAGAAGAAATCCTCTACGGCGAAATAGACCTCGACATGATAATCATGCGAAAAGCGGCGATTGACACTACTGGGCGTGACTCGCGCTGGGACGTGGTAAACCTGAACCTGAACGCCGACAGCCAGTACACGCCCTTCGCCAACCTGCCTTTCACCAACGGTACTTACCAGCTCCAACCCGTCCCTGACCCCGACCCGCTCAAAGAACCCAAACCCACCCCTTTACTTGAAGAAGGCGGTAAATGAGTTTTGAGTTTTGAGTTTTGAATTTTGAGTTTTGAGTTGGAATAAATCTGGCACAAGTTGGGATATTTTGGGATAAGTTGGGAAATATTTCCAGCGTTATCCCAAATTGGTTTAAGTTGGCATAAGTTGGGATATTTAGAAAAGTCTGCTAATTAACGTGAACACAAACTCTCCTGTGCAACCAAGCCCGGATTTTATCGTGTCTCGTGGTGGCGATGTAATTATTGTACCTAAAGGCGCGACTGGGTCATTACCTGTTGATAACGGCAAAGGATTCCAGTATAGTGGTGGAAGCAACGGCAGAGGTTTAGACCGACGGGTTGCTAATGTAAGAATTATGGATGCCACTGCTCCCAAAAGTCGCTCTCCTGGCTATCCAAATGGCTATCTGAATTACACCAATAATCAAGGGCCGGGACAAACCATAAACCCTTACAACGGGCAACCGATTAGCAGAAGTGATTTTTGGTGGCACATCCCGTTGAGTCCAACAAAACCTTAACAGGTGTATCATGTAGTAGAGAGGTTAAAACTATATGATTGAGACAAAACAAACTAGAAAAGAGCCACT
>JBBQXW010000276.1:0-9920 GCA_038209275.1 Chloroflexia bacterium | reverse complement strand
AATTTTACGTTTACAAGCCAGATTGAGACAGTAGAAGCGCGGCCTAAAATCTTACCAACTTTTTCTAGTTGCTCCCGCCGTAAATCATCCCCTTTACAATCTGGCTAAGGGATTAGTATAATGCTTAAATGAAAAATTTATAACCCTGGCCCCATAATATTACTGCCTCAGACCAGGTCGGTCTTTCCGCTATATTCAAAGCCCTGGGCGTTACTTTTCCAGCGATTGAAGAAGGACAAACTAATTAAGAAATATTATGTCCAACCCTAAAATTAGAAACAGAAAAAAGAGAACGTTATTTATATCACTTCAGACCAAATTTATAGTTTGGTCTTTTCTGCTTATTTTGGTGCCTTTTTTAATTAGTGGTTTGGTTACTTACTACAAATATTCTACCTCGGTACAGGATAGTGCCAGAACTTATACTCTGCAAATTATTGAACAGATTACCGTAAATTTAGATCGCTACATCAAAGAGATGGAAAGACTGACTTTAACGCCCTTTTACGATAATCGGGTGTTAAATATACTCGATACTCATAGTGGGCCATATGACAGGCAGGTCTTTATTCCTTCAGATGAAGTTTTTAAAATGAACCTATTCCTCTCTTCTCTCTCGTTTGATCGGGCAGAATTACGTGGTCTTTTTCTGCTTGCCAACGATGGCAGTATGTTCAGCACCCTGGATAGTACCGCCGAGAATCGTTGGAATCCCGCTACCGACCAATGGATCGAGCAGGTAAAACAGGCCGAAGGCGGTTTGGTGTTAGTGCCACCACACCTTAGTCCTTATTATAATTTTGCTAAACCAGAATTGGTCTTCGGGATTGCCCGGCTGATTCGCGACCCCAACGATAATAAAAAAGTGCTGGGTATTGTGAAAATAGACCTGACTTCTAGTGGAGTAGAAAAGATTCTTTCGCCGGTAAACCTCAGTAAAAATGCCCGACTTTTTATTACCGACCGCGCCGGACATCGGCTCTATCCCGACCTTAATCAAGCCGAAATCGTACCAGCAGTAACTCAGGAACAGCTCAGGCTAAATGGTGAAGATTATCTGAGTGCCTCACAGCAATCTGATTACACTGGATTAAGAGTTATTGGACTGATTCCCCTGCGAGACCTGCGAAAAGATGCTAACGAATTGACCCAATTTACCCTGTTTATTTCGCTTGGCGCACTGCTGTTTGCCGGTATACTGGCAATCTTGCTCTCGCGCCGACTGAGTAATCCCATCCGTCATTTGCAAGGTAAGATGCGGCAGGTTGAACAGGGGGCTTTTCAAGAGCGCGCTATTGTTAGTAGCCACGACGAAATCGGTCAATTAGCCCAGGGGTTTAATGCGATGGTTGGCGAGATTGACCGACTGGTGAAAGAGGTCTATGAGACCCGATTAAGAGAGCGTGATGCTGAATTATCGGCCTTACAAAGCCAGATTAACCCCCATTTCCTTTACAACACTCTGGAGTCAATTAATATGCTGGCGTTGCAAGCTGGTAGCTACGAAATTTCAGATGTAGTGGTCAGTCTGGGCAAACTATTGCGCTATACCGTAGATAAACAAGAGAAGGCGGTATATCTGCGCGAGGAGTTGCGCTTTGTCCAAGCCTACCTCCGTATCCAGACTTTTCGCTACCAGGATAGATTACAAGCCGAGCTTATGGTTGACTCGACGCTGGAACTTTGCTTAATTCCCAAGCTGATTTTACAACCTCTGGTAGAAAACGCGATTGAACATGGCATTGGTTCGTCCTCTGGCACTATTTGCCTCAGCGCCCACCAGCAGCACGACGCGCTGATACTGGTGGTGCAGGATGATGGCCGAGGGCTATCGCCAGAAACATTGGCAAATCTGACCACTAAAATTTACGCCGAAACTCAAGCTACTAACACTCTTACCAGGCATAGCTTTGACGAAGTAAGAAAAGGGTTTGCTTTACGAAATGTTCACCAGCGTATTCGATTAATCTACGGTGAACCGTATGGTCTGTTCATTGAATCGCAACTTGAACAAGGCAGCCGATTTATTTTGAAATTACCTTTGCACCTGGAGGAATAGCCCGTGTACAAAGTGCTGCTGGTAGAGGATGAAGTGATAATCCGCGAGGGCCTGAAGAAATTAATCGAGGAAACGGTTGGCGGCTTTAAGGTGACGGCGCAGGCTGGCAACGGCAGGGAAGCCCTCGAACAACTGGGCGGTTGGATGCCCGATGTACTCATAACCGATATACGAATGAGCGAGATGAACGGGATTGACCTGATAAAGCGGGTGCGTGAGCAGTACCCGGAGTTGCCCATTCTCATCATTAGCGGCTACGGCGATTTTGAATATGCCAAGCAAGCTTTACGTTACGGTGTAGCCGAATATTTGCTAAAGCCGATTGACCGGGTCGAACTGGCTCAATTTTTGGATAAACTAAAGCGTAAGTGGGAAGCTACTCGAAAATTAGAAGGCTCTTCTGCCCCGACCAGAGGCGGCGAAAGCCCGCCGGATGTCACCCCCGACAAAGACCAGCGCCAGATTATTCGTAAGGTCAAGGAATTGATAAACCAACGCCTCGACCAGGAAATAACGCTACAGTACCTTGCCGACCAGGTTCACCTGAACCAGAAATATCTTTCCCATCTGTTCAAGACCGAAACCGGGCAGCACTTTTCCGATTATGTTGCCGAAACCCGTATGAACCAGGCCCGGCGGCTTTTGAAGCAAACCAATATGAAGGTCTATGAGGTGGCGGCGATGTGCGGCTATGCCAATACCAAACATTTTACGGTAGCTTTCAAACAGGTAGTTGGCCTGAGTCCTTCCGAGTTCAGAGACCACAATAGCTGAAAAGCTAAAGACAAACAACTGGAAAAAACGAACCTTTTCTTGAATTTAGAGGGTTTCTCCGGCAGGGGATTTTCTTTATCATTAGCTAACCGATAAATCTACTGTTTCGTTAGCCAACATTTCATTGCGAAGGAGCAAAATGATTATGAAGATTCCCAGGAGACTGCTCTCTATTCTGGTGTTGATGGTATTGACCCTCAGCCTGATGGCGGCCTGTGGCGACAGTGCCACGCCAACTACTTCTGCCCCAACGAGTGCGGCAACTTCGGCGGCCCCGACTGCTTCCGGCCCGGTGAAGTTGACCTTTAGCACCTGGGGCAACGATGCACAGAACAAGCTTTATCAAGATATGGCGGTTAAGTTCAAGGAGAAATACCCCAACATCACGGTTGAGGTACAGGCCATTCCTTTCGCCGATTATCAGCAAAAACTCTCCATCATGATTGCCTCCAAAACCGCGCCAGACGTGGCCTGGGTGGTAGAGCGCTCGGTGCCGCAACTGATTGAGTCAAACCAGCTGGCAGACATTACCAGCCTAAAAACCGATTCGGCTTACAACTTTGCCGATATTTATCCTTCCACCTTGCCGCTTTTCAAGAAGGGGGAGCAGGTCTTTGGCATCCCGTTCTCTACCCCGCCGATGATTCTTTTCTACAACAAGAATTTGTTCAAGGAGAAAAGTCTCAAAACGCCGACCGAGCTTTATAAAGAAGGCAACTGGACTTACGATGAGTTTTTGAAGGCCGCTAAAACTATTACCGACCCTTCCAAAGGGGTCTACGGGGTGAAGTTGCTGCGCGACTGGAAGAACTGGATTGACCCCTTGCTACCTATCGTTTGGTCTTACGGCGCAGATGTCTTTAACAAGGATACGACGCAATTTGCTCTGAATTCAGCCGAAGGCTTGAAAGCGGTTCAGTTATATTCCGACATGCTCTTCAAAGAGCAGGTACATCCCAAGCCGGGCGATCAGATTACTTTCGAGACTGGCAAACTGGGAATGTATACCGACCGTTACTCTAACGTCGCCAAAGCCCGGCTAGTCAAAGATTTTGAGTGGGATATTGCGCCCATGCCCAAAGGCCCGGCAGGGGCGGCTACTTCGCTGGGGTTGGCTGGTTACGCGGTAATTCAGGGAACTAAACACCCTCTGGAAGCCCTGGAATGGCTGAAATTTATCAGCAATAAGGATGGTATGAGCATTACTTCCCAATACTTTGTACCGCCCCGCGAATCGGTGTTGAAGTCGGACATCTTCCTCAAAGCCGCGCCACAGCCTTCGCCGGAAAGTATCCAGATGGCGGTGCTAGACCAGATGACCAATGCTCGCTATAACCCCGGCCATCGCAACTGGGCCAAAGTAGATGCCGCCGTGTTGGGTCAGATGGATCGGCTCTATACCCAGAGCATTTCGGTAAAAGATGCTTTGAGTACAATGGAAAAAGAAGTCAACCCTCTTCTGAAATAGTTTCCACTTCCAATTTACTTATTTCTGGTCGGACTAGAGATAGGGGCGGGCTTAACGTCCGCCCGGTTTATCAAACCAAAAATCTGACCGGAGTAAGCAAAATATAAGGAGTTTGGCGTGATTAACGGTTCAAAATCCAGCGCCCCGCTTTCCTATGAGGAAAAGCCTTCAGTCTCGCCACCAATAGTAGTGGCGGAAGTTGGCAAAGGGGGCGCAAAGGCCAGGACGAAGGCGAAGTTGGGGCAGCACGAAAAATGGTACGGCTACCTGTTTATTTCGCCGATGGTATTGGGCTATGTGGTGTTTTTGCTAGGCCCAATTATGATGGCCTTCGGGATGAGTTTTACCAACTGGTCGCTTTACAAAGAGCCGGATTTTATTGGCTTCGATAATTATAGCCGGGCTTTTTCCAGTGACCCGGTGTTCTGGCAAACTGTCGGCAATACTCTGGTCTTTTCGTTGGGACTGGTGCCGCTCAATATCAGCCTGGCGCTAATACTGGCCCTTTTACTCAAGCAGAAGTTGCGAGGCATCAGCTTTTTCCGAACGCTCATCTTTACGCCAGTAGTTACTTCAATTGTAGTTTGGGTCATCGTCTGGAAGTATATCTTTGCCACCGATGCCGGGCTGGTCAATCAGTTGCTTCACCTGTTAGGAGTACAAGGCCCGGCCTGGCTCTATAGCGAAAACTGGACGATGCCAGTCGTAATCGTAGTCAGCGTCTTAAAAAACGTTGGGCTGAACATGGTAATCTTCCTGGCGGCACTCAAAGATGTACCTCAAATGTATTACGAAGCGGCCTGGTTGGATGGTGCTTCGCGCTGGGCCATGTTCCGCAACATTACTTTGCCTCTAATTAGCCCGGCGGTCTTTTTGGCAACCACCATCACGGTAATCGGTTCACTCAAGATTTTCGGTCAAATTTATGTGATGACCGGCGGCGGCCCTGGTACAAGTACTTATGTGATGGTTTTCTATATTTACAAGCAAGCTTTTCAGTTTTTCGATTACGGATATGCGGCGGCGCTGGCCTTTGTCCTGTTCGCCATTATTTTGGTACTAACGGTAGTGCAATGGAACTTACGAAAGCGGTGGGTGCATTATGAGCAGTAATAGCCGAGTAATAAACCGACCAAAGCCTTTGAATTTCAAAAAGGTACTGAGCGCATTGCCGATTTATGGCGCACTGACGCTGATTTCGGCGCTGGTAATTGTTCCGTTCTTGTGGATGGTCTCAACCTCGCTAAAAGACCCGACCAAAGTGTTTGTTTTCCCGCCGCAATGGATACCTAACCCGTTAAAGTGGGACAACTATACCGAAGTTTTCAACCGGCAGCCCTTTCAGCTTTATTTCTTCAACAGTTTATATATTGCTGTTCTGGTAACGCTGGGTACGTGCCTGTTTGCTTCGCTGGCGGGTTATGCCTTTGCCCGCATTAAGTTCCCGTTCAGAAATGTAATTTTTGTCGTTTTACTCAGCAGTATGATGATTCCGACTGAAGTAACTTCCATTCCGCTCTTTCTGGGATTGACCAATTTGAACCTGGCAAATAGCCATTTCCCTTTGATAGTGCCACCTGTGTTGGGCGCGGGCGGAATGTTTGGCGTATTTTTATTGCGCCAATTCTTCATCACCCTGCCGGGCGAACTGGAAGAAGCAGCCAGAATGGATGGCTGCTCGCCCTGGACGACCTTCTTGCGGATTATGCTGCCGCAAGCGACTCCGGCATTGGCAACCCTGTCTATTTTCACCTTTCTCAATAGTTGGAACGACTTCTTTGACCCACTAATTTACCTTAGCTCTAAGGAGTTGTACACATTGCCCCTGGCGCTTTCGATGTTTACTGACCAGACCGGGACGGAGTGGCAGTTATTGATGGCGGCTTCGGTGATGGCAACTATACCGTTGCTAGTGGTTTTCTTTCTAGCCCAGAAAAAATTTATTGAAGGGGTAGCCTTAACCGGGCTAAAATAATCTTTTATTATTAACATCAAGGAGGATGTAATGCTTAAAAGTTCGCTTCGTGTGCGCCTGAGTGCTATTTTCCTGGCGATTTTGTTTGGTTCGCTCTTGCTGGCGACAACGCCACAGACTACTGGCGCGGCGGAGGGTTTCCCGGTCTTCAGCTATGACAAGGTTTTGCTCGATCCGGCAAATTTGACCTATAATCCCACCGGGGAAATAATTTTCCCCAGTATTATCAAGGCCAGCGATTATTTCAGCAATCCGCTTGCCACTTATTACATGTATTATGCCCCTCATGACGCGCCGGGCGGTATTTGTCTGGCCTATTCTAACTCGCTGGACGGCCCCTGGACGGAATACGCTTCTAACCCGATTATCCGCAACCAATGGTCGCCTAACTACAGCGTCAGTCATGTTTCCTCGCCCCACGCAATCTGGATTAGTGGCGTAAACAAGCTTTACCTCTATTTTCACGGTGAAAATACTACTACCAGGGTTGCTAATTCCACCGATGGCCTTAACTTCACTTACGACAAAGTGGTAATCACGACGGCCAGTGTAGAAAGCGGAGTGACTGAAACCTCTTATGCCAGAGTTTTTAAATATACTATTCCGTCCAAAAACAACACTTATACCATGATGTTTATGGGCGTTAAAAACGGTACGCGCAAGATTTACCTGGCTTGGTCGAACGATGCCCGCAACTGGACAGCTCAGACGACCCCTCTGATTTCACCTAACACGGAAGAAGGCGGACAAATATCTGCCGCGACCATGTTTCCCTGGAACGGCAAAACCTATGTGGTCTATCACGGCGGTTCGGGCAATATGTACGCTACCGAAGTCGGGCCAAATTTCGATATGGAAAGGCACGTGGGACTGTTTCACGACTCATTAAGTGGCGCACCAGATAACGGGCGTTCTGCTTCTGCCGTTTTTAACACTATTGGCAACACTATGTACATGGTTTACGAAGCTGGGCAGCGAAGCGCCACCAAAATTGTGCTGGCAAAAGCCAATTTAGCGCCTACCTGGAATGTCTTTGACGACGACCTGAGCAATTCAGCCTTGTGGAGCGATGCTGGAACAGGCGGTAGCACTACCTGGAGTAGTGGCACAGCCAGAGTAATTGATAATAGTATCAGCACTTATTATTTTTTGACTCGCAACGGTTTTAGTCCGGTAGCTGGTGCTTATACTTTGGAATTTACGGCAAAAACTAATTCGGCAGGTAGTAACGAGATTAGTGTACGCTCTGGCTCTTATCATCACAAAGTTTTGATAAACCACGGTACGGCAGGTACAGTTAAAGACAATGATGTCAGCCCTACTAAAAGTTACACCCTCAATACCACCGTTTATCATACTTATCGCATGGTAGTTCATGCCAACTCTACCTACGATTTGTATGTGGATAGCGGGCTGGTCTGGTCAGTTGCAAGCAGCAAGGGTAGCGGAACAAATATTATGAAAATTGGGGCAAGTTCGCCAAACCAGGGTGATATAACGGTGGACGCAATCAAAATGGGTACAGGTGAACTACTACCATAAGTTAAGAACCTATCTCAGTAGGAGTTTGATTTATCAAACCTAATCTGGACGCGATGAATTACGCCCCTACTGGGATAGGCTCTAAGTTTATAGCAAGTTGCACCGAGGTTGAGCCATTGGTAGGGGCGAATCGCATACGCCCTTGAAGACCTGGCACAGCGCTCAAGGGCGTATGCGATTCGCCCCTACGCTAAACCCTGGATTAATCTTTCTGCAACCTGCTATAGGAAGATACCTTTGGCAGTAGAACCTGCTTAATTTTATGGAGGAAAATATATGATAGAAAAAACTTTACACGCAGATATTGTAATTGTAGGCGGTGGCCCTGCCGGAATTAACGCAGCCATTGCAGCCGGACGCAGCGGCGCTAAAACTATTCTGGTGGAGCGCTATGGCTTTTTAGGAGGCATGTCTACCGCCGCGCTGGTCTATCCCTGGATGACCTTTCATACTACTGGTGGTAAACAGGTGATTGGCGGAATTGCCCAGGAGATTGTCAGCCGTTTGATGGCCCTAAATGCTTCGCCGGGACATTTGCGCGATACAGTTGGCTATGTCAACACTATTACGCCCTATCACCCTGAATTCTACAAAGTCCTGACTATGGAAATGTTGCGAGAAGCCGGTGTGCGGTTGCTCTTGCATTGTTTTGTAGATAGCCTGCAAATGCAAGGCGACCAAATTACAGCGGTAGAATTAAGCAGCAAATCGGGTCGGATTGTCGTAAATGGTAAGATTTTTATTGATACTTCTGGCGATGCTGACCTGGCTTATCTATCGGGCGCACCCTGTTTGAAAGGACGGGAAGGCGATATGTTAACCCAGCCAATGACCATGAAGTTTCGGATGCGTGGAGTAGACCTGGCCCGCGTAAAACAATATATGCTGGCTCATCCCGACGAATTCTATGAAAAAACACCTTTTAGTGAACTGGCTGAGTTGCCTTTATCGGGTGTGATGGGCTTTTTCAAGCACTGGCGTGAAGCCGATTTGCCAATTCCACGCAAGGAGATTTTATTCTTTACCGGCCCGGCGGACGATGAAGTGTTGGTCAATAGCACTCGCGTGCAGGGTTTGGACGGTATAAATGTAGAAGAATTGACCCTGGCAGAAGAATTGGGCCGCAAGCAGGTTCTCCTACTGGCAGAATTTATGCAGCGTAAGCTACCCGGCTTTGAACGCGCCTCGATTTCGCAGGTTGGCGCTCAGATTGGTATCCGCGAAACCCGCCGAATTGTTGGGCAGTACACTCTGGAAGCCGAAGACGTAATCGCTGGTCGCCGCTTTGAAGACGTGATTGCCCGTAGTGGCTACCCGATTGATATTCACGCTCCTACTGGCAAGGGCGACCAGGATAAATCGGTCTGGGTGGCGGGGGATGGGGCTTATGACATTCCCTATCGTTGTCTGCTTCCCCAGAAAACCAGTAATTTACTGGTGGCTGGAAGGTGTATTTCTACTTCGCACGAAGCGCTGGCAACTACTCGCCTTTCGCCTAGTTGCATGGCTACGGGACAGGCGGCAGGAGCCGCCGCCGGAATTGCGCTAAATCAGCACATTATGCCGGGCGAGCTAGATAACCGACAGCTTCAGGTGGTTTTGATTGGTCAAGGTGCTTTACTCGGAGTAGATTAACACGGTCATTGACTAATATCTCAGAAATTTCAGGCGCTTTTGCTATTTATGGCATTGTGATGGGCTAAATATCACTTAGTCTCATAGAAATTAACTGGAGTTTTATGCTCGTTTTGACTAATGTTTTTAGGCGCGAAGCCGACTTTAGCTATATATATTAGAATAATTATTTATTTCACACTGATTCGACTCATATTTCTGAGATATTAGTCAATGACCGTGATCTAATACTCCAAAATAACCGTTTTCTCCGTCTCATCGAGAACCTGCTCAAAGCCGGGTACTTAGAAAACTGGCAACATAAAACCAGCTTGAGTGGTGTACCGCAAGGCTCAATTGTGGGGCCAGTTTTAAGTAACCTGTATTTGGATCGATTGGACAAATGGGTTGAAACAGAATTACTACCACTTTACAACCGAGGAGAACGTCGCCCTTACAACCCACCTTATCTAAAACTAATGAGCCAA
>JBBQXW010000275.1:0-9945 GCA_038209275.1 Chloroflexia bacterium | reverse complement strand
GTAACGATAGTTTGACGGATCAGACAAATTAAAAGGGTATACCGTTTGGCCGGGTTATAGTCCATTAGCTCGGCCGCTTTAAGCGCGCGGGCTTCGGCGGCCAGATGATGAATTTTAGCTTTTGGGACACCTTCCAGCCAGGCTTCCACTGACCCCAGCGTTTTTAGCCAGTCGAGTTGATCCAGCAAATCCTGGAGATGACCAAGGGTCGCACTTTTAGGGAGTTACTTGAGCCTGGCCCAGTCTGAAAGGGGCTTACTTTCTTCCAATTCACTGGCTTTGGTCACAAGGGCGGCTAGTTTGGTTTGTTCGGCTTGGTTGAGGCGTGCCCAGACCTGCTCACATAAGGCAGTGTTAACCTGAGTACGAATACGTTGCACCAGGCTATCCAGGGTGCGATAGGCTGGTAGCTCGAAACAATCTTTAACCAACTTTTCAATGGCTACGTTTATCAGATCGGCGGGATTATTCATTACCTGGGCCGCTTCACGTACTGCCTCGGCTGCCACCTCCTGGGCTGCCTCCTTGTAAGGCTTGACCCCTAAAAAGCGGCGAATGGCCTGGTGGTAACGATAAAACGATCTGGTTTGGAAAGCTGGTTGCTCCGCCTGGTTGTGGTTTTCCCCGCCCAAAGCCAGACAAGCGCGTACATGCGTTACAATCTGGGCTGGTACTTCCTTGAGCTTGTTCGGAAAATAGCCCAAACGCTGAAAAGATTTGAGTAAAACTAACAGGCTTAGAATTGAATCCTGACCACGGGCGCGGGAGACAGCAAACTCAATTTCTTTGGCGCTAGGAGTATAGACTTCAGCCAGTTCACTAGCACTTAGTAACCGCTTAAACCGTGGATAAGCGGTTCGTTCAATCGAAGCCACAAGCTTACCTCTCTAAATACCACTTAATTTGGGCTTTGACTTTGACTTTTGCTTGCACCAGCGAGCAGCAGCCTGGCCGATTAATATTCAACCGTTAATTTTTCCATGGCACTTTGACGGTCGGTCAGGCTGGGTAAGCTGTAGCGCCGGGTGGTTTCCAAGCGCTTATGGCCGGCAATTTCGGCTACTAGCACCAGGTCGTTACCACCTCTAACTAGATTGGTCAGACAAGTATGGCGCAAAACATGGGCTGAAAGAGTTAAATCGGCTTGCTCTCCCAACCCCCGAATGATTAAATCAATCGCTCTGATGGAGAGCGGGCGACCTTTTTGATTGAGAAAAAGGCCAGTTACTGGTGGAATAAGCGCTCCAAATTTAGTTTCACGCTCTTCTAAATAGTCCCGTAAGGCCTGGCGAAGGTGGTGATTAAGCGGCACTTCGCGGTAGTTATTACCTTTGCCATTACGCACAATCACTGTGCCTTTACGTAGACCAACATTTATATCCAGCCGCTTTAAGGCGGCACACTCCCCAATGCGTAGGGCAGTATAGAAAAGAAGTAAAGCCAGTGCCTGGTTACGTTTGGAAGAGCAGCGTTCCACTGCCCGCAGGAAATTCTTTTGCTGGTGGGGTTCCAGAGCCCGTGGCGCCTGGTGGGGTAAATCTTCTCGACTAACCTGGGGCCGACCCAGGCCAAGAAAACTATAGAAATGATCAAGGCTAGCCAACACCAGATTAACCGAAGTAGGCTTGCTATGGGTTACAGTTTTAAGATGAAGCTTATAATCACGCACGGCATAATTACGAGCATTTTCATTTGCCAGAGGTGGCTCTGAGTGGGGTTGGCCGCTCATCAGGTAAGTACAATACCCCGCCACCGCCCGCTGGTAGGCCAGGCGAGTATTATAGGCTAAAGGTTGGGTATCCAACCAGGTCTGATAAGCATTTAACGCCAGCGTAGGACTGTCAAAAATCCGCAGAGCCATAAGGACACCTCTTTATAAGGAAGCACACGAGATTAGAGTAACCACTTATTATTAGAAGGGTTTAGGTTCAACTAAAGGGGTACAAAAAACGTGTTATTAGTAGTATAACATATTCAAGGCTTGTGATAATGAGTCTTATTGGAAGTGGCCGAGGTAGGGGCGGTGGTGGAAGGGGGCGATACTTAGGCTGAAGTAAAGCATGTGTTTTTCT
This sequence comes from Chloroflexia bacterium, assembly GCA_038209275.1. Lineage (GTDB taxonomy): Bacteria > Chloroflexota > Chloroflexia > Chloroheliales > Chloroheliaceae > L227-5C. The sequence continues at coordinate 7,873 of JBBQXW010000275.1, read as the reverse complement.
GTCTGTATCTTCCCTGTACCCCAATTACAGCCTGGTTCTGGGAATGTCTCTGGCCTATCAGGTAGGAGTAGCCCTCTTCATTGGCATCCGCGCCATCCGAAACTTGCCTTTACTGAGTTGGATACCGACCGATAGCGTCCCGCTCCAGCTAATCGCAATGTTAGCAGCGGTAATTGCCGGACTATTTATCCAGGGTTTACTAATCGCAGAAGCGGCCCAGGTGGTATGGCTTCGCCGCACCGACCGTCTAAAGACTCGTTTGGAGAAGGATAGTTACTGGTGGTGGGTGATGCTTTTCGTGCTAATCATTACGCTGGCCGGTGATTTTCTGCTGGTATTTTTAGCCATCACCGGCACAAGCGATCCTGGGCCAGCCTGGGCCGCGGCCAGGGTCAATATGTTGACCTTTGTGACCGATGGAATACTAATGCTGCTGAATTTACTAACGCTGTTAAGAAGCGCCTCTGTAATGAGAACAAGCACCAGCGAGATCAACCGCCAGGAAGTGGAAGAACGGCTCAAAGCCATCGCCGATGAAATTCTGCTAGAGGCAGGCGATGCAACCAGATTGGAAGCGCAACAGGTCTGGAAGAAATTATCGGCTGACCCGCGCAAATTCCTGCCCTTGCAGAAAGCGGTGCTAGACCAGATCCGAAATCAGCATCCAGATTTCTTCCCGGCCTCGTTGGGCGGAGACACCTGGGCGTATGACATCTCGGCCAATAGTTTTGCGGCCTTACCGCCGCATCTGCATCAAGCCTTGATCGCAGGCCGAGCCAACTCCAACCGCTTCACCGATAGAGATTCGGCTCATCTGTGGAACATGGCCCCGGCAGATCTGGCCGAACTAATCGGGTTCAATTTGCAGACCTATGGTAGTCCTCGTTTTATCAATGCAATAGACCCAAATGAGCCGGAATTTGCCTTTACACCCCCGGCAGATTTTAGTCTGGCTCTTCAAACCCCGGCTCCGGTACAACCAGGGCGGCCTGGCTCTACTAATCATTCCCATACTGCCAGGGGTGCGACAACCAACCGGGCCGGGCAAGCTCAGGTGGTAATAGACCCGGCCAACCAGAATTTTGCCGACAAAGAATCCTTCCTGCAAGCGTTAGAACTGCAACCAGCGGTAAAACTCCGTTTTGCTCAATACCTGATAAATAACGCCGCCACCAAAAAGTTAGGGGGAAATCAATTTGTGGCTGGACAGGGTGTAACCGTCTTCGACCTTTTTGATCTATTGGAAATCCAGTTTTATTATCGCCAGTTTGAGGGCAATTAGTTCATTAAATCCGGTGCAGTGGTAGCGGTACAAATAGAACTTGAACTCGAAGGAGAAGCGAAGGAGAAGCGAAGGAGGAAAGAAGTAGCCATGTTTGATGAAGACCTCGTTTTCGTAGCATTTGCCAGTTATCGCAGCCAACTACCTGTGTTGGGGCTGGGAGGATTGGTCGAAGGATTAAACTTAATCCAGTTAGGTGCGACAGAGATACTTGCTCTGATTATGTTAGGCGCAGTGAGTGGCATCGAAGCTCCCACCGCCGATGACGATTTTAAGAGTGCGATGCGATATTTGGGTTATCCAGCTTGCTTAGAGCCAGATTTTTATCAAGGGGAGCCGTAAGTAGGGTGCAGGAAGAGTTAGAACATTATTGAGCTATTTCGATTTTCGTTGTTTCGTGAAGCTGAAAACAAAGGGTAATATTCAGCCACAAGGGAAGAAAAAAGACCTAAAAGGATAAAGTTAAACTCAAACCGCCTTTTTGGTTCCAACCCTTCCTAGACCCCAAATAGCCGAAAGGTGATGCAAGAAGGGGCAGCGAGGTGTGAGGCGAAGCCGCGCCGGTATTAGGCCATCAGACCAATCCGGTCTACTTCGCTGCTCCCGTTCCAAACCACCAGCGACATGTCTGTGATTGTACCTCAGTAAGGCGTTAGAAGCCGTTATAGCTATGGTGGAGTTTATTCACATGTGAATAAACTCCACCACTGTATCCAAAGCTCATAGGTAGGTAGGTAGGAGCTGGCCGAGTGGAGTAAGAAGGAAAGGAAAACCATTAGAGAGGTTATTCACATGTGAATAAGCGGAATGGAATAGCCCGCTAAAGCCTGCACCTGGGCAAGCCTTTCCAAACTTGCTAGTTAATCTTCAAGGCTTGCACATATGCCAGGTTCTCTCACATGTGAGAGCTTTTGGTCAGGGGGTGCTGTGCTGCGCGGCGCTGGTGAATGGAATAGCCCGCTAAATCTGGCCGGACTGATGACCAGTCAGGTGGGCCGCAGCGAGAGCCGCCAGTACGAGCCACCCGATTTGGACGAGGGTTTGGGAATCGGTGACATCGAGCGCTGCTCCAAGCAGTTACTATCATTGGCAATCAGCCAGGAGCGGGACAAAGTAAAATACGTCATCCGTAAAAACACTTTTGGCGAAGTGGGACGCTGCGGCGAGCTAATCTATGATGCCCGGCGGCTGCAATTTCTTTAGCCGCCTGGATAACCAACCGTTAGAAAACTAAAAACTTTACCATTGTCCTTGCTGTAATCTGCATATTGACCGTGACCTTAATGCTGCCTTAAATACATTGAGAATTGGATTAGATTCTCTCTAGCTTGACCCGGTAAAAGGCACGCCCCTTTAGAAGTGGTGGAGTAATCACTAACAGGTAAAAATGTACAGGATAAAAGTAAGCACTCTAAAAACGGGCTATAAGCTTTTGCAATTCGAGTTGGATTATTTGGGCTACTTCTTGCATTTGCTCCCGGCTTTCCGGTTCTAATTTTGCCTGCTCCTCCTGCCAGCGTCCCAAAATAGTCAAAATAAGTACTGTTTCTTGTTGTAAGCTATTTTGCCCGCTTTTAGTTTTTACCTTCTTATGCTGTAGTGCCGTCTTAATGGCTTGAGCCGCCGAGATTATTTTTTGTACGTCTGGACGTACAAAATTGGCAGATGAACTAATATCGGAAGGTGGTGCAGCAGTTTGTACGTCTGGACGTACAAAATTAACGTCCGAACCAATATTAGCTGGTTCTGCCGTCTGTACGTCCAAGCTTTCTAATTTATTTTCAGCTTGAAGCTGCTGGATTTGTACGTCCAGACGTACAAATCCAGTTGGATTTAACTGCTGCAACTCCTGCACAATGCTTCGCACTTCTTCTTTATTGAGTGTACCGTTTAGAATTGCTTCAATTAGCGGAGCGCGCTCTTGCAAGGTTTTTAATTGAGCAATACGACGAGCTACCGTCACAGTATCGGCTCGCTGGGCTACAAGCTGCTGCACATCTGGTGGGGCTTTTAATAAGGCCAGTCGTCCGGCAACATAATCTTTGTTTTTACCCAACCGATCAGCCAGTTCTCTAACAGTATAACCACCAGCCTCAATAAATTTCTCGAAAGCCTGCGCTTCTTCCAGCGGACTCAAGTCCTGTCGCTGAATATTCTCAGCCAGCCCAATTTCAAGCATTTCTTTGTCATTATGCTCGGCTACATCGCAGGGCAGTTTGATTAAAACCGCCAGTTTTGCGGCTCGTAGCCGCCGCTCACCATACACCAGTTGAAAGAAACCTTCCTCCGCCGGATCGGGGCGCACTCTCAAACGGCTGATGAAGCCCTGAACCCGAATTACTTCCGCCAGTTCGTCCAGTCCTTCAAAGCGTTGGCGAGCCTGAAAAGGATTGGGCCGAATACGTTCCACTGGAATATCCTGGCTGTAAATGGGCCGAAAAGCCGCTTGAGGATTAACCTGCATTACCAGGGCGAAATCTTCGTCGTTAGCTGAATCGGGCTTGGTGCTATTTCGGCTGGCAAGAAAACTTTTAGGTTTATTCGCCATCGTTTATTTTAACATCCTGTCCCGATTCGGCGGCTTCGTTATTTTCCTCGACTGCTTCTGAACCATACAATAACTCGCGGGCAAGCTGGCGATAAGCTTCAGCGCTTTTATCTTTTGGCTTGTAGGCCAGTATGGTCTTATGCAGGCCGTTTGCTTCAGCAAATTGAATCGAGCGTTCTATCACTGTCTTAAAAACGTTCGCCAGTTGCCCAAATTCCTTACGGGTATATTCTACTACCTCGCGGTGCAGCTTTGATTTAGTAACTTTGGTGAGTAAAATCCCGGCTACTTTAAGTTCGGCGTTAAGTTCCGAGCGGCGCATAATATCCACCTGCTTTAGCATCATCGCCACTGCTTCAGTTGAGAGTGGTTCAGATTCATGCGGAATGATAACTTCTTGGGCTGCTACCAGGGCCGATTTAACCAGCACTCCCAGCGAGGGTAACGTATCTATCAGTATAAAATCATAGTTGGGCCGGACAGAGCGAATTAGTTTTTGCAGTACGAATACACCCTGTGAATTTACCAGCAATTCATCGGCTGTACCGGCCAGCCGGATATTGCTTGGTACCAAATCCAGACCGACGGGAGCTTGTACAATTACTGCCTCAATCTGTGGGGTATAGGTTGCCAGATAATGCTTGATGGCGCTGTCTAAACTTTGCTTTAGCTGACTGGCTTCCACGCCAGCACTCAATGTCAGGTTGCCCTGTGGGTCACAATCTACCAGCAGCACTTTGTAGCCGAGTTCAGCCAGGGCTGCTCCAAGATTCAGGGTAGTGGTAGTTTTTCCGGTACCGCCTTTGGGCGCTGTAATCGCTATCACTCGTGCCATAGCACTTCTCTCTCCTTTTTTCTGTATATCCGATAGAGTCTCGCCCTGGTTACGGCGGCGACCATCGCCCTCGCGCAAAAACCGCTGCACATCCGTTAGCAAAACCATATATTGGTTGCCTACTTTGTGGGCCTGCAAGCGGCCATCTCCGGCAGCTTTTCGCAAGCGGTGATATTGTACTCCGGTCTGCTCTGCTGCAAGACGTAATGGAATCGCTATTTCAAATGAGGTGATAGTTGAATAATCCAAGTCTTTTTCTCCAGCTAAAATACAGTTGTTCTAACTGCTGATAACATCATACCATATCTTCTCAAATTTGAGAAGATATGGTATGATGTTATCAGCTTAAAGATAGAGTTCCACTATCTTTGCACTTTGAGCTTGGAAAAGACTGTTTTTAAGCTCAAAACTGAGTTCAAAAAGGCAAAGTGCAAACGTGGTGAGAGTTCTTTGTACGTCCGGACGTACAAAATTTAAGACCTTTGATTGCATAACTGATTGATTGTTGAATCGGTTCTTATTATTTTAGAAAAATGGCTACCAATGACAGATGACCAATCCCTAATTTCATCGAAGGATTATCAAGAGTTTTTGACAGCGATCAAAAATCAAATTCAGACGGCCCGGATTAGGGCTGCCCTTGCTGTGAATAGTGAACTTATATTGCATTATTGGCAATTGGGAAAAGACATCGCACAGAAATTTGAAGAGCAAGGCTGGGGTGCTAAGATAATTGATCGGATTGCGGCTGATCTCAATATGAAAGGTTACTCACCCCGAAACTTACGTTACATGCGTTCGTTTGCCGAAGCCTGGCCTGATAAGCAAATTTTGCAGGCGGTGCCTGCAAAAATTACCTGGTACCACAACTGTACTCTGTTAGACAAAGTTAAAAGCTCAGAAGAGCGCGAATGGTATATCAGGAAAACTATTGAACATGGATGGAGCCGGGATATATTAGTCCTCCAGATAGAAAATGGGGCGTACCAACGTCAGGGTAAAGCTGATACTAATTTCACTCGTACCCTGCCACCACCACAATCAGACCTGGCCCGTCAGATGTTAAAAGACCCCTATAACTTTAACTTTTTAGATTTAGGTGACGAAGCTCAGGAACGTGAGGTTGAGCGGGGACTTACTGAGCATATTCGTGAATTTTTAATAGAGTTGGGGTCGGGCTTCGCTTTTATGGGTAGCCAATACCACATTGAAGTGCGTGGAAAGGATTACTACATAGACTTAATGTTTTATCACGTAAAGCTTCGTTGCTATGTTGTAATTGACTTAAAGGCAACCGAATTCAAGCCAGAATATGTAGGTAAAATGAATTTTTATCTCTCAGCCATTGATGATCTGTTACGTCATTCTGATGATCAGCCGAGCATTGGCATGATTTTGTGCAAGACAAAAGATAGTTTTGAGGCCGAATATGCCTTACGGGATATAAACAAGCCTATAGGTATTGCTGGTTTTCAGCTTACAAAAGCATTGCCCGAAAATCTCAAAGGAAGTCTCCCTACTATTGAAGAATTAGAGGCTCATCTTGGAGATAAAATCCTCGATGAGGAGTAGGTTATTACCTCTAATTTTCAGCTTTATTAATTGTTTTGACCAGGATGGGTACCGCCAACGTGGTCTCAGCCTGCACTAACCCGTTTGTAAGGAAGTTAGAAGCTCATTCCAGGGGTCATCTTCTGATAGATTTGCTAATAGTTGCTCTAATTCTCAACCGTTATACTGGTTTTCGATTGTCTCATCCTGAATCAACTCTTCACTCCAATCCTCTGCCGTCATTTCGGCCTGGACAACCGACCCCACCTTTTCGGGCATTTTGGGGTTCCTCATGGAATGGAACATTTTTGTGCGTTAAGGATTTAGGCTTAGCTGGGCTTATTTTCAATTGATATTTTTAATGAAGTAGTATATTATAGAATTCAACATGGCTGAGAATTAGTCTTCTCGGTCATCTTCCGCTATTTTCGTTCACTCACCTCAGCCTGCTCCTTTTTAATTTGCAAGCTTTAAGCGGCTAAAAACATGGCCGAGAATAGTTGAATTTGATGAACCGCTCACACTTGCTTCCTTTTGACTGGCCCGACCTGGTCGAGCAGTGGTCAGCCCAGGCCAGCCCTCCCCTTAACCAGGCCAGCTTGCGTCGTTACAAAAATTGCTTGCTGGCTTTTTTAACCTGGTTCGAACAAGCCCAGCGCCGTTCCTTAAGTCTGGCCGATTTAAACTCGACTACTCTCATTGGCTACCGCGCTGGTTTACAGCAAACTGCTGCTACCAGTACCGTTAATATCCATCTGTGTGCCTTACGCAGTTGGTGTACTTACCTGGTTGAGCAAAATTATCTCAGCGTTAATCCGGCCAGCCGCCTAAAATTGATCGGGCGATCTAACCCACTCGCTCCCACTGCGCTCAGCCCGACCCAACTCAATACCCTCTTGCGTCAGGCCGTCCATACTCGCTACGGCCCTCGCAACAGTGCCATTATTCATATGCTCGTTCAAACCGGTTTACGCATTGGTGAATGTGCTAATCTCCAGCTCGAAGATCTCCTTTTCGGTGAACGCACTGGTCAGGTACTGGTCAGAGCGGGCAAAGGTAATAAAGCCCGCACCGTTCCGCTTAATGGTTCAGTTCGACAAGCTTTAGCCCTTTATCTAGCTCCTCGCTTTGAGGTTGAAGCAACTCTCAAAGCCGTCGCAGCGGCATGGCCCAAATCACTTCCTTCTACTAAAGTGGCGGCCTTGTGGCACAGTGAGCGGGGAAACCAGCTTAGCTTACGCGAAATGAATCGCACGCTCCATCTTTTGTTTCAACAATGTTCTAACCACCAGCTTTTACCAGCGGGTTTCACGGCCCATAGCTTGCGCCATACCTTCGCCACCGCCTACCTTCAGCGTAATCCTACTGATTTGGTGGGACTGGCCCGTCTTTTAGGTCACAGTTCACTCGACACCACCCGCATTTACGTCGAACCTACCGCGCTCGAACTGACCAGGCGGGTTGAGGCTATCGAATTAAATATTTACGTATCTTCTCAATAATTCGGGGTAAAACCTTTGTTCTAGCATCTAATTCGCGATACGTCGGCAAAATCTTTAGGGATTTCGCTTCTATAGCAAAATATCTGTAGCTAATCAAAGTATTTTGCCTAGCAATTGAAGTCTTGATTAAATAGAACGCAAGTTCAACCCCGGAT
>JBBQXW010000274.1:0-9979 GCA_038209275.1 Chloroflexia bacterium | reverse complement strand
TACCGCTATAACGACGATAGCGGCTACCACTCCGGCTTCAACGACGGCGGCAGTGGAAAACCCCAATATCAAGCGGGATAGCCTGACAGTAGATTTGGGGGATTTCCAGACCAAAGCCGAATTGAGCTATCCAGCTAACGGAGCTGGCCCATTCCCGACGGTAGTAATAATTGCCGGAACTGGCCCTTATGATTTGGATGGTAGCATCGTCGGGTTTGATGGCAAAGTCAGCTCACAGCTCTTCAAGACGATTTCAGATGCGCTAAATCTGCAAGGCTTTGCCGTAATGCGCTACAACAAGCATTATGTAACAGGCCCAGCCGACTCTCAGGCGTACCAGTTGTACAACTCGGAAAAAACACCCACATTGCAGCAGCTACAGGCCGATGCGGACAAGGTTTATGCCGCCGCAAAAGCTAACAATAAAGTTGATCCCAACCGACTGATTATTTATGGCTGGAGCGAGGGGACTACCATCGCTACCCAGTTAGCACTGGCCCATTCCGAAGTAGCCGGGTTGATATTACACGCGCCGCCCAGCAGCGCCTGGAAAGACCTCTTTGCTTATCAGGAAGGAATAGTGCTGGATTTTATGCGCGGGTTGGATAGCGATAAGGATGGGCAACTTACGCTGGCTGAACTGCAACAGGCGTTTCAGAAAGGGGTTGGAGCGCAGGTGAGTCTTTATCTTTTCGGGCTGACCTATGACCGTACTTCTAGCGTTGCTGCACCCAAACTCAGTACTATCACCGATAAAAACGGCGATGGCAAACTCGATCTGGAGAAGGAAGTAAAACCAACGCTCGACCAGTATGTAAATAGTTTGGTCAGTGGCAATTCCATCTACAGCCCCGAAAAGCAATTGCCAGCCATAACCGAAGCGATTACTAAATTTAATAAGCCGGTACTTATCTTACAAGGCGAAAACGATGCCAACGTTTCGCCGGAAGATGCAAAAAAGATTGACGCAGCTTTGACCAAAGCAGGCAATCCCGACCATAAAATGATAATTTATCCTGGCCTGGGTCATACGCTGGGCAAATCGAGCAGCCCCGCTACTGACCGCTTTGCCTCAATCGAACCGCAGCCAGTCCAGGACATCACTGCCTGGCTTTCGCAACACTATATTAAAAAATAATTAAGAAATAAAAAAGAGGAGGAAAATAGGAAAATCTGTCCTACTTCCCTCCTCCTCTTTCCTTCTCCTTATCTCTTGCTTGGGCTACCGCGGCGGAGCAGCGCATCGGCGGTGACGGCGAGGACGAGGACGATGCCCTGGACGATATTTTTGATGCTTTGTTCCTGGTTGAGCAAATCGAGGCCGTTTTCCAGGCTACCGATGACCAGCGAACCCAGCACAACCGCCCAGACCGAACCACGCCCACCGAACAAACTGACTCCACCGATAACGGCGGCGGCAATTGCGCTCAGTAGCAAAGTTGGGCTGATAGCGGTAGCAACGGCGGTGCTGCGGGAGGCCAGCATAATTCCGGCAAAAGCGGCAATGGTCGAAGCGGCAGCAAAGACAGCCATTTTCAGGAATACCACGTTGATACCGGCACGGCGGGCGGCTTCGGCGTTACCACCGACAGCGTAAAGGTGGCGACCAAACGGGGTGCGCTTGAGAACCAGCCAGGAAATCACCACTAGCCCCAGCCAAATCATGGTAGACTGTGGCACGCCCTGGTACGATTGGAACAAAGCCACGATACCAATAACCACGACCAGTGCGCCGCCAAGCTGTACCGCTAATTGCACTGGCGGCTTAACGCTAAGTCCGGCGCTGGCCCGTTTGCGCTGATCGTAGAGAATCGCCCCGATATAGAGCAGTACACCGAGTATGGGCAAGCCCCAGCCCACGAGCGGGCCAAGATAAGTGGGTGCGAGGTCGCGAATAGTCTGGTCACGAATAATCAAAGTACTCTGGCGACCCAGAACCAGCAGCAGCAGTCCGGCGTAGCCAATCGAGCCAGCCAACGTCACAATAAATGAGGGAACCCGTAGTATAGCGATAAAGAAGCCATAAATCAGGCCGATAATCGCGCCACTGACCAGTCCGGCTAGAATTGCCAGCCAGGGATTCCAGCCCTGGTAGACCGACAGTACCGCCATAATCGCCGAGCAACATTGCGCCGTCGCCGCCAGGCTCAAATCAATCTCACCTAGCAACAGCACTAATACTGCCGCGATGCTGATAATACCGATGGTCACAATTTGCTGGGTCAGGTTCGAGAGGTTGCGGGCCTGTAGAAAGACCCCCTCAGTCAAAATCTGGAATACCGCCGCAATAATAATCAGCGTTACCAGCACTGGAATAAAACCGAGATCGCCGCGCAACAGCGTAGCCAGGGTGCGTTTTTCGGGGGTCGCCATCGGGACAGTACCAGCCAGCCCAGTCTGGGGCTTATCGGCAACAGCTTTAGTTTCTTGAGTAGTTCGATTTTTCATGTTACGCCTCTCCTAATTCCCCGGCGCATCGCCGAATTCAGCCCCGGTAATCGCGGCTACCACTCGTTCGGGGGTGGTATTTTTAATTTCAAACGTACCGGAGCGCTGGCCCAGGCGCATTACAATTACGCGGTCTACTACTTCAAACACATCATGCAAGTTGTGCGAAATTACCACAACCGCCAGACCTTGCTGCTTGAGCCGCAATATCAAATTTAGCACCTGCTTGGTCTGGGCGACACCCAGGGCGGCGGTTGGCTCATCTAACAGCACTACTTTGGGTTTGCGTAAAATGGTTTTGGCGACCGCAATAGATTGGCGCTGCCCGCCCGAAAGGGCCGCTACCGGCAGGCGCACCGAAGGAATTTTCACATCGAGCGTGCGTAAAACTTCCAGAGTGAGGCGTTCCATTTCAGTTTCATTCATGTTGGGGACGATGTTAGGAACGAGGTCGGCGCGGGCTTCGCGGCCCAACCACAAATTCGCTACTACATCCAGGTTGTCGCACAAAGCTAAATCCTGGTAAACTGTTTCGATACCCAACCGAGTCGAGTCCTGCGGGCTAGTAATAGTCACTTTCTGACCATCCACCAGAATATCGCCTTCGTCCGGGACATATACGCCGGACATAACTTTAATCAGGGTAGATTTACCCGCGCCGTTATCGCCGACCAACCCAACCACTTCTCCGGCGAAAACTTCAAAATCTACGTGTTGCAGGGCGCGCACCGCGCCAAAGGTTTTGCTGATATTGCGTAATTGCAGCCGGGACACGCCTCTTTCGCTCGGAATCTCCCCAGTTCCAGGCGATAGTGTACTCTCCGCCATCCTCTTTCCTACTCCTCCGTTGGTGCTTTTGGTGTTAGTTAAGTTTTGAAATTTTTGCAAAAATTTCAAAACTTAACTAACACCGTTTTTGAGCAAAATTTTTTGCAAAAACTTTGCTCAAAAAATCTAAGAATTTTTCTGGCTTTAGCCTCTGTGTAAGCAAAAACTCATTTGCTAAAGATTTTAATCGTGGAAAGCGTAGTTTCCACAATTAAAACCTTTAGCGGATAGTTGAACTAGCAAATGCCAGTTACTACCGGGGTGATACCTTTGCAGATTTCTTCTTTTTTGACGAAGCCATCGGCAATAACGGTCTGAAGGATGTTAGTCTTGTCAACTGCCAGAGGTACAGCCAGTACCGAAGGAATATCCGAACCAGTCTTGGCTTTGGTCTTGCCATTAACCAGGGAAGCGGTGTCAGTACCGGCAGCCAAAGCTGCTACCAGCTTGCCAACTGCCTCGGCTTCTTTCGGGATGGCCTTGTAAACGGTCATCGCCTGGTCGCCAGTCAAAATGTTCTGGATACCAGCAACAGTCGCGTCCTGCCCGGTGACAAGTACCTTGCCATTGAGCTTCTGGGCGCGCAGTGCGGCGATTACGGTATTCGCCATACCGTCGTTGGCAACGTAGGCAATCTGGATATTGTTCTTCTCTTTGGTAAGAACGCCTTCCATTAGCTGCTGGGCTTTGGCATTATCCCAGTCCGGGGTGTACTGGTCGTAAACCAGGTTGATGTCCTTGCTATCAACCAACGGTTGTAACTTGCTCAAAGCACCCTGGCGGAACAACAAAGCGTTGTTATCGGTCTGCGAACCGTTAATCATCGCCAGGTTCGCGCCCTTCTTCAAGTCCATGCCGCCTTTTTTGAAGGTATCGGCGACGTACTGGCCCTGAAGTTCGCCCACTTTCACGTTGTCAAACGATACGTAGAAAGCGAGGTCGTTATCCTGAATCAAGCGGTCGTAAGCGATAACGGGTACTTTGCTGGCTTTGGCTTTCTGAACGATGGCGGAAGCTTTTTCGCTGTCCTTCGCGCCAACTACCAGAATACAAGCGCCTTTGGTAAGGGCCGCTTCAGCCTGGTTCTGCTGGGTATCGGCGTTGTTGCTGGCGTTAGCATACTGTACCTGTGCGCCGGGGATAGCTTTCTTTACTTCAGCCTCCAAAAGCGGGCGGTCATAAGCTTCCCAGCGAGCGGACGAATCGGTTTCAGGTAGCAGGATAGCCACGTTCTTGCAGCCTTTGGCAGCACTGAAAGCAGCAGTACCTGCTCCGGCGGCGGCAGCAGTAGTTGCGGCGGCGGCAGGGGCAGTCGTCGCAGCGGCGGCAGGGGCGGCGGTAGTAGCCGCCGGGGCGGTGGTCGCAGTAGCGTCGCCGCAGGCCGCCAGTAATCCTAGCATAAGCGCGACAATTCCGAGCAAAGAAACCTTCTTGCTCAAGGCAGAAATCTTCATTGTAAACCTTTCCTCCTCATTGAAGTAGTGCCAAATTAGCACTTTTCAATTTTGCTTAACATTTAACAATTTGCGAGTTGAGATTGGTGTGTTATTCCACAGACGAACATAGGTAAATATAGATTAGCACAGAGAGGTAAAGAAAAAGTAAAGAGTGTTAATCAGTTATCGGTGTCTTTGGCGGCGTTTACCATCGCTATCTACGTCCAGCGTATTATTCAGGCGCTGCAACCACAGATAATCGAGGCTATGACCTTCGCCCAGTTCGTGCCGAGGCGCTGGCTTTTTAGTCCGGCCCAGGTGATGCACTCCGGCACCAAGCGCCAGCACAACTTGAGTCAAAAGTAGTGGGCCGACCACTACAATCAAAATCACAATAATAAGAAATTCCATAAGAATTTACCCGCGTTTGAGGTGGCCTGACGCTCATCAGGCTAGTTTTGGTTTCAACAGTTGTTTCTAATCACTAAAATAGCATGAAATTGACGGCTTTTCAATAGAACATCGCCAGCCAGGAAGCAAAAATCCATTGGCGGAGCAATGTCCCACAAAATCCAGGATGAATTGTAGGATGCTGCTCCGTCAGCTGATTTTCCATTGGCGGAGCAATGTCCTACGAATTGGCAACTTTGCAACCGCCCTGTCCAGCTAAATGAATTGCCTTGACGCTCCGGCTTAGGGAGTGCTATACTTTGCCCGCTTTCATCATTTATTGCTAAGAACTTATCTCTGTAGGGGCGCAATGAATTGCGCCCCGTCACAGGGTTTGATAAATCAAACCCCTACCTAAGTAGCTTCTAAGTTGCGCGAAAGGGTTGAGTTTAGCCAAAGTGCAAGCTTCTGATTTTAACGCCCGATTATCGGCGACTGGTATAGATACAACCAGCGCGGTAGCACCCGCCGCCAACATCAGGCGAGGAATTTGGGCGCGCCTTTATGGGCTGCTCGATCAACATTCGGGGCGGATTCTGTTTGCCATGATTTTTGTGTATATCGTGGTCTTCAGTATTGCTTCGTCTTTCAAATACGAAACATACCAGACTGGCTACGACCAGGTTTATTTTGAACAGGCGCTCTGGAACACCACTCAGGATCGCTTTATGCAGCAGAGCGATTTTAACTATTCCACTTCGGCCTTTTCGGTAGATTTTATGCCCGGCCTGACCCTGTTCGTGCCGCTCTACTGGCTCTTGCCCGCCCCGCACACTCTGTTCTTTATCGAGAGCGTGATACTGGCGCTGGCAGCCCTCCCGATTTTCTGGCTGGCCCGCGATAAACTAAAGAGCCGTCCCGCCGCGCTCGGCTTTGTCGCGATTTATATGCTCAACCCGACGCTGGAATATTTTAATTTGCTGCCCTTCAATATGCGGGCGCTGGGTTTTGTGGCGCTCCTGTACGCCTTTTACTTCTTTGAGAAACGCAAGCTCTGGCCTTTCCTGGCTTTTATGGTACTGGCAATGAGTACCCGCACCGAAGTTTCGCTGGTGGTGGCAATGTTCGGGCTGTACGGACTGCTACGGCGAGCGCCGCGCCGCTTCTGGCTGCCGCCCTTGTTAGCTGGCCCGGTTTATTTTGCCATTGTTTTTGCTTTTATTTTGCCGCTTTTTATTCAGCCCGGCAATATGGTGGTGCCGCCCCAGGTACAACCCGTAAAGCTTTCGGCAGAGCAAATTGATTTTATTTCTGGCACTAATACGATTATCTCCACCAATTACGGCGACCTGGGCAAAAGCTTGCCTGAAGTAATTATCAACACTATCACCAAGCCTGACAAGACTATCAAGCAGGTCTTTACTGTGCAGAAGGCGCTATATCTGCTGGCCTTGCTATTGCCGTTCGCCTTCTTGAGCCTGTTTAGTCCCAGCGTAATGCTTTTTGCCCTGCCGATTATCGGCATAAATCTGCTCAGTAGCCGCACCATTCAGTTTGACTACCGCAGCCACTATTCGGCTTTGCTGCTCTTTCCGCTTGTGGTAGGCGCGATTTACGGCACGGCTAATTTGCTGCGGCTATGGCAAACGGGCAAACCAGGCGGCAATTTCAAGTTAGGGCGCTGGCAAGTGCTGAACCTGGGTAGCATTATGGTAGTGCTGTTTATCTTTCTAGCGGCGGCGCAGCTCATTCAGAAGAATCCGTTGCCCGGCGTATTGCGTAATCGCGAAGTGCCGAACATGGTCAGCCAGGTGAACAAAGAGATTTTGCCGCTTATTCCGCCGGAAGCGTCGGTTGCCAGCACTTCCTTTTTGGGGACGCATCTATTGCCGCGCCAGTATAGCTATGCCTTCCCGTTGGCGCTCTATAATCCGCCGCCCGAAGCAATGCAATATTTCTTGATTGACACCAAAGCTCAGGCGCTTTACCTTAAAGATAACTCAAAAGTCTTTGGTGGCGTGTTGCCGATTGATTTTGTCCAGAAAGACGGGCGCTGGAAGCTGGTCAAGGCGGTTACAATTAAAGGACAAAAAGACGATGTTCGGGGCGAACCGCGCCAGATTCAGCTCTGGCAAAAAATCGGGCCAAACGTACCGCCTTTGCGCGAAATTAAGATTTGAGGTTGCAACGTGAAATTACGAGAAGTTTTGTCATACTCATCAGTCGAAGAAGCCGAAAAAGACGGGATTAGGATAGAAGCGGCGATTATCATTCCTTTTTTTGGTGATAAAATCGTGCTGTGCAGCAATCGCTGGCGCGGCTGGGAATTTCCGGGCGGCGGCATCGAGTGGGGCGAATCGGTTCACGGCGCGGCAGTGCGCGAGTTGCACGAAGAAACCGGGGCGGAATCTTCCGAACTAATCTTTGTAAAGATAATCTGGCTCGAACGCGGCCCCTGGCGCTCCTTCAAAGCAGCACTCTACTATACCGAAGTGACTCGCCTGAACGGGCATTTCGATTACCACGAAATTGACGAAGTAAAAATTTTCGATGCCCTGCCCGACAAACGCTACCTCAGCTTCGAGTGCGAAGACGAAATTTACCAATTGGGCCTGGATGCACGTGCATCTATCTCAAACCAACTTCCATAAAATATGAACTACTATTGTCCATTTGATAATGAGATTGATGCTGCACTTCAATCTGGAATTTCTGGAACATACCTAGAAGGCGAAGTAGCTGATATTCTCAGAAAGAATGGCAAGAATATTGTTAGTTTTCAACGGAAAGAAACTAACTTTGGTGTTGGCATCGGCGATGTAGATATAGAAACTGACAATGCTATTATTGAGGTAACACAACAAAAACAAAATAAACTCGGTCAACTTAGAAAACTTCAGATAGACTCTCAACTAAACCCATCAGGAAAACCAATTATTTTATATGGGCCTTATTATAAATCTAGCGGAGTCAGTTCTACTAGAGCCGCTGGTTTCCTTGTTGCTCAGAATTTTCAAGAACTTTTGGATATTCTAGCTAATTTGTGATAAGCTTAAGTAGTAGTAAGGAGAAATAGAAATGCCAGAACCAGTTGCACTGCTTTCAAGCGAAAAAATTACAAAGGAAGATTTTACTGCTTTTCTTAAAGCACTAGGGGCAAAATCCGATCCCGATAAAATTTATGACGGGATAATCAGTAAAGAGGAAGCAACCGTATGGCTGGCCCTAAATCCTGAAGATTTATTGAATTATCCTGAAACCACCGAAGAAATAACAATTGTTCGGCAAAAATTGGGTAGTATGCCCCAAACTCGTGTGTCGCTGGATATAGCAAAAAGGTCGTGGCAGAGTGAACGATTAGCGGCAGAAATAGCCTGTAAATTCGCCGAACGCTGGAGTTGCGTGGTGGATAATCTGAATGGGATTGATTGGCGAATTTTTTCGGTTCAGGAATTTTATGATTTGCAGACCTTGAAGAAAGTTTAATACAAAGTCATGGTAATTACACTAGATGATATTAAACAGGCCCAAAAACGGCTTGAGGGAATAACGGTGCGAACGCCGCTAGTAGCTTGTCCCGGCGCGAGTGAACAAGAAAAAGTCTGGTTCAAGCCGGAGAGCTTGCAGCGCACTGGCTCTTTTAAATTGCGCGGGGCATATAATAAAATCGCGGCGCTTTCGGACGAAGAGCGCAAACGCGGTATAATCGCCTATTCGAGCGGCAACCACGCCCAGGGAACGGCCTGTGCCGCTCAGATGATGGGCGTAAAGGCTACAATTGTAATGCCTGCCAACGCGCCGCAAGTTAAAATTGATGGCACGCGCTCCTATGGGGCGGAAGTGGTGCTGTACGACCCCAATACGGAGAAGCGCGAAGAAATCACCGACCAAATTCAAAAAGAACACGGGTACGTCCTTGTACCACCGTTCAATGACCGCTTTGTGATGGCAGGGCAGGGGACAATTGGGCTGGAAATTGCCGAGGATTTGCCGGAAGTAGAGTTGGTGCTTGTCCCGGTGGGCGGCGGCGGATTGGTAAGCGGCATTGCCACCGCCATCAAGCATCTGCGGCCCAACGCTAAAATTTTCGGGGTCGAGCCGGAATTTGCCGCCGATGCTCGCGAGTCGTTGCGGACAGGTCAGATTGTCGAAATAACGCAGGCCGAAGTTGCCCGCACTATCGCCGACGGCGTGCGAACCCTGCATATCGGCGAACTGACGCTGGCTCAGATGCAAGAAACGCTGGATGGTATAATAACAGTCAGCGAAGCCGAAATTCGAGACGCAATGCGCCGGATTATCCGTCACGCCAAACTAGTAATCGAGCCAACCGGGGCGCTTTCTTTCGCCGCCTGGCTGCACCACCGGGCCGAACTTCCCGCGTCGCGCCAGACCGTTTGCGTCATTAGCGGCGGCAACGTTGAACCAGCTATGCTGGTAGACATCTTGAAAGAAGCTTAAAATATATGGCGATTACTTTGCAAGAAATCACCAAAGACAACTGGCGACAATGCGTAAAGCTCAAAGTAGCGGATGACCAACAGGAGTTTGTAGCGCCGAATGTCTATTCGCTGGCCCAATCCAAATTTGAGCTTGATGTTACAACGCTGGCAATTTACGATGACGCTAACATGGTTGGCTTTATAATGTACGACGATGATAAAGCCGAAAAAAATTACTTTATCTCGCGCTTGATGATTGACCAGAGCCAGCAAAATAAAGGCTATGGTCGAGCTGCTATGCTGGAAGTGTTAAACTTGCTAAAAACCCAGCCTGATTACACTGAAATTGGCATCAGCTACGTCCCTGAAAACACCGTAGCTGAAAAACTTTACAATAGCCTGGGCTTTGAGAAAACGGGCGAAATTATAGACGGC
>JBBQXW010000273.1:0-9986 GCA_038209275.1 Chloroflexia bacterium | reverse complement strand
ATAAACTGGGAGCGGTTGACCATAATTTGCAAAAAGTTATCCAATTGGTGCGAGGCTAAATTAGCAATAGAGAGGAACTACGACAGATATGTGCTTCAAAAATTTGCCGATTGAATTTGATGAGCAGGGTCAGGCTCATCTGAAGGAAGGAGCGCGTAATCCTTACCTCTATGAAACTAAATCTCTCGCTACCGAAGAAGATAAACTGCGCGAACTGCTGGCAAAGAACGGTCATATTAAATCGGTAGATTTTGACCCCGTGACACGGGTAGCCGGGGCATTGGCCTTTCATAGCGTGGTTGACCTCAAAGAAGGCAAAGTTTTGGGGGCAAACTCGATGGCAACCCTCTTTCGGGGTTACGAAATAATCCTCAAGGGCCGCGACCCCCGTGATGCAATTTTCATCAGCAGCCGGGCTTGCGGAGTGTGTGGCGGGGTACACGCTACGGTGGCCGCCGAAGCAATGGAAATGGCTTTCGGCCTCCAACCGCCGCCACTGGGGATTGTAGTCAGGAATATGCTTTTAGCCCTGGAATATCTTTATGACCACCCGTTACATCTCTTTCTTTTGGCCGGGCCGGACTACTCGCAAGCTCTGGTGGAACCCAGCAACCCGGAGCTAATGGAACGCGCCCGCCACACTCCCGCCCCAGGCTCTAATGTGCATGGATACTCCACGTTGGCCGATTTGATGCAGGATATGAACCCACTCACCGGCAAGCTTTATTTGGAAGCGTTAAATATGACGCGGGTGGCTCGTGAAGCTTATGTACTGTTGGGCGGCAAATATCCTCACCCCGAAACGGTTGTACCGGGCGGAGTCAGCACCACTATTACGCTCCAGACTTTCAACGAGGTTTATGCTCGACTGACCCAGTTCTTCGATTATTCCAAGAAGACGGTAGCTATCTGGGATGACCTGACCGAGTTCTTTTATGATGCCGACCCGCGTTACCGCCAGGTTGGAGCGCGTGAAAAAAACCTGATT
Organism: Chloroflexia bacterium; assembly: GCA_038209275.1. Taxonomy (GTDB): domain Bacteria; phylum Chloroflexota; class Chloroflexia; order Chloroheliales; family Chloroheliaceae; genus L227-5C. Next base: position 8,998 of record JBBQXW010000273.1, on the reverse strand, counting down.
GATACGGGCGTTTGGGACGACCCCGAAGCCTACGATGCCAGTTATGAGAATTGCAACGAATGGGGCGAACGGCGCTGGTCTACCCCTGGCGTTGTCCGCGATGGCGAACTGGTGACAACCCGCCTACAAGACCTCAATATCGGGGTGGAAGAGTTTATCGAACACTCTTACTACGAGCAGTGGGATACCCACCGCTTCAAAACCGACCCGGCAGGTGCGCCTTTAAGTCCTTTCCACGCCTGGAACAAGGATACCAAACCCAAGCCGGGCGGTCAGAACTGGAAGGAGCGCTACACCTGGGACACCGCACCACGCTGGGATAGAGTACCAATGGAAGCCGGGGCCTATGCCCGCCTGTGGATTACGGCGGCGGCTAAAAAGATGCCGAACTCTCGCTTTATGGAATCCACCGGGAGAAGCCTGATTGTGCATCTACCCAGAGCCAAACAGCCGATGCTGGACGTAGAATGGAAGATTCCTAACGATTGGAACGCCTTCGAGCGCAATCGCGCTCGCGCTTACTGCGTGGCTTACACCACCATGGTAGCCTTTGATAACTGGCAGCGCGGCATGGATTTGCTCAAAGCCGGGAAGACTCAGGTCAGCACGCCCTTTGAATTACCGCGCAAAGGAACTCAAATCGGGGTCGGGTTCTGGGGAGCAGGCCGAGGTTTCTTGACCCATCATCTGGTGGTGGACGATGGCAAGATTTCAAATTACCAGATTAATACGCCTTCAACCTGGAACGCCTCGCCTCGCGACCCCTGGGGAGTACCTGGGCCTTACGAGCAGGCGGTGCTGAATACCCCTATTCTGGAGCAGTTCTCCGACGCGAGTAACTACAAAGGCATAGATATTCTAAGGGCGATTCGCAGTTTCGACCCCTGTATGCCCTGCACCACCCATATTTATGTGGACGGGACCGATAAGGTGGTTTCTCGCGAAGTCAATACCTGTGCCTGTGGTATAAATGAGTAAGCAGGGATGAGCCAGGACGAGACCAGACGGGTTTTTATTGGTGGAGTCGGCTACCGCTTCTTACGCGATATGTCGGTTGGGCCGGAACTGGTAGCGGAACTCAAACGGCTGAACTGGCCCGGCGGGGTTGAAATTGACGACCTCAGTCCCGGTGGGCCAATTGCCGCCGTCCATCGCTTTCGGGAAGCGCCTCCCTACGAACGGGTTATTCTTTTTGGGAGTGTGAAGCGGGAGCGTGAAGCCGGTCAGATTTATTGCTACCGTTGGGACGGGCAGTTGCCCAGCCCGGACGAAATTCAGGAGCGGGTCTCGGAAGCGGTCACGGGCGTGATTAGCCTGGATAATTTGTTAATTATTGGTGGTCATTTTGCAATCTGGCCTCCCCTGGTGGTAATAGTAGAGCTAGAGCCACGCGACGAAGATTGGGGCGAGGAGTATAGTCCGCCGGTGCAAGCTGCTATTCCGCATTTAATAGAAACGCTCCGTCAGGCCAGTTTAGCGCCAGCGGCAAATTTTAGCACCGAGCCTTTTACTAAATGGAGGCATACTTCATGAAGGATGCAAACGCAAACGAACAGAACGAGCAGTCGCAGCCCCTTGATGCCCTTTACTGGCGCGACGAAATTTTACAGGTGATGTACTGGTATAAGGGTGAGGGTTTCGGCGATAAGGTTGCCGCCCAGGATTTGACCACTTTCTTGTTAGTAGACGAATCTTTCTTACATGCTCAACTGGAAAATCTGGTGGAAGAAGGTTACTTAAAACGCGAAAGTGAAACCGCTCATCCCCGCTATAGCTTCACTCCGTTTGGGGCAAGGGAGGGGGCGCGGCGTTTTGCCGACGAATTTGCCGATTTGGTGAACCAGGGACACGGCGAGTGCGCGCCGGATTGCCCGCACTGTAAAGACCAGCCTCGCGATAGCTGCATCCACTGTAGCACCGTCGCATCTTCTGTTTAGAAGCTGGCCTGGATTGGATAACTCAGGGTATGACCGAGAACACGTCAGAAGAATCTATAGAACAAATAACCGGGCGGCTGGATTATTTGGTGCAAATCTTTGAGCAGCACCCGGACGAACAGGTGCGCGAAAGGGTAATGGAACTCTTAGCGCTGGTGGATGCGTTGCACCGGCAGGGGTTGGGCCGAATCGTAGAAAATTTGCCGTCCGAACGTTACGAAGCCTTACTCGAAGACCCGGCGGTGAACACGCTACTAACGCTTTACGACCTCGCGCCGATTGAGCCATCGGTGCAGGTGGAAATGGCGCTGGACACCGCCCGGTCTTACTTATCCGCGCACGGTGGAGCAGTCGAAGTGTTGAAGGTAGAAGAAGGCGTGGTGCATCTGCGCTTGAGCGGGTCGTGCAACGGCTGTAGTGCCTCGGCGGTAACACTCAAACGGGTGATTGAAACGGCTCTACAGGAAGGTTTCCCGGCTTTCCAGTCAATCGAAGTTCACGAACCAGCCCAGCCCTCGAATAAACGCTTTTTACCCATGCTGAACGCTACTCAGGCTGCTACCCTGAAACGACCTGTCTTTACCCCGGTTGGGTCACTTGAGGCTGTACCATTAGACACGCTCAAAGGGGTGGAAGTAGAAGGGGCGCGGATATTACTTTGCAATGTTGAAAACGAGATTTACGCCTACCAGAACGTCTGCCCTGGCTCACTTCTCCCGCTCAGTGCGGGGCATCTGGAAGGAGTAACCTTGCATTGCCCCTGGCATAATTGCGTTTACGATGCCCGCACTGGCAAGCGACTGGACGGCATTAATCTGAGCGGGTTAGCCGTAATTCCAGTGGCGGTCAGGAACGGTGAAATCCAGCTTGCCCTTAACGTTGCGCCAGTCGCGGCAGGCCACTAGAGATGAAGCAGCCAGAGCTAAACGAAACTACCCTAACCAATAAAACTACTACCACCAGTCAATTTCGGGTGCTAGTGGCGGGGGTAGGCAATGTGTTGCACGCCGATGATGGCTTTGGGATAGCGGTAGTGCAAGAACTGGCTCAAAGGCCCGACCTGCCCGCTAACGTCAAGGTGGTGGAAATCGGTATCGGCGGGATTAATCTGGTGCAGGAACTTTTGGATGGCTACGAGGTACTCTTTATAATAGACGCGGTAGAGCGGGGCGGCGAACCCGGTACAATCTATCTACTAGAACCACAAGTACCTGAAGCAAATCAATCGGTTTTTGAGCAGCGCAATACTTTTCTGGCTGATATGCACCTGGCGACTCCGTCCAAGACTATGGTTATGGCTAAAGCGCTGGGTGTGCTGCCGCCCCACAGTTATATCCTGGGTTGCCAGCCCAAAAGTTGTGAGGAACTGCGAATCGGATTGAGTGAGCCGGTGCAAAAAGCGGTGGGGCTGAGTATCGAACGTCTGCTACACGAAATCGGCCATCTGATAGGAGGAAAAGATGGAATTTTTCCACGAAAATGAGCAATTAAATCAGTTAGGTGTCGGTGCCAAGTCCGAGGCAAAACTGGAAACCCTTGCGCCCCTGATCGAATATTACACTCGTGAAATGGGCGAACTACCGGGCCGATTGATGATTGCCACCAATTTTTTGGAAGATGTGCCGATGATGCCCGGTTGGGATAACATGACCCCGGAAGCCCGTCAGTCCATCGAGCAGGCGCAAGCGCTGGTAGTTTCGGTAATGATTCGGCTGTTAAATATGCAAGACAAGGGTAGCTGCAATCATCTGGATGCTCAAGTGGCAGAATTGCAAAAGTTCCTGAACAATTAATTAATTGAAGATAGGACATAATTCACAAGCACGGTGTCCTGGTAAGGGCGCGGTTGCCTCGCCCTTGAACACTAACCTGGGTCGAAAGGATTGGGAAACCCAACCCCTACCGAACTCAGCTTTTGTGTCAGCCAATTATCTCCGAGAGTTCCCGGATGGGGAAAAACGAAAGTCGGGAGTCAATTGTAGATTAAACCGCCTGGGTTTGATGAATCACACCTCTACCAAATTAGACAGTATTTTCTTGAAGAGAAAGACTACTATCGCGTATGCGGGAAAGAAAAATAAGAACACCTATAGCTACCTTCTCGCAAGCCCTGCGCCTGGTTCGCCAGAAGCACGGGCTGACGCAGGAAGAATTAGGAACGCGCCTTAAGGTCAGTCAGGGGACAATTTCTTTTTGGGAAAACGGCAGCGAGACACCTACGGTTGAACATGTAATTTTGCTGGCGTTAGAACTGCCGGAACTCATCGAAAGTTTTGAGGGCTACGAGCAAGCCCTGCTACGAAAAGTACTTCAGCTTGAGAAAGAACTTTATCCCGGACGGTGTGCCTGCGCCGGGTGTTCCTGCCAGCCGACTGCGGTTGGTTAAGCTATATTCAATTCCTAAATTGAACCAGATTTTTAGCTTTGAAATATTAGCCAGCTAATACTTGAAGGAAACAGCTATGAGCATACCGCCTGAACTGGAATATCGCCAGCAGCTTTTAGAATTAATGCGAGGCTACCGTCAAGCTCAGGTGCTTATCACTTGCGCCGAATTGGGCATTTTTGAAACGCTGGGTAAAGATAGCCTGAAAGCCGAAGAGTTGGCCCAGCGCTTCAACACCAACCCAAAGGCGTTAGCCCGCTTGCTCAATGCGGCGGTAGGGTTGGGCCTGTTGGAAAAAGAAGCTGAAAGTTACCGGGTTAGTCCTCTGGCGGCGGCGTGTCTGGCTTACGAAAGCCCTTATTTTTTGGGTAATTTAATAAAACGGGAAGGCGCGTTTTACCGTCGCTGGTCGCATCTGGTCGAGGCGGTGCGAACGGGCCAGCGCCCGGAGGAAAACACCAAAGACGAAGCGGGGGCTAACTGGGTACGCGATTTTGAACTGGCCCTTTATGATGCCGCCCGCACTACTGCGCCAGCCGTCGCCGAAGTGTTAGAGCCATTTTTGCCTTCAAACACTAAGCCTGTCGTGCGAGTAATTGATATAGGTGGTGGTCACGGCGCTTACAGCATGGCGCTGGTCCAACGCTATCAGAATTTAGAGGCGCTAGTGTTTGAACTTCCGGCGGCAGCCGAAGTAGCCCGTGAAATTATCGGCGGTTCAAATTTAGCCGAACGAGTCATGGTGCAAGCCGGAGATTTCAGGACAGATGAACTAGGCCACGAATTCGATATGGCTCTGCTTTTTGGAATATTGGTCAGCGAAACCGCAGACTCGGCTAAAGCCCTTTTGCGAAAAGTGTATAGCGCCCTGCTGCCAGGTGGCTGGCTCATCATTCGAGGAATGTATTTGAATCCGGCCCGCACCAGCCCGTTAGATGCCACCCTCTCCGACCTCCACATGCTGCTTTCTACCGAGGCGGGTTCGGCTCATACCCTGACCGAAGTTACTGACTGGCTAAAAGAAGCTGGCTTTGACCCACCTGAAACGCTTAAACTACCCGCCCCCGAACGTTCGGAACTTCTCGTGGCTCAAAAACCGAAGGCGTAAAAGATGCCAGAATTAATTTTGCCGGAAAAGCACCTGTTCGGACTTGACAGACTCCGGCTAAGACTTTACCAGGAGGAGAAATAATGAAGCGATATTATCGGCTGAGTGCTGTGCTGGCGCTACTTCTGAGCGGCTTAATGGCAGCCTGTGGCGATGCTACGCCAACTGTACCCGCTACTACGGCGGCTTCGGCCCAAACTGCGGCAACTACCACAGCCGTCACTACTCAGGCTGCCACCACCTCCGCCACTACTACCGCAGCGTCACAGGCCACTACCGTTGCAGCTACTACCGCAGCCGCGACAACCGTTGCTAGTACCACCCAGGTTGCCGCTACCACGGCAGCAGCGGCAGGCACCCCCAAGCGCGGTGGTACGGTGGTAATTGCCCAGAGCAGTGATCCCGGTCAGTTTAACCCGGCTATCACTACTTCGGGTGGTATTCATCCTTTTACCGACCAGATGTTCAACGGGCTGGTGGGATTGGATGATAATTTGAACCCGGTGCCGGAACTGGCGGATAGCTGGGTCGTCAGTGACGGCGGCAAAGTTTATACTTTCAAGCTACATCCAAACGTGAAATGGCACGATGGACAGCCCTTTACCTCGGATGACGTGAAATTTACCTTTGAGCAAGCCCTTTTGAAATTCCATGCCCGTACCAAAGCCGGACTGGAAAATGTGCTGGATAAAATTGAGATACCCGACCCACTTACGGTAGTGTTTCGCTTCAAACAGTCCTACGGCCCGCTACTGCAACGGCTGGACGTAGTGGAGGCTTCGATTATTCCCAAGCACATTTATGAGGGCAAGGATGTCCAGAAAGACCCCGCTATCCTCAAGCCCATCGGCACTGGCCCGTTCAAGTTCGTGGAATATTTGAAAGGCGACCGGGTGGTGATGGAACGCAATCCCGATTATTTCAAGCCTGGTTTGCCTTATCTGGATAAGGTTATTATGCGGATTATTCCTACTTCCAGTACTGCGCTACTGGCCTTAGAGCAGGGCGAAATAGATTATCTGGGTAGCGTGCCTGGCTCGGATATTGAGCGGCTGAAGAAGAACTCGAACATTACGTTGGCCCAGGGTTTTGGTGGTTCGGGCGGAACGCTTTGTCAGGACGTGCTAATTCCTAACCTGACCAAAGCCCCTTTTAACAAATTGGAAGTCCGGCAGGCTTTTTACCAGGCACTCGACCGCCAGTTTATCTTTAATCAGGTCTACTTCGGTCAGGGTAGTCCTTCGACTGGCCCAATCAGCCGTCAGATGTGGGCCTATTCGCCTAATGTTAAAATCTATCCCTATGATGTCGCTCAGGCCAACCAGTTACTTGACAAGGCGGGCTTCCCGAAGGGCGCAGATGGCAACCGCTTTAGCGTAACTTTCACCCACTCCGCTACCTCTTATGCTCGATTGGCCGACGTAATGCGCGAACAGCTTAAACAGGTCGGAATTAAACTCGAACTGGAAGGGCTGGATACTAACGCGGCGGTGGATAAAGTCTTTGTCAAGAAAGATTTCGACCTGGGGGTTGTGTCTTATTGCAACGGCTCCGACCCGGAAATTGGGGTGCGGCGGGTGTATGTATCCTCTAACATTGGGCCGATTACCTTCTCGAACGGCGCAGCCTACAAAAACGAAAAGGTGGATCAGCTTTTAGACCAGGCCGCTGCTCAATCCGACCGGGCCGAGCGCGTCAAAACTTACGCCGAGCTTCAGAAGATTTTGACCGAAGATGTACCCTACTTCTGGATTGTAGATTCGCAAGGTTATCGGGGGTATCGCTCGAATTTCCAGGGTTTCCGGGTCAGCGCCGGGCCATTCCTGGAGGTAGCCTGGGTTAAATAGCTATGCGAAATAACGGACTGGGCCGCTATTTTATACGCCGCCTGCTACAGGCGCTGCCACTCATCGTCGGGGTGGTGATTCTCACCTTCGTGCTGATTCACCTTGCCCCCGGCGACCCGCTTACCATTTTGGCTGGGGATGGCGGCAGCCCATCCTACTACGCCGAAATGCGGGCGCGTTACGGTCTGGATCGCTCTATCCCTGAGCAGCTAGGGCGCTATGTGTTGGAAGTGCTTTCCGGCGATTTTGGCTACTCCTTTAGCTACCAGCAGCCGGTATTCCAGGTGATTTTAAATCGGGTTCCGGCTACACTGCTGCTAATGGTAACGGCGCTGGTGTTTTCTACCCTGGTAGGGCTATGGCTGGGAGTGCGGGCGGGCAGCCGTCCACATTCCTGGTCAGATTACTTGATTAACGTTTTTACTTCGACTTTCTACTCGATTCCAGTTTTCTGGCTGGGCCAGTTACTGATTCTGGGTCTGTCGGTGGGTTTAAACCTTTTTCCAGTGTCGGGCATGGTTTCAGTACGCGAGAGTTATACTGGCTTCCGGCAGGTGCTGGATGTACTACACCATCTGGCCTTGCCCGCCCTGACCCTGGCGCTCTCTTTTATGGCGCTCACTACCCGCATTACTCGCACCAGTTTGCGCGAAGCACTGGCAGAAGATTATGTGCGGACGGCTCAGGCTAAAGGGCTTTCCGAGCGTACCGTAATTCGCCGACACGCCCTGCGAAATTCCTTGTTGCCGATTGTCACCTTAATCGGTGGACAAATTGGTCTACTTATTACGGGGGCAGCCTTGACCGAAACGATTTTCGCCTGGCCGGGGCTGGGCCGATTGCTTTTGGATGCTTCGCTTCAACGCGATTATCCATTGTTGATGGCAATTTTTATCCTGGTTTCTGTCACCGTAATCGTAGCAAATTTGCTCACCGACCTGATTTATACGATGTTAGACCCACGAGTAAGGCTTTCATAAATGGCGCAAAAGCTACAAGAAGAAGTATTTCAGACCGCCTCCGTAGCACCAGAGCTAACAGCGCAGCCTAGTAACTGGAAGTTTAGCTTCCGGGGTCGGTTTTTGCGTCAGAAAGTTGGGGTGCTGGGCCTTAGTCTGCTGGTGATATTAATCCTGACTGCCGCCTTCGCCGACCTGATAGCGCCGGGCGACCCCTTTTCAATATCCAGAGAAGTTTTACAACCGCCTTCAACCAGTCATCCTTTTGGTACAGACGATTTTGGGCGCGATATTTTCCGGGCTGTCGTACACGGGGCGCGAGTTTCTTTGCTGGTGGGCCTGGTTTCAGCCTTCACCGCTTTTCTAATCGGGGTAATCGTAGGTGGAGTGGCGGGTTTTGTCGGTGGTATCGTGGACGACCTTTTGATGCGGTTCGCCGAACTCTTTCAGATAATACCCCGTTTCTTTCTGGTGTTGATTGCGGTAGCCCTGTTCGGCAGCAAGCTTTGGATTATTATTTTGCTGTTGGGCCTGACTTACTGGCCCGGCACAGCCCGATTGCTGCGGGCGCAAGTATTGACGATCCGCACCCGCGATTATGTGCTGGCAGCGCGGGCCGTCGGCGTACCCCAGCGCCGCATTTTACTGCGTCACGTTTTGCCCGGTGCGCTCCCACCCATTATTACTCAGGTGGCTTTTTTAGCCGGGGGTGCAATCCTGGTCGAGGCTGGTCTTAGCTTTTTAGGGTTGGGCGACCGCAA
>JBBQXW010000272.1:0-10059 GCA_038209275.1 Chloroflexia bacterium | reverse complement strand
GAGGTTGGGGAATGAGGGCTGAACCGCTAGACCCGGCTGAGAAACTGGCGCTCAAAGCCGCGCTGGAAATTTACCAGGACTTGAGATACCGTCGCGACCTCGATATTGATGAGGCCGAAATGGTTGAAATGGTCATGGTCTGGGCCAAAATTATCCGCCTGACTCTGGAAGCGGACAGAATGGAGCAAGCCCCGGAGCGCCAATAGGATTGAGCAAACTGACCCTGGCAAGACAAGGCCAAGAAATGAGGCAAGGTTATGGATACGTCCGAGAAGAACTTTGAAGAAGCGATTGAACGAGCAATGCTGGCGGGCGGGCCGGATGCGTACCCGGCGGCAGGGGCTGGCCCATCTATCAGCGAACCAGCCAGCGCGGGCGGCTACCGGGTAGATTTGCCCGCTGGACTGCCCGAACCGGGCGGCTACCGTCGGCGTACCTCCGCCGATTATGACAAAGCCCTCTGTCTTATCCCCGCCGACGTAATAGATTTCATCTACGCAACCCAGGCCAAAGAATGGGTCAAACTGGAAAAGCAGTTCAGTGGCGGCAATGCCGAAGCCCGCCAACGGCTCTTGCAGCGCCTGAGCAGCGAAATCAAAAGCCGGGGAACGCTGGATGTACTACGCAAGGGCATCAAACTTAACGGCTGCGCTTTTCGGCTGGTCTACTTTCGCCCTTCCAGCACCCTCAACCCCGATTTGCAAAAGCTCTACCAGGGCAACCTGTTTAGCCTGATGCGCCAGCTTCATTTCAGCGAGAAGCGGCCCAACGATAGTCTTGACATGGCACTTTTCCTCAACGGCCTGCCGCTCTTTACCGCCGAACTCAAAAACCCCTTCAAAGGCCAGGACGTTAAAAACGCGATTCATCAGTACCGCACCGACCGCGACCCCAAAGAACCGCTCTTTGCCTTTGGGCGCTGTCTGGCTCATTTCGCGGTAGACCCCGACCAAATCTTTATGACCAGCCAGCTAGAAGGGCCGAAAACCCGCTTTTTGCCCTTCAACCAGGGGCGCGATGGCGGCGCGGGCAACCCGCCCAGCCTTAGCAGTTTTGCCACTGCCTATTTGTGGGAGCAGGTCTGGGCGCGAGATAGCGTGCTGAACCTGCTAGAGCATTTCATCCACGAATTTGAAGAAGAAGACGAAGCGGGCCGCAAAACTGGTATCCGCCGCATGATATTTCCGCGCTACCACCAGTTAGACGCAGTACGCCGCATGGTCGCCGATGCCAGAACGAAGGGGGTGGGCCAGCACTACTTGATTCAGCATAGCGCCGGAAGCGGCAAAAGCAACTCGATTGCGTGGCTGGCGCACCAGCTTTCGGTATTGCACGATGCCCAAAACCACCGGGTCTTCGACTCAATTCTGGTCATCACCGATCGGCGCGTCCTTGACCGCCAGCTTCAGCGCACCGTGCGCCTGTTCGAGCAGACGTTGGGCATAGTGGAGAATATAGATACCACCTCCAAACAGCTAAAGCAGGCGCTGGAGGAAGGCAAAACCATTATTGTCACCACCCTCCAGAAATTCCCGGTGATTGTAGAGCAGATGGTTCAGCTATCGGGCCAGCGTTTTGCCGTCATTATTGACGAGGCCCATTCCTCCCAGAGTGGCGAAAGCACCAAAAGCCTCAAAAAAGTGCTGAACGCCCCCAGCCTGGAAGAAGCCGAGGAAGACGAGCGCCAGGAAAAAGACGAAGCCGAAGAACTACAAGACCGCATCGCCGACGAGATGCGCGCACGGGGGCGGCTACCCAACCTCAGCACCTTTGCCTTTACCGCCACCCCCAAAACCAAAACGCTGGAACTTTTCGGGCAGAAACGACCAGACGGCAAATTCGAGCCGTTCAGCCTCTACAGTATGCGTCAGGCCATCGAAGAAGGCTTTATTCTGGACGTACTCGAAAACTACACCACCTATACTACCTATTGGAATCTGCTCAAAAAAATCGAGACCGACCCCAGCTACGACCGGGCTAAAGCCAGCCAGCTCCTCAAAGCCTTCGTAGATTTGCACCGCCACGCCATCGCTAAAAAAGTTGAACTGATGGTGGAGCATTTCGCCGGACAGGTTGCACCCGAAATTAATGGCAGGGCCAAAGCCATGATTGTCACCCGCTCCCGCCTGCACGCCGTGCGTTACAAACAGGCGGTAGACCAGTATTTGAAAGATAAAGGCTACAATTACAAGGCACTGGTCGCCTTCTCCGGCACGGTCAAAGATGGCGGGTTGGACTACACCGAAGCCAACATGAACGGTCTGCCCGAAACTCAGACCGCCAAAGCCTTCGAGCGCGACGAGTATCGGCTACTGATTGTCGCCAACAAATTCCAGACTGGCTTCGACCAACCGCTACTCCACACGATGTATGTAGATAAAAAGCTGGGCGGCGTTAACGCCGTGCAAACGCTCTCCCGGCTCAATCGGGTGCATCCGGGCAAGACTGGCACGATGGTGCTGGATTTTGAGAATAGTGCCGAAGAAATTCAGGAAGCGTTTGAACCTTATTACCAAAAAACGTTGTTAAGCGAGGCAACTGACCCGAACTTGCTTTACGACATGCAAACCCAGTTAAGCAGCTTCCAGCTTTACGACCAGACCGAAATCGAAAATTTTGCCGCACGTTACTTTGACCCGACCGCCACCCAGGACAAGCTGAATGCGGCCCTTGACCCGGTAGTGCAGCGCTATATAAAAATCTCAGCCGAAGAGCAATCCGATTTCCGCCGCCAGCTAACCAACTATATCCGGCTTTACGCTTTTCTTTCGCAGATTCTACCTTTCGTGGATACTGAGCTTGAAAAGTTCTACGAATTTGCCCGCCATCTGCTCAGAAAATTACCCACCACCAGAGAACGGCTGCCGCTGGAAGTGCAGCAGAATATTGACATTGACTCTTACCGGGTGCAGCAAACCAGCAAAGGTAAAATCGCCCTGCGGCGTGGCACGAGCGAGCTAGACCCAATCGGCCCAAAAGGGAGCGGCTACACGTTGACTCCTGACGAAACCGAGCTGCTTTCTCAGATTATCGAGGAGCTAAACCGGCGCTTCGGCACCTCCTTTAACGAGGAGGACAAAGTGTGCATTCGCAATCTGGAAGAGCGGGTGGACGCAAACCCAGCTTTACAAGCCAGTCAGCGGGTAAATTCCCGGGAGAATTTGCGCTTAACCTTCGAACAGGTGGTAAATGATCAGCTTCAAGGTATGCTAGATACCCATTTCAAGTTTTACAAGCAGGTGAACGACGACCCGGAATTTGCCAAAGCTTTGCATGATTTGCTCTTCGAGCGTTATCTAGGAAGGGCGGATGCCGCCTAGTTTCAATTAATTTTATCAAAAAGGAGTAGATAAGGATGAGCCGTAAAAAAGGCTTTATTGCCACCCTTGCTCAAATGCAACATGAAGCCGATAAACGCCGCCTCCAACAACTCAAAGCCCAATCTCAGGCATTTAAAGCGGCTCAACAGGCGCAAATGACCTACCAAAAAGCACAAGCTCAGTCTCAGGAAATGCAACGTCGCGCTTTGGCGGCGGAACAAAAAGAACGTGAAAGCCTCTATTACCAGTCTCAAGCCGCCAGGATCGACTGGCAAAACGCGGAGCTAGAGCAAAAGTTGGCTCAATTCCAAACCCTACTTCAAGATACCCTGGCCGTAGATGATTACTATGATCTGAATCAACTCAAGGAACAGCCCAACCTACCCCAATTTCAGCCAGGGCAGGTCGGTATGCCTTTAACACCACCACAGTGGCAAATGTATCAGCCACTCGAACCAAGCGCCATGCAAAAGCTGGTGCCAGGCACAAAACAAAAGTATGAGCAGGAAATGGCCTTCGCCCATCAGCGCTTTCAAGCAGATTTGGCCTCCTATAACCTGGCCGAAGCGCAACGAAAAGCCCAGTTGAACAGTATGTATGCCCAATACCAGCGCTATGTAGCCGATTTAACCCAGAAAGCCCAGGCTAAAAATGCCGAGATTGACCAGTTTCAGGCGGAATTAGTGGCCGGAATGCCTCAGGCTATGATTGATTACTGTACCCTGGTACTCCAGGCCAGCGTTTATCCAGAGGAGTTTAATAAACAGGCCAAACTGGCTTACTTGCCAGAAGCTAGACATCTAGTAGTGGAATATGAATTACCTGGATTTGATATTATTCCAACGGTCGAGAGTTACAAGTATATAAAAGCCCGGGATAGCATTGTCGAGACTGCTCGTAAAGAAGCTGAACGAAGAACCCTTTACTCGTCGGTGGTCTCCCAGGTCACGCTTAGAACCATCCACGAACTTTTTGAAGCAGACCGACTAAACCATTTGGAGGTGATTACTTTTAATGGAGTAGTCGAAACGCTCGACCGAAGTACGGGTAACCATACTAGAGTTTGTCTGGTAAGCCTCCGTACCACCAGGGAGAGTTTTTTAGCGTTAAATCTGGCAATGGTAGAGCCAGTGCAATGCCTGAAAGGACTAAAAGCCTCGTTCTCTTCTAGCCCGGCGGAGTTAGTGCCAGTCCGCCCGGTAGTTGAGTTTAACATGGTAGATGCCCGCTTTATTCAGGAGACCGATGTAATTGCCGGACTTGACCAGCGGCCTAACTTGCTGGAGCTAACGCCAGGCGAGTTTGAGGCATTGGTAACTAATCTTTTCCAGAAGATGGGATTAGAAGCGAAACTAACCAGGGCATCACGAGACGGAGGAGTAGACTGCGTGGCTTTCGACCCTCGTCCGGTGCTAGGTGGCAAAGTGGTTATTCAGGCCAAGCGCTACAAAAACGTGGTAGATGTGAGCGCCGTACGTGATTTATATGGTACGCTTCATAATGAAGGAGCTTCCAAAGGTATTTTAGTAACTACCAGTCATTTTGGAAAAGCCGCCTATGATTTTGTGCAAGGCAAACCTTTGGAGCTATTGGACGGGGCTAATTTGTTATATCTACTTAAGGAGTATGCGAACATAGAAGCCAGAATAGTAATGTCGTAATAAGGTTGCCACTAACTATCCATGAGGTGGTTAGAATAAACTTTTGATTTATTTCCATAAATAGAGTTTAAACCGAAATTTTGTACTAAGTCCGTCTAACCTTTTACAAGGTTAAAGGCGTACCGTATCCAAACTTTTTTAAGCGCGTAGTCGACTAAACTCTTAACGCGGTGGCTAGAGCTTAACTACTGGTTTTTGCAATCAAAATATCACTCATTTAAGCTAGAGCTAGGTACACATTGATTTTGCTATAAGGATAAGTGGACTGCTTTTATGGTCTGTCGCACCTTTAATTCAAGGAAAGCCGAGCTTTAAGCTCGATGAGCTTGTTAAATCTTTGAACACTTTATTTAGTATGCAGGATCAGACGAAATCGATTTTATAACTTAAGTGCGGAAGATATAATGCCTAAAACTACAAGTACAACAAGAAATACAAAAGAACGGCGAGTTGTGTTGCGCCTTTCAACCCAAGAACGAGGTTGGTTTAGCCAACAATGGACGCTTGAAGACATGTTGGCACTTGGTGATAACGGCGTGGAGTTTGAACGGTTTGTGGGCTACCTCTATCAGCAGGAAGGCTACGAGGTCTGGACTACCACCCGTACTGGTGACCACGGAGTAGACCTGTTTCTTACCAAAGCCCAGCGGTCTTACGTAGTGCAGTGCAAGCAATATGCACCATCGCACAAAGTTCAACCAAAAGAAGCCCGCGACCTGGGAGGAGTGATGTTGCGAGAAAAGGTGGATTATGCCTTCTTTGTAACCACCTCAACTTTTACTAACCAGACAAAGGAGTGGGCTAATACTGTACCAATGATGCTAATCGAAGGCCCGCAATTGCTTGAAATGGTTACACGAGTCCACCGACGAACAATGGGCCAGCCCGTTTCGCTAGGCGATTGGATAAATCTGTTTGTAGAACGATTAGGCCAATTTTTCCAGCGGCCAATTATAGGCTTAGCATCAATCGGGGCAGGGCTGATGCTCATGCTAATCTTACTATTCTGGCTTCCAGCCCTGTTTAGCGGATCGAAGCCAAATCAGAACGCCGTCGCCGCCCGAATTACTTTTCCGCCGGGCAGTAGCGGCAATATTACGCCAGCCAGTTTCCCGACTGCTATTTCAGCTGCACTCAGCCCGCTACCTACAGCAACCACCGCGCCACTGCCAACTTCCACCCCACGAGTGAAAAATGCCGATTCGTTGCCATGCTATGTCGGGCAAATCAAGGGAAATACGCAGACTAAATTTTATCACAAGCCCGGTTGGTACTATTACAAAAGCTTCCCGCCAGATAGTCCTATAGTGCGTTGCTTCGATACCGAGCAAGAAGCAAAAGCCGCCGAGTATAATCCGGGAAAGCAATAAAAGATAAGTTACTGCCTGAACCTAAAAACTAAAGATGACGAAGGCTTTTAAACTTCAAAATTAGGCTGAGAAATTTAGGTATTAATACCCAGATCAATATTAGGTCCATTTCTAAAAAACAAAATTGGTTAGTGTCTCGGTCTTGAGTTGGTAATAGTCATATAAATAGGGCATCAAGTCACTATGGGTAACTAACCAGAATCTTACCCCTAATTCTTAAAGTAGTAATCGAATTTAAAGTAGTTTTACTAACCAATTTAAAAATTGGTTTCGCTACTAAACAACCTGCACAATAAGGATCGGTACTATATATGGTGGAGACTTTCTAAATAATAATGATTTAACTACACCACCTATTGTATGATTCTCTATTGTGCATGTTATTCTATTGTACACTTTTCAGAAAGGATTATGGCGCTGACATCAACTTTCAAAAATTAGCCTATTAGTTTTGCGTTACGGCGTCTAATTTGAATTGTGTTTGACCTTGCTAAAATAAGTGTACGGTAGCGAAAAACTGATTAATAAAACTGGCCCAAAATTCAAATTCCACAGATACATGCTAAAACCTGGAATATAAGATAGGAACAATACGACATGAACATACTGAACGAAGCAAGTGATAACCTGGTAGCAGGGGATTATAGCCAGCTATTAGATCAAATTAGCCTGGCCCTGGATAGCAGTAAACAAGCTGATTTCTTTGCGCTTTCTACCAACCAAAAATCTTTATTAATAGGGGTAGATAGTTTAGCCCGGTTAGTTGCCTCTAAAGCACAAATTTCTAACCCATTAGGGAGTAATGGCGGCGATGCCAGAATTACCAGCAGCTACTTTACCCGCAAATTTGACGAAGAATTTAATGACAAGATAGGGAAGTTACAAGCTCAAGTACGCCAAAAATTGCAGGAATTTGCGGCTCGCCAAAACGGTCACGACTCGGCCAAATCTTTTCTGGCCGGGCTGGTCAGACCTCTGCAAAGTTTCAAGGGAAGAGCGGGAGATCTGGGTCTATCCTATCCCTTCGAACAGCTTAATACGGGACTGCAAAAGAAACACCTGACCCTGACGACTTCACCTTCTGCCAAACCTCTGCTTAATTTACACAAGCTGACCATTTCGGTTAAAGAGGGCCAGGCTTTTGAAACTCAACTTGAAGCCGGGCTGAAAAATTATCTCGAAACTATGCTTGGGCCAGGCGCAAGCCAGGATGACCGGGATGACCTGGAAGATATTCTGGCCGATTTGAAGAAAAATACTAAATCAGATTTTTACCAGTTGCAAAGGGTGGTAGATAGCGAGACGTTGGGCAAACTTAAACGTGAAGGTCGAGTGCGCTATCTCGAATTCTTGCTCGAACATAGTGACAGGAAAACCCAGGGAGTAGAGCTATTGGAGAGCCTGGTAAAGCGGTTGCGACGGCTCGAAGCTTACCTCAATGATGATACCAAAGATGATGGTCATTTTGAGGTAAATTACAATAACCGAAAAGTTAACTTCCGTGATTTAATGGCCCGGGCTGAAGCCTATGATGATTTACCGATCTTCCCGGTGGTGGAGGGCTGCCTGGGCGAAACTACCGATGACCAGAAGCGAGAGCGCAGCTTTGTGTTTGGTCTGAAATTCAAACTGAACGGCAAAGTTACCAACCAGGGGCGCAACGCTCCAACTTCCTTCGCCTACAATTTGGAAAGGCTAGACTTGTCTAGCCTTGCTCAAAGTGGTGCAAAGGGGCCGCAGTTAAATCCTTTTGTACTGGATAAAGCCCTACGTGTAGCAATTCTCTATTTCTTTGTCTTCTTCAAACTTGGCGAACTCGATTATAACCCGGTAGAGACTTTTGAGAAGCTTCTGCTCGATGTGCTTAAAAATGGTAGCGACGAAGACAAGCAGAAGCGATTACTAAATTTCAAAGAGACCCTGGCGAATGCGGGAGTTGAAAAAAAGCTGGTACAGTTAAAAGTTCTACTCAAAAATCTGACCCGGCGCAAAACAGCTTTAGAAAAAAGGGAGTATCCTTTACATATCAGCGTCCAACGCGGCATTTTGGAACGTGACCGAAGAGCTATTCTCAATAGTAATACCTTCTTTAAGCCAGTCTGGGGCGAAAACGGTAAAGCGGCTCTGAAATATATCACATTAGGTGACGCAGGGGTCGATAAGAGTAGCCTGTGCAAGCTCAAAGCCAGTGTGACGATTAACAACCCGCAGTTTTGTGACACCACTGACAAACAAACCTTTAACATGGGCTACGCGATTGACGGTATAAAGGCTTTGCCGCTACTTATGCCACCGCGTGGGATAACAGAGGTTTATGACAATTACTACGCCGCACACCAAATGCTAGTGCTAACTTACGACCATGAATTTCTCAAGACTTTAACAGCAGATGAAAAATCGCCCCAAGCATTCTGCTACCGCTTTATCTACGGCCTAATGAGCTACATTTGTTTAAAAGTGTTGCTACAAGAATTAGGTGAACCCAACTTATTTATCCCAATAGTTCGGCTGCACCTGCGGGATAAACAAGATCCTTCCCATGAAGAAGAATTTATCCGGGGAATATCCAAACAACTGGCTCACCTACTCAACGAGGAGTACCGGGCTAATTCCCAGGGTTTCAACATTGAGGAGCTAGATAAGCAGCTAAAGGCGAAGCGTAAAACCGCTTCCTACGACCAGTTTAAAGCTCGAAATGGATTAAGTTCGCTTTACTCGGTCTTGCCTAAAGTTTTTGAATTTCCAACCAAAATGGAAGTTGGCACGCCGGACAAACTCGCAATTGTAGTTGTTTCCAGCCGTAAGGCCGACCAAAAATGGAAAAGTGATTTTAACCGCTCCTGTCTTACCGGAGAAATTATTGGGATTGAACGGCTGCCGGGTGATAAAAAGGTTCAAGTGCAGCCCTTTAAAACTTTCTCGGCCAACTACGACTCGGCCAGTCTGTTCCAAAACCCAGTGGTATTACTGGACGAGGTGGGCAAGTTATACCAGCAAGGCTACCGGCATTTTATGTACATTGCCAAAGCGCCCTATTCTAGCCGTCTAAACTTGACTCACCAGGACCGAGACACCGAGGAAGCTTTATTCTTTATGTCCCACAGCATTATCAAAGCTTTGCGCGCCAACAAAAAAGATTTAAAGCTTTACCCGATCTTCTTTGACAAATATTGGGTGGTAAAGCTGGAAAAATTAGAAGTGAGTGCATTGTATATTCAAGATACCCTTGAGCTCACCCAACTTGTGGAAGACCCGGCCAAACAAACGGTAGTCTTTTTCAATCTTTTCAATTGTAAAACCGTAACGGGAGCAAACCAGGATGACCGGCACTACAACGGGGTGGTTTCTTATGCCACCCTCTTAAATATGTATGATGGCATTCTGGACGATGGCGATTTGCGGCAAGGTTTAATTTACGATGACCAATCCAACCCGCTTAAAGAGGCCCTTTTGCAATACCTAACCTTGTTCCATTTTTCGCGTTACGAAGCCAGCAGCAACCCAACTCTCAAGCTTGACCCCTATACCGGACTTATCGGGGATAAATCGGTCGGTGCGTTATCCACTTTCCCTCATTTGAGCGGAAACACCGAATTTAATTTGCTGGCTTTTTTAACCGAGGTACGTCGCGTGCTAAATGTCGCTTAGGTCAGATCACTTAATGGACAAACCGGAGTGCGGTATAGATTTTGCCATCTGAGAAAGCCG
>JBBQXW010000271.1:0-10096 GCA_038209275.1 Chloroflexia bacterium | reverse complement strand
TTTACCCAATCCGTCGTCCGCCTGGCTGTACCGCTACTGGAAATTGTGGCTGATTTTGTTGGGCGACGTTATCGAGGCCGGAAGTAGCCTGTAGCCGTTTGTTAGTATCGCGCAACTGGCGCGAAAGGACGCGGATAACTTCGACGGCCAGTTCGGGGCGTTCGCGCAAAATGCGTTTGAACTCGTCGGCACTGAGGGTGAGCAGGCGCACCGGGCCACCGTAAGCCCGCAAAGTCGCGGCGCGGGGAATATCGTCCAGAATCGCCATTTCGCCGACGGCTTCGCCCTCGCCGCGCACCGCCAGCGTTTTCGCCTCGTTCTCGCCGTAGCCGACCAATACCTGCACCCGGCCCGACACCACAATATAAAGCTCGTCGCCGGGGTCGCCTTCATAGCAGATAATTTCGTTAGGCGAATATAGCCGTTCGAGGCTGACCAGCGCCACCCGCCGTAAATCTTCCGGGCTGAGGTTAGCAAAAATCGGCACTTTTTGCAAAAAGAGAATGCGCGACATAGTGGACAAAGTTCCGAGGGTCTGCATATCCTTCTCCGTCAGGCTCTTTTCGAGCATTCTGTTCAATTCAAAATCATCACGCGGCCATTCCAGGCGCTGAGTCGCTTCCATAGCGGCTTCTTCTACCCAGGGGTCGTGTTCGGTCTCGTTCGGGTCGGCCTCAAAAACCTGGTCTACTAGCGGACGCAGGCGGCGCAAATCGAACATGCCGATTACGTGCAGCACACAGGCCCGCAGCCATTCGTCCCCTTCCAACCAGATTTCGATTAAAATATCGGGCAATTCCTTGCCGTTAAGTTGGGCCGGTTCATCCTCGCGAGTTTCGAGTAAGGCAATCAAATCGGGGGTCAGGCGCGGGTCGCCCAAATTTTCCAGCGTTTCAATTGCATCGGCGCGCATTCGGGCGGCGTTGCGGCCCGTATCCTGCAAGCCGCTGGCGACCAGATTAATCGCCTCGATATTCCCTAACATCCCAACAATATTGACCGCCCGCAGAATCGCCGCATCGTAACGTTCTTTGATAGAACGGTTGAGCAGTAGCAAATTTTCGGGGTTGCGGCGGGCGCGCCAGGCCAGTTGCAAAGCCGGATTACTGACGACAGGAGCTAACGATAAATCCAGCCCACGCATCTCCTGCAAATAGGTCAGCAAACGGCGGGCCAGCGCGATTTGCATCCGCCCGAAGGAAAGTAAGCGGGCTTCATCTGCCTGAGTCAGATCAAAACCAACCCCATCCCGCAAGGGGTTCAGGATCATTTGTTTATTCAGGCTGACGCTTGCGCCCGCCCCGGCATCTGCCGCGCTGCTATTGAGCAAGCGCTGACGGCGGTCAGCCCAGCGTTGAGCGTTGCCCTCTTGCATCTCATAACTCTTTGCCAGCGAAAGGGCTTGCAGAGCCGCCGCCTGTCCTTTGGAACTGCTGGTTGAAAAAAGATATTGCAACAAAGTACGCCCCGATTGCATTCGCAGCAGCGCCAGCGAATTAGCCGCTTCATCGCGCACGCCGGGGTTATCGTCGTCGAAGGCATTGAGCAGCGCATTAATCGCCGGGCGACCAGACAGATTGCCGAGCGACCCGGCGGCCTGTCGGCGCACCAGGGGGTCGGCATCATCCAGCATTTCGACCAGTTCGCGCACCAACACTTTGTCGCCCAACATTCCGTAAGCGGTGGCGGCTTCACGCCGGACGGCGGCATCGCTGGAACGGCCCATTTCCCACAAAACCCACAGCGCCTCGCCTTTGCGCCCAAAAACCGACATGGTAATTGCGGCCTCGCGCTTGACCGTCGGGCTACTATCTTCCAGCCCTTTGCGTAAATAATAAAAAGCTGACGCATCGGGCGGGCGACCATTGTCGCTCTTGAGGTCACGCATGGCGGCGGCGGCTTCGGCCCGCACCCCAGGGTCCCAGTCGGTCATCGCTTCGGCAATATTGGGCAGCGCCCGGTTAATATCCAGTTCTTTGAGCGAAACAATTGCGGTACGCCGCACTTCGGCGGAAGGGTCGGTCAAAAGCGCCTTGATAAGCGGTTTGACCCCATCTTGCGACCCGATGCGGCCCAGCAATTCGGCAGAAAGGCGGCGCGTACCTTCGCTGGTATCGTTCAGCCCGTTGACCGCAATCGCGAGTGGGTCATCTCCAGCATTTCCAACGCCTACTTCTGCTGTAAAACCAGTCGTATTTTCGTCGTTGCGGAAGAAATCCTGCTGGCCTTCTTTGAGCAACTGCACCAGCGTTCCCCGGTAGCGATAGCGCATCCGCCAGCTAATAATCAAGTAGGCCACCGAGAGCGCCAGCCCTATCCACAGTAGCGGTACTGGGCCGAACGGAACGAGCAATAGCATAAGCAAACCCGCGACGACAATACCGAGTTGCTGGCTAACTGCATTATTAAAAGTTTCGGCAACTTCGCGGGTTTCGGAGGGCATCAAATTATAGAGGGTCTTGGAGGCGCTGTTGTTCAAGCCTTCTTTGACAATCATCTGACCGTAGCGGGTGCCGACCACCAGATTAGTTCGGAGATCTGCCGCTAAATCGAGCCGAATATTGGTAAAAAGCAGCAAGGCGAAGCTCAGAAAATCGGTAATAGGCAAAGCCAGCAAAATATTGCGGATACCAACGCGGGCAAACAAGCGGTTAGCCAGGAAAAAGCTAATCAGCGAGGCTACTAACATCGCTGTACCGTTGATAAGACCTAAAAATCCGGCTAACCCTTCTGCATCTTTGGGGAACTTGCTGATAGCGGCCTGGAGGAAAAACAAAAACGAAATCCAGTAGAGCGTCATTGTTATTCCGGCAGCAAAGGCCAGCAGCCAGATTATCCGATAGTAGCGGATAAAGGTGTAGCCGAGCTTGAGCCGACTTACCATCCCCCCGGCATCTTCGCGGGGCGGTCTTTCGCCTTTGCGCCGTTTGACGGGCGGTTTCTTCTTGTCTATTTCGCGCCGCAAAGTAAACATTGCCAGGAAAGCCAGAAAAACCAGTACCGCCCAGGCGCTTATCGCGCCCTCGGCTTGCAAAACTTTGGTCAGTGGGCCAGTCAGGAAGTTGCCGCCGACCATGCCGACAATGCCCAGCGCCGTAATCAGGGGAAATAAACGCTTGGATTGGCGACTATCGAAAACTTCGCGGGCCAAAAACCAGGCTTGCAATAGCAGCATATCGGGGATGATGTATGTTACCGGGAATAGCACAAAGAAAAAAGCGGCGGGCGGCTCATGGTTAATCTGCAAAATTATGCGGGCCAGCACTAAAACCAGCATAGTCAAAAGGCTGGTAGCAGTCAGCAGTACCGCTTTATTTACCCGCACCAGCCAGACATTGTATAGGCTGATGGCGAAAAAGGCCAGCACGCCTTTGCCTATTAGAAGAAAGGGTAGCGTCTTAAAGAGGTCGAGGCGGTTAAAGACCAGCGCATCCACGCCGTTACCGCCCAACCAGTAGCCCGCTTCGGTTGCCATAATTGCAAAACCGATCAGAAAAACGGCGCGACTTTCTCCGGCCTTCACCTTGAAAAAGGAGGCCAATCCACTAGACCCTGACGATTGCTTGACCGCTTTACTAGCCATAGAACCGATGAACCCACTAACTTTTGGAACTAACCAGAATTATAATAAATGCAAAGCTATTATAGCAGATAAGAGATTAGTCGAAATCCGGCGAAGCCGCACGTCGTCCGAGTAAAAATTCATGCACTGCATTTTTAGCTGCTTCGGTGGTCGGGCTTTCGCCCTTTTGGTAATCGGTCAGGAAAGGCAGGGTACTTCGTAGAGCATCCATCTGTTGCCAAAGCTGTGATGGCATTTCGCCCAGGTAATGACCACAGCTAAAGCAAAAAAGCGCCAGCTCATCGGTCAGCCCTTCCTCGTAGTCATAAAGCGGTTCGGTCTGGAGATTATCGCCACCACAATTCGGGCAGCGTGAGGATAATTTCTCACCCATCCCTTCACCTCTTCTTCGATAGAACAGTAGAACCAGTTATGAAACCAGTAAAATAATAGATTACCAATTACCTTGCCACCTGACCTGGTGCAAATTATGCTACAAGGTCAATATTATGTTATATTATACACGTTCTGTTCAGGAAAGCATAGTCTTTTGGCAATGGAAACCGCAAAGAATTCTATAATATTGAGAAACGAATAACAAACAACAGGATTTTCACCTGTCATGCTGAGGTACGAAGCATCTCAGCATGACAGGTGAAAATCCAGAAACAAATGAAGGAGACAAAACCGATGGGCTTGATTGCAGGGGTTTTCAAGTTTGTAGTAGGGGTAGTGCTAGGTGCGGCAACCGGCGCAACCATCGCTACGCTGATTGTCACCCGCGACCCGAATAAGACGTTGGCCCGGTTGCAGGGCGTTATGGAAGATGTAGTACAGGGCGGCAAGCAAGCGGCAGCGCTGGAAGAAGCGCGGCAAGCTGAAATTCGCGCTCAGTACATTGGCGAAGCGACTCAGGCCCGCTTGCTCAAAGCCGCCGAGAAAAAAGACGATAAAGACAAAGACAAAAAGAAGAAATAAGCAGGTAAATAATGCCAACTGCACAAAAGCTAACCAAAGCGGAGCTAGGTCGGCTCTCAAAGCTGCCCCGTTCCCGCGACCTGGTGATTGGTGGCGGCAAACGTACTCTGGCAGTCTATCTCCGCGACGGTAAACAAACTTTTCAGCCGCAATCTATTTTATGGATGGATACCGAACAGGGTTTTATCCGCTCCGTCAGCATGGTTTCGCCCATCCAAACTAAGGACGATGGCATCAGCGAAGCCTTGCAAGCGCTGGTGACAGCCTTTACCGGGCCATTTATGCCTGTACCAGCGCCGCCACCGCCAGGAATTTTAACGCTGGACAATGGCAAGAACAACAAGAAAAATAACCAGCCCCAGCCTTCTTTGCCCGCCCGAGTAGAAGTTAATGACCCCGAATTGGCTGAGTCCGCTCGTGCTATGCTGAGTCCGCTTAACGTGCCAGTTGAGTATGTGGCCGAGATTCCAGCTTTTGACGAAGCTTTTGAGATGCTGGCAGCCAGCATGGGGGCGGATGAAGATGCCGAACCGCCCGAACCGTTCTCCTGGGATATTGATACCGCTTTGCTGCCCGATTTGTTTAAGGCCGTTGGCGGCTACTGGAAACGTGCGCCCTGGAAATATATGCCCGACAATCCGCCAATTATGCTTGACCTGGGCAAAGGCAACGGCCCACAACCCGATACCGATATTATCTACGCTTCGATTATGGGCGGCGGCGGTATTGTTACGGGCGTGGCCTTGTACTTCTCGTTGGATGCCTATATTCGGACGCTGGAAGCCGGAGAAGAGCAGTTTGTTGACGACGAGGAACTTGACTCGGCAATTGAAATGTTGCGGCAGGCTGGTGCGCCCATCGAGGGAGTTCCCCGCGAAGAACTGCGGCAAATTGTGGCCCAACTGGTAGTTAAAGATGATGACGACGACGCTGACGATGAGGACGACGAAGACGACGAAGATTACATCATGAACATGGAAGATAGCGTGGCGATGTACTTTGACTCCAGCGACGAGGTAGACCCGACTTATCTGGAATGGCTGGAAGAACGTGGCCTGAAATCGCCGTCGCGTCAGGGCGTGCCATCATTTGTAAGGGTGACAAAGGGGTCAGAGCCGCGCAACCCGGATGCCAGAGAAGTAAAGGCGTTGACCTTAGCCATCGAAGCCTTAAACCAATTCTTCACCAAATATCAGCGTACTCTGGAAGGGCCGTTTCTGCCGGCGGATGGCCTGAATTTACAGGCGACGGTAGGTGCTACAAAGCAGAAAGCTGGCACAACGGTTGAAATAACTTTTCCGCCGCCCGATTATAACTGGACTGACGACGAGTTTGAGGACGATGAAGAGGGGGATGAAGAATACATAGAAGTAGAAGGGCCGGACGATGAGCCTACTCCCGCCAGCCTGACTACGCTCTATCGTTTTCAGGTGAAGCTCGATAGTAAAAAGTCAATCTGGCGACGCATCGAAATGCCTGCCTACCAGACTTTGCACGATTTGCACGATGTCATTCAGGAAGCATTCGAGTGGGACGACGACCATCTTTACGCCTTCTTTATGAGCGGTAAAGCCTGGGATGAAGCCAGCGAGTACCAGAGTCCGCTAGGTGGCGAAGGTCGCAGCGCTGCCAAAATGCGCCTGGAAAAGCTAAAGCTAAAGCCCAAGCAAAGCTTCCTCTATCTCTTCGATTTCGGCGACGAAATTCGCCATACCGTCACTTTAGAGGAAATATTGCCCAAAGCAGTGAAAGACGATGTTGAATACCCCCGCATCATCGAATCACAAGGCAAAGCGCCTCCGCAGTACAGCTAGAGCTTAAATATAAAATAAAAACTCGGTCTTGGAAACACCGAGTTTTTATTTTATACAAGATATTGCATCAGGCCAATCTTCGGTAAAGTTCGGCATTTTTAGCAAGGACATAATCAGTCGCTTGTTTGAAATTTCTCTCAGCTTTAACAAGCTCTTTTTGCAAGTTAAGTTTTAGTACCTCTTCGGGTGTGAGCTTGAGGCGCTCGGCAAGCTCGTTTAACTTTACCCACTGCTCATCCGAAAGAGAAATAGTAATACTGGTCACGATGTCCTCACTTAAATCATGCGACTTTGTTCAAAAATGTAGCGGGCTTGCTCGAAGTCGTCGGCTTCGATGCAGAGTTTATCTTGTAGGCCAAAGCCGAATTTGCCATCGGCGTACTGCCGAATTTCGGTTGTTCCCAGCGTTTTGGCAACAGTCAGCTTCCCAGCGTAAACCCAGCCTGCCATGCTGCGACCCCAGACGAAAATATCTTTGGTCGGTGAATTGGGGTTAGTGGTCGGACTCGCGCCGGGGGCGGCGTGAATAACGCGCGAATTTGGTACAACTGGCTCAGGCCAGGCGGTTTGTCCAGCATTAGGGTCTGGCTGCGCCCACCCTTGCGGCGGCGCAGACGACCAACCGTTATTCGGCGGCGCGGCCCAACCAGGGTTGGGTGGAGTTGGCGCGGGTGATTGAGGCGGAAGCATATAGCCAGGCGCGTTCGGGCCAGGATAGCCAGGGCCGTAAGTGTAGGGCGAAGGCGGCGGGGTGTATGGTTGAGTATAGGTTTTATACATTGGAGGCGGTGGCCCGCCCTGATTTAGATTATTGTATGGCGGCTGACCGCCCATATAATGCTGGTGATTACTCTGACGGTGGCGGTTGTGCTGGTTGCGTCTTACACCTAGAAAAACCATCCCGCCCAGGAAAATCCAGCCAAAGCCATTAGAAAGTAATTCAGTAAATAAATGGTACATAATAATGCCCTGAAAGACAAAGGCGACTACCAGGGTCGCCTCCCTTGTTACCCAATTGATTAAATAGTTTTGACCAGTTCTTTGGTTTCAGCATCGCGTGGGTCAGCCGGTTTCGCTTTGTGCAGCGTCGCGGCATCTACCACTTTATCGGTGAAGATGATACCATCGAGGTGGTCTATTTCGTGTTGTAGACAGCGCGCCGGAAGACCCTCGGTTTTAATCCGAATTTCGCGGCCCGTAACATCGCGACCTCTTACTGTGACGGCATAGAAGCGTTTGACTTCGCCGTACCAGCCGGGTACACTCAAACAACCTTCTTCGCCAATCTCTTCGCCACTGGCCTTCATAATTTCAGGGTTAACCACGACGGCGTGAAATGGTTCGCTACCCTCAAATTCCAGTTCAGCCGGAATATCAATTACAATCAAACGCTGCAATACGCCGACCTGTGGCGCAGCCAAACCGATACCGTTGGCGTTTTCCATCGTGTGCAGCATATTTTCGGCCAGTAGGCGCAGATTTTTATCGAATTTGCTTACTTTTTGTGATTTAAGCCGTAACCGAGGATTCTCATCGGTCAATATTGTCAAAAGTGCCATAGCACTAACTTCCCTCCAGTATGAAATAAACTTTCTTCTAAATAAGGCGGCCTTGTGTACCGCATGTTTTTTATATTATACACGATTCTACGTAAATCATGCCCCAAAAGTAACAAATTTTTAGCCAGTGCTAATAATAGATTCAAATAGCTCGACTATTTCAACGCTAAAACCTGGCAATATCTCTGGCTGCTCCAATTTATCTTGCATTCCCAAATAGCGTGCTTCTTGTTCTGAATGATAAACGATTACTGCCTGGTTAGGTGGAAGTATCACCCAAACTTCACGCACGCCAAACCTGAAATATTCTCCGAGCTTCACTGTTAAGTCGTACCATTTATCATCGGGTGACACAATTTCGATTGCCAGGTCGGGGACAAATTCCCAATAGCCCTTTTTAGGTGGCCCACCTGACGGCATTCTTTCTCGCTTTACAAAAGCAATATCAGGCGCACGCATAGTGCGCGGCTTTTTTGGCTGAAAAATAAAGCCCTGATCCACAAAAATTGTGCCGAGCGGATTAGTCTTTAGAAACTGAATAAAAGTTGCACTCAGTATCGGCAGCAATTGACTCTGCGAACTAGAAGATGGACACACGGGTATCAATTCTCCTTCCGAAAGTTCATAACTCGTTCCATTATTTTTCCAGGCAGCAGCGTTGAGTTCGGCTACCTCTTCAAAAGTGTATTCTTTCTTTTGAGGCTGGGGCTTGGACTCAACTGTTTCATTTTCCAGTTCTCGGACTGCAATAGTCATGATGTTTTCCTTGCTATCCCGATTAGTTAAACTTCGGTTTACCCTTGCCGATAATAGCCTGGCAAAGCTTGTGCCACTCTTAATCCGAACTTTTCTTTTAGTTCTCGGAAATTTTTTGCAAAAAATTTCCGAGAACTAAATAAAGAAGAATTCTTGAAATTTCTTATTCTTGAGGTTTTGATTTTTGTACAAAAATCAAAACCTCAAGAATAAGAAATTTCAGTGAAAAGATTTTACTACAGCACCGATTGAGGGTCAACGTCCACCGACCAGCCGTGCAACTGGGGGCGAAGGTGTCCGATAATGCGGCGGATAGCACTTTCGGCAGGGTCGGAGCGGTTGGCAATTTCGGGGACATGGATGCGGACAATAAGCTGGTAGCGATAAACGCCACGTAGCTTGTGCTGAAAAGCCGGGGCGGGGCCGATAAAATCCCAGGCAGACGCATCAATTCCGGCTTCCTCGAAGTGCATGGTCAGCAAGCGAGCCAGCCCTTCGGCTTCCTGACGAGCTTTGTTTTCCTGTTTGTGGTTGTAGACAAACTTAATCAGTTTGGCGTAGGGGGGGTAGCGGTGTTCGAGCCGGAAAGTCATTTCCTGCCGATAGAAACTCAGGTAATCGTGGTGGGCGGCAGCGGCGATAGCGTACTGGTCGGGGGTGTAGCTCTGGATTACTGCTTGCGAAGGGCCGGAACGCCGTCCGGCCCGGCCTGCTACCTGGGTCAAAAGCTGGAAAGTGCGCTCGGTGGCGCGAAAATCGGGCAAGTACAGCCCGGTGTCGGCGGTAATCACCCCGACCAGCGCCACCAACGGCAAATCCAGTCCCTTCGCAATCATTTGCGTGCCGACCAGCAAATCGGCTTCGTAGTTCGCCATTTTATCGAAAAGGATTTGATAGGTGTCGCGTCCGCCCTCGGCAATGGTATCCTGATCCCAGCGCAACACACGGGCTTGCGGGAAAAGTTTTATCAGTTCTTCCTCAACGCGCTTCGTGCCTGTCCCGAAATGGCGGATGCGCTCGCTTTTGCAGGCCGGATTGAGGCAACGTTCGGGGTAGCTCTGGCGTTTGTTGCAGCGATGGCAAACTAGCCGTTCCAAATCGGCGTGGTAGGCTAACGGCGTGTCGCACTCGTCGCATTTCAGCACAAAACCACAGTCGCGGCACATTACAATTGTGGCTGTGCCGCGCCGGTTCAAGAAAAGAATGGCCTGATGGTGACTATCTAGCGTTTGCTTGAGGTAATGGCGTAGCGAACGGCTGAAAATGCTGGTGTTGCCGCTCTTCAACTCCTGTCGCAAATCTACCACCTCAACGGGCGGAAGTGGCAAAGGAGTGGCGGCGGGTTCGTGAGGTCGGTCTTTGCTGGCGGGTGTGACTCGTTCGGGCAATTCCAATAATTTGAACTGTCCTGCTTCGGCCCGAAAATA
>JBBQXW010000270.1:0-10166 GCA_038209275.1 Chloroflexia bacterium | reverse complement strand
GATGCAAAAATGCAAATTGAACTGGGTAATACTCTGATTGACCTCGCCCGCCACGAAGTGACCATCGAAGGCAAGGCTATCGAACTGAGGGCCAAAGAATTTGATTTGCTCAAAGTGCTGGCTCAAAATATCGGTATCGTGCTAGACCGTGACCGCTTGCTCAATTTGGTGTGGGGCTATGAATATTTTGGGGATACCCGCACGGTAGATGTCCACATCGCGCACTTGCGCGACAAACTTCAGGGGTCGTCGGCTCAGGTACAAACTATTCGTGGCACGGGCTATAAATTGGTCATTATTTAATTAAGCAAACTACTCACCCGCGTCATGCTGAGGAACGAAGCATCTCTGGTTGCCAGAGTAAGGTGCTTCGGGTAGAGCCGAGACCCTTCCTGCGTCAGGGTGACACTTCCAACGACCTGAGTTGTTACCAATCGTAGGGGCGAATTGCATTCGCCCAACTCGCTTGAATAACTACAACCCTTCAAAACTTGATTATAATTTGTTCAGGCAAATTATTGAGTCGTTTTAGTGGTCGGCAAGGCGCGAATAATTCCAGAATAGTACATACATATTCATGGCGATGAGCCAGATGTCACGCAAGCTCAAATGGAACGAGAGCAAATCTTTTTTGGGTTCAGCACTGCCCATCCGTTGCAAATCGTATTGCAGCAAAAAGAGCGTGATAATTAGCAGCACCACCACCGAAACGCCCGCTACCGTGACTATTTTGTAAGACTGGTGTAATTCGCGCTCGTACAAATACTGCACGTAGCGTACAAACGTAACCAATCCGTGAAAAGAAATAATGGCGACGATAGCATACAGCGCCAGCGAACGCATTAGTTCGCCGACTGCCCCCAAATTCCCTCCGACCAGAAAAATTCCCACCATCAGCGTTATTAAAGTCACGCCAATGATTAGAATAATGGCAACCACCCACTCTTTTATCAAGAAATTAATCGGCGAATAGCGCTCGAAATATGGCCGATACAAACGGTGAGGCAGAATAAACGAGGCCAACAGCGTGCCGAAGGTCAAAACGAAAACCAGGCCCACCGCCAATGCTACGTTCTCAGGCGCAATTCCCGAACCATAATAATTATAGGCAAAAAACATCAATTCGGCGTAGAGTGCCGCAAAAGCAAAACTGCTCAGACCCACAAATATTTTGTGGCGCTTGCTTATGGCTGGAATAATATCCGATTGAGCGGTAATTTGAGGAGCAATATCGTCGTGATAGGGATTAACCGTATTACCCGTATCTGTCAGGTTGGATTGCATTTAGGCAGAGTACCATCCCGTCTTCTGTTTTTTTGGTTCAATTAGTTTGTAGTACGCTATTCTAACATTTTTGCCCTAAATAGCAAGTTAGTTAAAAATGGCGGGTGAGCGTCAATTTTTTGCGCCAGGGCCAAGCCAACCCGGACGTGAACGTCCGGGCTAAAAAATTCGGCACATTTATTTTTTGCCCGGACGGTCACGTCCGGGTTTTGCAAAAAATTGACGCTCACCCAAAAATAGGGGAATGCATAAAAATGGCTTTGAGTAATTTCGACCTTTATTTCGTATCGCTTAATTGGGGTCTGAGTCTGTAGTTCAGGACACACTCTATTTTCGGGGTGAGATTTATACTGTAAGGGCTAAGTATCAAATTATGCTTAATCGTAGCTCACCACCAAAATCTACCTGTTTCTCGTCTGTTTGCCTATGCGCGTGGTGAATTGCCTGTAGAATTATAAGCCAACTTGGATTAGAGGGAGCTTTCCAGCTATGAATTTCTGGTTTGACGTATTGCCGCCGATAGTAGCGGCGGTTTTAATCTGGTGGGGTTCAACCGGCATTATTATATTTGTGTGTGGGCGCAAACAATGGCGACCCTGGGTTTTTGGTCTGGTAACGGCGATTCAGCCGTTCGCTTTCTGGCAATTCTGGGCCACACGAGATAGCGCCGATGTCGGCGGAACTTTTGCCGCTTTCTTCTGGGCGATAGTAATCTGGAGCTGGATTGAGACCAGTTACTACAGTGGCTTTGTAGTAGGACGGCGTGTTCCCGAACTCGAACCAGGCTCACCAACTGGCGTGCGCTTGCGGGCCGCCATTGCCGCTAACCTTTATCACGAACTTTTTATTATTGGGTTAAGTATAGTAGTTGTTATACTTGGTTGGGGCGGCAGCAACGAAATTGGCTTGTGGGCCTTTATGATTTTGCATTGGACGCACCAGTCCGCCAAAATCAATATTTTCCTGGGCGTTAACAACCTGACCACCGAATTTTTGCCTGACAACCTGAAATATATGGCCCAATATTTTACCCAAAAGCCGCTCAACCGCTTCTTCCCTTTCTCGGTAACTATTTCGATTATCATTGCCACGCTGCTTTTTACCAATATTCTGGCGGCGAATAATGCCGGGCAGCAGGTCGGACAGGCTTTGCTTTTCATTATGATGAGCGCGGCTATTTTGGAACACTGGTGGCTCGTTACACCAGCGCCAACCAAAGCCTGGGATTGGGCCTTGAAATCGCGCCAGACCGAAACAGACACAAGCACAAGCGAAAAAGCCAAAGTTCAGGAAACCAACTTGCCATCGGTGCAAATTATCTGTGGCTACCTGGGGAGCGGCAAAACCACCCTGATTCGCCAGTTGCTGCCACAACTTAGTGGGCGAGTAGCGGTAATCGTCAACGACTTTGGGGCGGTTGGAGTGGATGCCGAGCTGATTCGGGCGGAAGGTGCGGCGGGAGCAGTTATCGAATTGCCGGGTGGCTGCATTTGCTGCACCCTTCAGAAAAATCTGACCGGGCAGATTATCAAGCTTCTGGAAAGTTATCGCCCGGAACGAGTGATTATTGAGCCGAGCGGAGTCGCCGGTATCGAAGAAATCGTCAAGGCAATCGCCAATCCTCGGTTAGCCGGGCGGCTCGGTCAGATAGAAATAATTGCTGTAGTAGATGCGCCGCGCCTGTCCACGCCGGGCGATTTGAAAGAATTTACCCTGACCCAACTGCGGGCTGCCAGCGCCATCGTTATCAGCAAGACCGATTTGATATTGCCGGGGCAGGTCGCGGGCCTAATCGGTCTGGTCGAAGCAGTCAACCCATTGGCGCGCTGCTATACCGCAGTAGAAGGCCAAATCAGCGCTAACGAACTATTTGCCATCGAGACCAAAACGCACCAGGCCGAAACCGATGAAGTCGAAGAAACCGAAGGAGAGCCGCACCACACCCACGAGCAACACGGCGAAGAAAGCCTGATTTCGTTCGGGCGCGAATACACTGGCACTTTTAGCACCGCCGATTTGAAAACTCTTTTTGAAAAACTGGTCGGGGGCTATTTTGGCCCGGTGGTACGAGCTAAAGGCGTATTTGTTACCCCCGACGGACGGCAAAGCTGGGATTTAGCCGACGGGCGTATTACTTCGCGCCTACTCTCTTCGGCCTCCGACCCAACTGTGTCCAGCCGATTTATGGTAATTGCTTCAGATTTAGCGAGCGAGGAATTGAATAAACAGCTTGAAAAAGGTATAATAGGGCAGAGTGCTTTCCAGCATAACACTAACCAGGATTAACTGAGTTAAATAGTTGTAAAAGTTATAAACGCCATGGCTCAACCCTATAAAAACCCTTTTTTTTCGCTGCGCCGGAGCCTCGGTGGAAGAATTCTAACCGGGTTTTTGGCGATGGCTGGTATCAGTTTGATACTGGCGGTTGCTGGTATTTTTTCGACCAACCAGGCCGGTAGCAAGCTGAGTGAATTAACCGAGCGCGACCAGCGTATTACCAACGCCATTTTAAATATGGAACTGGCGGTAGAGCGCGAGGCCAGCAGCGTGCGCGGCTTCTTGCTGCTGTTTGGCAATGAAAATATTGGTCGCAAAGAATTGAGCGATGCCCGCGCCACCTATAATCGGGCTAATACCGAACTTGAAAGCTTGTTCCTTGAAGGCAATTTAGACCGGGTCGCGTTTGATAAGGTGAAAGAACTTTACACCCGCTTCAACCAGTCTATAGATGAAGTACTGAGCATTAACCGGGGCGATTTTTTTGAAGCCCCTATTCCGCTCTGGGAACGGCTGGGCCAACCCCAAAAGAACGAAATTATCAAGACCATTGATGATGCCTTTGCCATCTACCGCGACCATATTCAAGGCCAGATTAATGATGCCCGCAGCCTGAGTACCTACATTACTTTTCTTTCGCTGGCGCTGGTTATCATTGCCGGAATTGTCGGCAGTCTGGTAGCTATCGCGATTACTCGCTCGATTACCCGGCCTTTGCGAAATCTGGCAAGGGTCGCTCAATCTATTCGCGACGGCGATTTGACGGTAGAAGTGCCGCCAGTCAAAGGCGAAGACGAAGTAGCTTATCTTTCCAGCGCAATGGACAGTATGGCAAAGAATTTGCGTCAATCGCGGGCCGAATTAGAAGAATCGCTGAATAAAACCGAGCGGCGCAACTGCGAACTGAGCGCCGTCAACCGGGTTACAGCCGCTATCAGCCAATCACTCGATTTGGAAAAAGTGCTGGATGAAGCGCTGCCGCAACTGATGCTGGTAGCCGAAGTAGAATATGGCAGCCTCTTTTTGCTGGATGAGCAGGGTCAATATCTAACCCTGGCAGTCCATCAGGGCCAGACCGCCGAATATATTAGTAATTATAGGCGCGTGCGGGTTGGGGAACAACTGACCGGGTTGGTAGCGGCGCAGGGCGATGTGATTATCACTGAAAATCCCGGTGAACATACCAATGTAAACCATGCGGCTTTGCAAAATGAACAACACAAGCGCTTTTACATGGGAGTGCCACTCAAAAGCAAGGGCCGGGTGGTCGGCGTGGTTAACCTGACCAGCCCAAGAGTTCGCACAGTATCGAACAGCGATGTAGATTTATTCAAAGCAATTGGTAGCCAGATTGGTATCGCCATTGAAAACGCCCGGTTGTACCAACAGGCCCAACAACTCGCCGCCCTGGAAGAGCGCAACCGACTGGCCCGCGATTTGCACGACAGTGTGACCCAAACTATTTTCAGTATCACACTAACCGCAGAATCGGCGCGGGCCATGATGATTAAAAAACCTGACCGTGTGCCAGCCCAACTCGAACGGTTGCAAACCCTGTCACGTGGTGCATTATCCGAAATGCGCGCCCTTATCTTCCAGTTGCGTCCAGCAGCGTTGGAAGAGCAGGGTCTGATTGCGGCGCTGGAAAAACATATTGCTGCGGTCAGGGACAAAGAAAACATCCAGATTGATTTTGAAGTTCAAAATAGCAATGACCGTCGCCTCTCGAACGAACACGAGCAAGCGCTTTATCGCATCGCGCAAGAATCTATGAACAATATCGTCAAACACGCCCAGGCTACCCACGTTTGGGTCAAATTGACGATTGATGAGCAGGAAGCGGTACTAATAGTACGCGACAATGGCGTAGGCTTCGACCCATCGGGTCAGGCGGCCCAAAACAATCGCGAACAAAAATCGCTGGGTATGACCAGTATGCGCGAACGGGCCGAACTCGCCGGAGGTACGCTGGTAATCGAGAGCCATCCCAATAAGGGTTCAATTATTACGGCAACTTTGCCGCTTGTTACCGCGCCGCGCCCGGTTGGACTCGGCATAAATTAAGTTGTGAGTGTTAATTAATAATTCAAGTGGTTAGTTAGTGTTAACGGGAACCGCTTCCCTGGAATTTTAACTGATTAAAAGCTGGAACGGGGAAGGATTAGGAGAGACAAAAATTATGTCAGGTAGTGATGAACGAGTTCGTGTGCTAATCGTTGATGATCACGCGGTAGTTCGCCAGGGTTTAATAACCTTTTTAGAACTACAAGACGAAATTGAGGTAGTGGGCGAAGCCAGCAACGGACGTGAAGCCCTGCAAAAAGTAAAAGAGCTAGAGCCGGATGTTGTTCTGATGGATTTGGTTATGCCGATTATGGACGGACTGACCGCCATCAAGGAGGTCAAGCAAATGCGGCCTCAAACCGAGATTATTGCCCTCACCAGTTTTGCCGATGATGAAAAGGTGTTCACGGCCCTGCGAAGCGGCGCGACGGGCTATTTGCTCAAGGATGTACAGCCCAACGAACTGGTCAAAGCGGTGCTGGCGGCGGAACGGGGCGAAGTCCAGCTTCATCCTGAAGTTGCCAAAAAGTTGATGCACGAAGTTATTGCGCCCCCCAAAGCCGCCGACAATTTGGAAGAATTGACCGAACGCGAACGTGAAGTGCTGGCCCTGCTTGGTCGGGGTATGAGCAACAAAGAGATTGCCCGCGAAATCTCGGTCAGCGAGAAAACAGTCAAGGCCCACGTCAGCAGCATCCTGAACAAGCTCAATTTGCCGGGCCGCACCCACGCCGCCCTCTACGCCGTCAAACGCGGTCTTGCCACCAACCTATAAACTTTCACTAAAATTAAAAAGTGACAGGAGTTTGATACATCAAACTCCTGTCACTTTTTAATTTTAGTGAAAATACTAACGGCCCAAAAGGTAGCGGACGGCGGGCGAAACCTGCTCCAGAAACGCGGGCGGGGCGGCGGGTGAAAGTTGCTCTACCATTTCTTGCGTCTCGGTAGAATTAAAAAATGAAGCATCGCGGCTGTTAAACAGGCAATCAATCACTCGGCGATGGGCCTGTTTTTGATTATGCGTGCCGCTATGCCAGATATGAGCGTTGAAAATAATGGCCGAACCAGCCGGAGCAAGCGCAAAAACCTCGCCAGAATAAGGACGAGTAGGTGCTAACAGCTTTTTGTCCGGCATGTGCTTGAGCAAATGACTACCCGGCACTAACCGGGTTGGGCCGCTTTCGGCGGTAAACGAGTCTAGCAGCCAGAGTGAGTTGACCACCTGAAATTCCGCCACCGCCGTCACCCAATCGGCGTGCAAGCCCTGTGCGCCATAGCCTGGCAAAGGGTCGCGCCCGGATACGCGGGTTAAGTGAAATTCCCGCTTTAGCACATAATAGACCGCCGCCAGCAGCTTGGGATGCGTGTACAAATGCTGGAAAAGCGGGCTTTTGCTTATCAAATCAGCCAGATGGCGCGTGCCACTGGTCTGGGGTGTCTGATGGCCTGCCGCTACTCTTTCCTGTTCGCATAGTTGCTCGAACACTTCACGTAGTTGTTTTATCACCTTTGGTTCAATTGCATCGGACAGGATAAAATAGCCCTGCTCGTCCAGAGCTTTCTTTTCTTTGGGCGTGAGCGTTTCGTCCGTTACGCCCAGCGCACTCAACGCTTCTTCGATAGTTGTAATATTCCTAACAGCAGAAGGTTTTGGCATAATCTTTACCTTTTACACTCATTCCAAACTTTATGCTTTTTGTAGCAGATAGAGGTCTAAAGCGTCGCACATAAAGCGCTGGGTTTTGGCATCATAGGGCCGTTGGTCTTCCGGCATCTGCTCCAAATCCTGATACATCCGGCGAAGCGACTGGGTAATACCGGCATCGCCCTGGGTAAAACTGTGAAGAAGCTTTTCCATTTTGGCGGCAAGTTTCTGCACGTCCGGGTCACTCACCATAGCGCCTTGCGCTTGCTGGCTCTGGAACAGGGCAATAAGTTCGGCCCAATCGCGCTGACTTTGAAGCATTTCCTGGGGCGTAAACTGGGCTTGCCGCGCCCGCAATATTTCCTCCTGCTCCGGCGTATAATAGCGATTGACCCAGCGCCATTTCTCCGCTGCCAGCAACCCGTGAATAAGCTCACTCACCACTCCCCAATCGAGTTCTGCTGGCTTGAGCGAAGCCAGCGTGTTTAGCGACAATTCCAGCGCCTGTGAGACTTTTTGGAGTTGCTCGATACGCTGGTCAATCGCCTCCTTTTGAATCCGTAGCGAACTGGTGACATCATAGACCGGGCTATTGAGCAACTGGCGAATATCATCCAGCGAAAAGCCGATATATTTCAGTGTCAAAATCTGCTGCAAGCGCAACAGGTCTTCGCGTCGGTAAAGCCGATGCTTCGCTTCCGTATACATTGATGGCTTGAGTAATTCCTCCCGGTCATAATATTGCAAAGTACGCACGGTTACGCCCGCCAGATTTGCAAATTCTTTCACCGAATAGGTTTCGGCTGGTTTCATCGCCCTTTCCTTTCGCTATTTCGCTTTTTCCGCTCCTATTATAACCTATTACGTAACGTCATAGGCAAGTGGTTTAGTAGGCTTTTCTCATCAATTTTTAATCCAGCGAAACAAAGCTTACGGCTTTTCGTATATGAGATGTAGTGTAAAAGTTCAAGTTCCATCATTTATGGGAAATTCTCAAACCTGAAAGGAGATACTCCCGATTATGCCTTCCAATTCTCAGTTTCAATATCAGCAACCGCAACAGGCGGCACCGCCTAGCGCTAATATTATGACCACCAGCAATAGCCTGGGCTGCGCTATGTTTTTTATTTTTGTTGCAGTTGGGGCAGTTGCATCCTATCTAATAATTAACCCGCCAGTTGTACCGAACGCTCCGGCCTCGACCTGGGTCACCGGGCTTGCACCTGCCGTTATTGGTGCGGTGCTGGGCTACCTGATATATCTTTCGCTCAGAATAGCCCGGCAATGGGAAAAAGCAATTGTGTTGCGATTGGGCCGCTATAGCCGTACCGCCGGGCCGGGCGTATTTTTTCTCTGGCCCATCATTGACTCGATTTCAACCATCGTGGACAGCCGGGTACAAATTACGCCCTTCAAAGCCGAGCAAACTCTGAGCCGCGATACTGTGCCAGTAGATGTGGATGCGGTACTGTTCTGGTTCGTGTGGGATGCCGAAAAAGCGGCACTGGCAGTTTCTAATTATGCCGAGGCAGTTAGCTGGGCGGCCCAAACCGCTCTACGCGATACGATTGGCAAGGCTGATTTAGCCGCACTATTGGCAGGCCGTGACCAAATCGAAACAATGCTCAAGAAGATGATTGATGAGCGCACCGAACCCTGGGGCATTACCGTACAGTCAGTCGAAATGCGCGATGTGCTGATTCCCGAAGCGTTGCAGGATGCCATGTCCAAAGAAGCCCAGGCCGAACGCGAACGTCATGCTCGTGTTATTCTCAGTCAGGCCGAAGTAGAAGTGGCTCAAAAATTCAATCAGGCCGCCCTCATTTACGGCACAAACCCGGTGGCAATGAGCTTGCGCTCGATGAATATGCTGGCAGACGCGATTAAAGAACGCGGCGCGCTGGTCATCGTCCCCAACAATGCCGTCGAAACGCTAGGTCTCGGCACTATTTCGGGCTTTGCGGCACTCTCCCAAAGTATGCTGCCCAACGGCGCTAACATCGTTCCCGGCCCGCCGCCAAATAGCCACCCTCAAGAACCAGCCCAGGACCCCAGTCGCGTCTCGAACCAACCCGCCCCACCACCACCGGGTCAACAACGTCCCCAACCGCCGCAGCAACCAAACAGCCAGCAGCCCTATTCACCCTGGCCGCAAGCGCAAAAGTAACGAGAAGGAAAGAGAAGGAAAGAGAAGGAAAGAGAAAAAGACGGAATTAATGACACGCATCTGTATGACATTGCTCCGCCAATGGAAAATCAGCTGACGGAGCAGCATCCTACAATCCGGCCCGATTTTGTGGGACATTGCTCCGCCAATGGATTTCTTCTCCTCTTTCCTTCTTCCTCATCCCTCAATCGTGGGCCAACCGGGAACGGGCGGGGTAAATTCGCTGGCGATACAATCCATTAAAACTTCGTCGTAGCGTTTCCCATTCATCAGAACAGCGCCACGCCGCCGCCCGATTTCCTTAAATCCAGCCTTTTCGTAAGCTCGGATGCCGCGCAAATTAAAACTGGTGGTGTCCAAACCGATGTTATAGAGGTTCAGGAAACGGAAGCCATAATCGAGGACTAGCTTGAGGGCTTCCGTACCGTAGCCCTTGCCCCAATAATCTTTATTCCCGATGGAAATACCGAGTATCGCTGTGCCGTTGCGGTGATTGAGCGAACGCAGACCCACGCCACCAATTATACTTAATTTTTCCAGCTCATAAATAGTAAAAGCTGCGCCGCGTTTACTGATACCGTCCAGCGCCTCTTTTTCTTCCTCAAACAAAGGAATCGTGAAAGTGCTATCGCTATAAATCGTTACTTCCGGGTCTTGCTTAAAAGCAACGAAAATCTCGGCGTGTTCCGGCAAATACGGCCCTAGCGCCACTTTCGTACCGCGCAC
>JBBQXW010000269.1:0-10185 GCA_038209275.1 Chloroflexia bacterium | reverse complement strand
TTTGGCTTTAATGATGTAGAAGTGGCTTTGCGGCATTTTGGGCTGGGCGAACCCGCTTACGACCTACCATTAATAACTCAGGGCGTGGCAGTGCGCTATTGGAATGAATTATATCTTGACCCTGGTGCAATCGAGCAACTTGCCCGCACGCAGCGCCTGGATGAGCCGGGAGATTATCTGGCCCTGGTCGAAAATTACGGAATGAAATAGGAAAACTATGAGAGTGCTGGTAACAGGCAGTAGTGGACATGTCGGTGGGGCAATCGCGGCTCATTTAATAACGGCAGGGCATGAAGTAATCGGGTTGAGCCGCCGTCTCAGCCAAATAGCTGGCCTCAAGCAGCAACTACTTTTAGATATAGCTGCCCCAGATTTAGTCGAACAAATTAGCCGTGAAACTGCCGCCTGCCAGGTTATCGTCCACGCTGCCGCCGATATGGACAAAAGCCTGTATGCCTCGGCAATTTCGCTGGTCAATTGTCTGGGAACACAGCAATTGCTCAATCTAGCAGCAAAATGGGAAACCAACAACTTCATTTATTTATCCAGTGTGCCGGTAATAGGACAGCCCCAACAATTGCCTGTAACAGAAGAACACCCGCTCAACCCACCGACGGCCTACCATGCTTCTAAAGTTTATGGCGAGTATATGGTAAATCTGGCCCAGCAAAGAGGGTTAGCCGGAGCAAGCTTCAGACTTACTTCCCCTATCGGGCCGGGAATGAGCGACAAACGCATTTTCTCGGTCTTTGTCCGACGCACCCTGGCAAACCAGCCTTTACAGTTAGCCGGGCAAGGAACACGGCGGCAGGATTTTGTAGACGCACGCGATGTAGCACAGGCCGTTGAGCAGTGTATAGTTCGGCAAGTTTCTGGTTTGTTTAATATTGCCGCCGGGCAAAGTATTTCTAACCTCGAATTGGCTAAAAAATGTGTTGAAATATTGAATTCAACTTCGCCAATTGAATTTTCGGGTCAGCCCGACCCGGAGGAAGCAGTCAGGTGGGAAGTTTCGATTGCAAAGGCCACGCAACAATTTGGCTATCAGCCTCGTTTTACGATTGAAGATTCTATTAAGGCAGTAGCGGCTCAATATGCAAATCGCTCTGATTAGTGATATTCACGCCAATTTTGAAGCATTAAGCCTTCTGACTGAACCGCTCGATGCGGCGGAGCAAATAATTTGCCTGGGCGATTTAGTCGGCTACTACTGCCAGGTCAACGAAGTGCTGGATTTTGTGCGTGAACGCAAGGCGCTGTGTATTTTGGGCAACCACGATTACTTTTTGTTAAAAGGCTGCCCGACCAATGTTCCGGCGGCGGTACGCTTCGGTATCGAATACGCTGACCAGGTAATCAGGCCAGAACACCGCGATTGGCTGGCAACGCTGCCGCTGGTCTGGGGCGGGATGTTGGACGGACGTTCTTTTTTGTTGGCACACGGCAGCCCCTGGCGGCCCATTGAAGATTATTTGTACGCTGATAATCCGGCCCTGGAAGGACTGCGGGCCTTCGATTTCGATGTAGTGGCGTTTGGGCAGACCCACCGACCTTTATGGCGCTCGGAACGGCGACCTTACCTGCTTAATCCTGGTTCGGTGGGGCAGTCGCGCCATGCCCCGGCAAGGGTTTGCATGGCACTGTTGGAAACCGAAACCATGAATGTGACAATGCTTGAGCGGCCTTATGACCCAGCACAGGTAATTGAGCAAGCGAAACAGGCCGGGGCAGGTAATTGGGTAGAAAAACATTTGCTATAAGTTGGAGATAAAAATGAGTTTGACTGATAAATCGCAACCAATTGTGCCAGACTACGATGAGGTTTGGGAAAACGTTTACGGTGATATACAGGCCGAAGGGCCAGTACACCGCCATCTGCATCGCATTGTGAGCAAAATGTTAGCCGGGCTGGATTACAAAAGCGTGCTGGACATCGGCTGCGGGCCGGGGCATAATTACCAGCTTTTGAGCGAGGGGCATAAGTTAGAAGAATTTGCCGGAACAGATATTTCGGGAGTGACAATTGAGCGAGCTAAAAAGGCGGTTGACGGGCAGTTCTGGCAATCCGATATTGAGCAAAGCCACGTTGACCAGCAGTGGGAACTGGTGCATTGTTCGCTAGTGCTGGAACATTTGCCCAACGATGAGGCAGCCTTGAGCAACATGCGAAAGATGACCAGCAAATATTTGCTGGCAACCACGATTGCCGGGGATTTCGAGCGCTATCGAAACTGGGACGAAATGATGGGCCACGTCCGAAATTATAAACGAGGTGAGCTAGAGCAGAAATTGGTTAAGGCCGGGTTTAAAGTTCGCAAAAGCATCTACTGGGGCTTTCCTTTTTACAATCCGTTGGTACGCACCATGCAAAATTATAGCAAGGCAGGTACTGGGCAATTTAACAAGACTACCCAACTTATCGCAAAAATTTTGTACTGGCTCTACTATCTCAATTCATCTCGGCGGGGGGATTTATTAATAATTTTAGCGGAGGTTTAAATATTGTACACTATTCCTTTTAACCGCCCCTGTTATATGGGTCAGGAACAAAACTATATGGCCCAGGCCGTCGCTAATATTCATATTTCGGGGGACGGCCCTTTTACCAAAAAGTGCCACGAATTATTAGAAGAAGCGCTCGGCGTGCCAAAAGTACTACTGACCACCAGTTGTACGCATGCATTGGAAATGGCAGCGCTATTGCTGGATATTGAGCCGGGCGACGAGGTAATTGTGCCATCTTTTACCTTTGTTTCAACCATAAATGCGTTTGTCTTGCGCGGAGCGCGCCCGGTTTTTGCCGATGTCCGCCCGGATACTTTTAATCTGGACGAAACCCAACTGGAGCGCTTGATTACGCCCCGCACTAAAGCAATTGTCCCGGTACATTATGCCGGAGTTGCTTGCGAGATGGATACCATTATGGATATTGCCGGACGACACAATATTGCGGTAGTCGAGGACAACGCACACGGCTTGTTCGGCAAGTACAAAGGCCGCTACCTGGGTACGATTGGCGGTCTGGCGACCCAAAGCTTTCACGAAACCAAAAATTTTACCTGTGGTGAAGGCGGCGCATTAATTATCAATAACCCGCGTTATATCGAACGCGCCGAAATATTGCGCGAGAAGGGTACAAACCGCAGTCGCTTCTTTCGCGGGCAGATAGATAAATATACCTGGGTGGATGTCGGGTCAAGCTATTTGCCTTCCGATATTCTGGCGGCTTTCTTGTACGCCCAACTTGAGGCCCGCGACCAGATTCAGTCGCATCGGCAACGGGTCTGGGAATATTACGATGAACAGCTTCAAGATTGGGCCGAAATGAACCGGGTACAGATGCCAATTATTCCGGCCCATTGTGAACAATCTTACCACATGTTCTACCTGATTATGCCTTCGCTAGAGCAGCGCCAGGCGTTGATTGCTCACCTGAAAGAAGCGGGTATTTTGAGCGTATTTCACTATTTACCGCTCCATCTTTCGGATGTGGGACAGAAATATGGCGGCAAAGCAGGCGATTGCCCGGTAACAGAGAGTGTCGCCGACCGCCTGCTACGACTGCCTTTCTACAATGATTTGAGTGAGGCGGAGCAAGCCCAGGTCGTGGCCGCCATCAAAAGTTTTAAGTTTTAACGGAGAAATCAAAGTTTGACCATCCTTTCACAAGATAACCAATCCGCCGAACATAGTTCTTTTGAACCAGCCTATTTTTCGGCCCTATTTGAGGCCGAGAAACACCATTTCTGGTTTCGCACCCGGAGTGCTATAGTTGCCACTATCGTCCGACAGGTTACAGCAAAGCTGAAGTCGGGCTATCGGGTGCTGGAAGTAGGCTGTGGCAGTGGTAATATGCTTCACATGCTTGAACAAACCTGCCAGAGTGAGACAGTTATCGGGATGGATTTGTTCGCCGAGGGTTTGCACTTTGC
The DNA here is from genome assembly GCA_038209275.1 of Chloroflexia bacterium. Lineage (GTDB taxonomy): Bacteria > Chloroflexota > Chloroflexia > Chloroheliales > Chloroheliaceae > L227-5C. Next base: position 6,253 of record JBBQXW010000269.1, on the reverse strand, counting down.
CCGCCAACGAACTAATTGTGCGCTGGTGCAGGGCGATATGCACGCCTCGCCTTTCGGGGTGCAATTTGAAATAATCAGTCTGTTCGATGTAATTGAACATCTGCCAGACGACCGGGCGGTATTAGACAGCTTGCATACAATGCTTGTGCCGGGCGGCACATTATTATTAACTGTACCAGCTTTTCCGACACTCTGGAGCTATTTTGATGAAGCCGCCCACCATTGCCGTCGCTATGAACGGGCCGAAATGGAGCGTAAATTAATTGAGGCCGGGTATGAGGTGGAATATCTCAGCTATTTTATGGCAACAATTTTCCCGTTAACCTGGTTCAATCGGCGACTGGCTGCAATACTCAACAAAAAGTTCAGAGGCAAGCAAAACCCGCCGATAAACGTCGATAAGTTAGCTAATAAAGAATTGCGAATCGTGCCGATAGTAAACCAGGTGCTAATCGGCCTGTTGAGTTGGGAAAAACAGTTTATCAAACGGCGCAAACACTTACCATTTGGTACTTCATTGCTGGTAGTGGCCCGCAAAGTAGCCTGACTCAAAAAATAAACTAAAGGGTTAAAGTCAACCATAGCTGCAAAACGAGGAATATGAGAAACACTCTGAAAGTAGAAGCGCCCAGCAACCCAATAAATCTTATGCAATTGGATTTTAAGCTCTGGCTAATAAGGCTGATTAAATTTGGTGGCTTAGGATTAGTAGCAGTGGTGACGCTAATACCTCTAATTCGTATGATTGCTTTCATAGTGAATAATGGGTCGGATAATATTTCCAACGATTACTATATTTATGCTCAACTCTACGATCAAATGTTGGGAAATAACTATGATTGGCCCAACCGCTTCTTCCAGGATACTTTTTTGGTCTCGCATTGCCTGATCTTTCCTATAATGACCAGCCTTTTATTTGCTATTGTGTTCCATTGGAATAATTATGTCGAGTTTTACTTTGCTCTAGCGCTGGGTGGAATACGACTGTTTCTGATATATAACACTTTTACTTATTTCAAGAAAGATTTCACGCGCTGGTTACTCCTACCGATACTGGCGGCTTTAACTTTTTCGACTTCACAAATTAATAATTTTACGTTTGGGCAGCCTGCGGTCGCCTTTGCGATTAATTTATTTGGCTTTGCCCTGGCCCTCTGGGGAATGGTGCGCTTTGAAGGGCGAAAACTTGGCCTTGCCTTAATAATAATCGGTGGTTTCCTGGCTACCTGGTCGGGCGCAATGGGTTTAGTAGTCTGGCCGGTGGCTTTTGGCGGAATGTATTTCTTTAAATTCCGTCGCATCTGGCAATATATTACGCTAGTAGTGGCGGGGACAATTGCAGCTTTACCCTATTTCTTTTTTCTGGTGTTAACTTCATCACCCAATGCCCAAAGTAAAGCCAGTTTCGGGTTCAACTATGTAGTTAACGCGCTGGGCTGGCCGTTTGCCAATGGTATTGGCACTAATTTTGAAGCAAGCCAACTACCAAAGGCGACGACTGCGGGATGGTTTAGCCTGGGTCTGGGTGGCCTGACCTTAATCCTGTTAGCTGTGGCGGCCTGGCGGAATAAGACTATCCTGAAACAGGCACTGCCTTCTCTGGTTTTATTGGTTTTTGGATTTTTGACCACCCTTCAGGTCGGCCTTTTTCGCGCTCCGGCTATCGCACCCTGGTACACCACACTATTTATCTATTACTGGATTGGATTGGTAGGTCTGGCATACGTGCTGTGGTCAAACCGACCCAAAGCTAATAGCCGTATTAATCAGGCAGTAATAGGCACAATGACCTTGTGGGGGGTGGGATTGGTTGGTATTTTAACCTTCCTGTATCTTTCTTCTAACGTAACTTTTGATGACAAAGCCTTTTATCTGGGTGCGCGTAGCCCGGCTTCGGCAGAATGTTTGCGTCATTATAAAGTTGCGCCGCCGGTTTGTGAAGGATTATTATTCCAATGGGGGTTAGGAAATCCTGACTCTGTGCAGACATTAGGCAGCGCATTGGAACGGCATGAGCTTTCGGTGTTTGCGCCACATCAGCAATGGACGCTACAGGGCGATTATCTTTTTAAGAATGTGCAGTTGGAAGAGCAACCCGATTTGTCAGGCATATTCTGGTCGGAAGATTTATCAACCAGCAACCGATTGCCCTGGAACTCTTATCGTCATCTCAATCTTTTTGTACACAGCCCAAATTCGGTTTTGTGGACGGTATATCTGCCGCCAAATCTTGAACGGGCCGAATTTAACTCGGCAGTGGCCCTCAGCCAATCTGCCCCGAAAGACTCTATTGCCGATGGCGTAACTTTTGAAATTTACGTTGAATCGGAGAAAGCGGCCCCAAAACTGGTCTACAGCCAGCAGGTAGGAGCGGAAAACCGAAAGTGGAATGATTTGAAATTTTCGCTCAAAGAATATGCTGGTCAAACTATAACCCTGCGATTGACTTCCAAACCGGGCGCTAATAGAGCGCAGGATTGGGCGATGTACCACTATCCTTTCATTGATGTGGATTTACAGGGAAAGAATAATGACGCGGCGGTCGCTCAGGCCGAACGGCAACTTTTTTTGATAAATACAACTGATAAAGACTTGGCGGTGCAATTGGATAATACCGCAGTCTGGGTTTCTGATGGAGTAGAGCGGCGGCCTGATACCCCAAATCGTTGGACTATCAAAGGGAATAAACCTTCGTTTATTAACCAGCAACCGTTAAACATTTGCCTGGCTGATTACAGCGAATTTTATATAAGGATGGCGGTAGCGCCTCCAATCGTTGACCGCAAAATACAGGTTGCCTACGAACTTAAAGGGGCAAGTGGTGATGGTAGAGGTCTTTTCTATCTTTCACTTTATCCCGATGGGGAATTCCATAATTATTCTTTTGATTTGAAGTTATTTGAAGCTGGCCCAAAGGCCCGCCTGATGACGCTGCGGTTCGACCCGGTAGCACCCGATTCTCGATTCAAAACTACCCTGGCAACGGCGGACAAGTGGTTTGAAATTGCTGATTTTCGCCTCATTCGCAAGCCTGGGCCGAGCTTGTGTCAGCGATGAGCCTAAGAACTTACCCTGGTAGGCGTGCAATTAATTGCGTGCAAGATGGGTTTGATTACCCTCATAGGTTTTAGGTAGTCTTCAGGCAGTATATGAAAGGTAGATTGTGAGCGAGATAGATAAACAAAATGGCACTAACGGTAATGTGTCGGTAAGCGAAGAAATTGAAAGTGGTTTGCTGGTAGCAGAGGCACTGCCGACAGAGTTAGAAAAGACTCAGGAAACGGCGCAACCACTCGAAGAGAATGGGGCAGAGAGGGGTTCGACGGGCGAGTTGTACGACGGCCTTTACTATGCCCATTGCTGCGGGCCAATTCCCTACGGCAGAGTAAAGGAATGGCTCAATCTTTTTAATAATATGGCACAGCGCATTGTCGAGGGAATTCATCCAATTTCGGTGCTGGATGCGGGCTGTGCGATGGGACTACTGGTAGAAGCTTTGCGTGACCGGGGAGTAGAGGCTTACGGGATAGATATTTCGGAATACGCGATTGCGAATGTGCGGGAAGACATCAAGCCTTATTGTCAGGTTGGTTCATTACTTGACCCCTTGCCGCGCCGTTACGATTTAATCGTCTGTATCGAAGTGCTGGAACATCTTAGCGGCCCGGATTGCGAAAAAGTAATTGAGAATTTTTGTAAATCCGCTAACGATATTATTTTTGCCTCGACCCCGTTTGATTTCACCGAGCCAACCCACATTAATGTGCAAGAGCCGGAGTACTGGGCCGCACTGTTCGCCCGGCACGGCTTCTGGCACGACCTGAATTTTGATGGTTCTGCTATAACACCCTGGACGATGCGCTTCCGCAAGAATGCGCTACAGCCGCACGAGGTAGTGCTGACTTATGAGCGCAAGCTCTGGCAAAACACCAAACAACTGGAAGCATTGCACAAACAGGCTATGGAAACCAAAGAAATAGTCAGCCTGAAAAAGCAATTGGAAGAAAAAAGAGCTTATTTTGCACAACTCGAAATAGAGAAACAGCAGTTGGAAGCCGAAAAGAAGGAGCTAGAACAGTCCAACCAGAATATCCGGCGAATAGCCCAGCATCTGCAAGACCAACAACAAGCTACCTTAAAGGCCCAGCGCGAACGAAACAACGCCAATTATGAGTACGGGCAACTGGCGGCGAAGTTTAACAAGCAGAAAGAATATCTGCTCAAACTTGAGCAAGAAAATAATCAGCTCAATCAATCGTTAATCCGCTTAGAAGTAGATTTGCGGGCGCTCCAGGCTACTCGCACGGTGCGTTTATCGCGAACGGCGGGACTATTGGTGAACGCATCACGGCAAGTGGTCGGCGATATTATCCGGCGAGGGCCAATGCAAGGCACAATTGACCACCCCCCCGCAGATAGCATCGTTGGCAAGGAACTGAGGGTTTCAGGTTGGGCTATCTCAAATAAAGGCTGGATTACCAGCGTAGAGGTCTGGCTAGACCAGACGCAGTTGGGATATGCCCGTTACGGGTTGGAGCGGTTGGATGTAATGGACTCGCGGCCTTTACAGGTCAGCGCACGTTGCGGCTACATGGGCGAATTTGAGTTTGAGCCGGATAAATTTAAGGCTGGCCCCAAAACTTTGCTGGTGAAAATTAGCGATAGCAAGGGGCATTGGCTGGAATTCAGCCGCTCGATTGTGCTAGACCCATCGCGTTTGAAAGAGCAAGCTGAGGCAGTAGAAGGTGGCTCGCTCAAGTTAAGTTTGTACGAGCAGTGGATAGCCGATTATGAGCCGGGAGAGGCCGAGTTGAAAGACCAACGCGAGAAGTCGCGCCAGTTGGCCTACCGTCCCCTGTTCAGCGTGATTACGCCGGTCTATAATCCGCCGCCCTGGGCGCTACGGGCCATGATTGAGTCGGTAATGAACCAGAGCTACGAAAACTGGGAGCTTTGTCTGGCGGATGGTACTTCCACCGACCCGAAAATTCGGGCTATTCTGACAGAGTATGCCGAGCGAGACCAAAGAATTAAGGTCAAGTTTCTTGATAAAAATTCGGGCATCGCCGGAAATTCCAACGAAGCATTGGAAATGGCGCAGGGCGAATTTATTGCTTTGCTCGACCACGACGACGAAATTTCGCCCAATGCACTCTACGAAAACGCCTTGCTACTCAATCGCCATCGTGCTGCTGATATGATTTATAGCGACGAGGACAAACTGGACGAGCAGGGCCAGCGCCGCGACTATTTCTTCAAGCCGGATTGGTCGCTCGATTTGTTCCGCTCGATGATGTACACCTGCCATTTCGGGGTCTATCGGGCCAGCCTGATTAATGAAATCGGTGGTTTCCGCCCAGGCTTTGACGGTTCGCAAGACCACGATTTAGTGTTGCGGTTAGTCGAAAAAACCAACCGGGTCTATCATATTCCGCGTATTCTCTATCACTGGCGTATGATACCGGGTTCAACGGCGCTGAGTCGGGACGGGAAAAGCTATGCCCACGCCGCCCAGATTAAGGCGGTTGCCGAGCATTGCGAACGCATGGGTCTTAATGCCGAAGTAGAGCCGGGCTTGCTCGATGGCACCACCCGTGTTAAATACAAGTTCAACGACTATCCAAAAGTAAGCATTATTATCCCGACGCGAGACCAGGGCCAGTTACTCAAGCAGTGTATTGATAGTATTCATTTGATGACCCAATACCCGAACTATGAAATTGTGGTAGTGGATAATAACACTACTGAAGAGGCTACCCTCGAATATTTTGAAACTTTGAAGACCAGTGAGCAGCCAAAAGTAAGGATATTACCTTATCCTGCCGAGTTTAATTTTTCGGCAATTAACAATTTCGCGGCTTCGCAGGTGGATGGCGAACTGGTTTTATTCCTCAACAACGATACCGAGGCAATTAACAGCGAGTGGCTCGAAGCAATGGTCGAACAGGCCACCCGGCCTGAAGTTGGCGCGGTTGGGGCAAAGTTGCTCTTCCCAAACCAGACTATTCAGCATTGCGGCGTAGTTATGGGAATGGGCGGGGTCGCCGGACACGCCCACAAGCATCTTCCGGCGGATTCACCCGGCTATTTCAGTCTGGCAAAAGTAATCCAAAATTTCTCGGCAGTCACGGCGGCCTGTATGATGGTACGCCGGGCCGATTTCCTGGCTATCGGCGGGTTCAACGAGGATAGTCTGGCGATTGCCTTCAACGATATAGATTTGTGTTTGCGCTTGCGCGAGAAAGGTTTGCTG
>JBBQXW010000268.1:0-10246 GCA_038209275.1 Chloroflexia bacterium | reverse complement strand
CCACAAAATAGTCGTCACATTATCGTGAGCAGTATTAGTAGCACTTTCAAACAATTTATTTTCTACCAACCTCATATTTTCTCCTTGCAACCCATCAAAGTACCAGCCGAATGTTTAGTTTCGGTTTAGACCGCACAGGTTTAATTTTACCATACAGGGAATTATTGGCAAAGGTGGCCTGGATAAGGTATTATATAGAGACAAGCAAAAGATGACGGTCAGAAAGGTGGAGGCGAAAGCAAAAGTCGGTGACGCTAAATACGCAAAAACAATCCCAACCAGGGACAAATAGTTTAGCGATTGAGCCGGAGGGCGAACTGATAGAGCAGCTTACCAAAGAAACTGAACGGGGGCCGCTTTATTTCCGCCGCCGTGTGCCTGCCGAAAAGTTAAGCCGCATGCGGCTGGCGGAAGGGCTGGGCATCTTCTTTCGTTTTGATACCGAGCGTCAGATGACTAACTTGCTGAAAATTGCCCGTATGGACTATGGAAACGTAATAATAGCCCACACCGCCGATGATTTGATAACGGGCTATGTCAGTATGCACCCGGTGGATGAAACCGAACGCTGGGTGATTTTGAACAAGCCCAACGAACCAATCCGAGTTTATGAATTTGGTGCGATTGAGGTCAGTCGTCAGTGGCGCGGCTGTGGTATCAGCCCCGGTTTGATGCGGGCGGCAATTGAGGGCGATAGCTGGATGGACGATAAAATTATTGTCTCGGTTGAATTCGCCTGGCACTGGGATTATGAGGAGATGGGCATCGGCAAGTTTGCCTATCGCGATATGTTAAAGAAGGTAATCGCTACTGGCGGCTTTCAAAAAATGGATACCGACGAGCCGAACGTGATGATGGACGGAGCAAACATGTTCATGGTGCGGGTCGGCCAGAATGTCCCACAAGAAGTTGAGCAGGAATTTTACTCCTTGTTGCACAAAAACAACAAATGGGGATTATAGAGTTTTGAATTTTGAATTTTGAGTTTTGAATTACAAACGGTGTTCAAAAACGCTCTTCTCACACATATCTTGAAATTAGAGAACCAGCGGCATTTTAACTCAAAATTCAAAATTCAAAATTGACATAGATTGGCAGGAAAGATGGGCGGGGAAGAAGAAAAGGTACAGGACAAAGTGAAGAAGCTGGCGTTGGTGTGGGGGCCAGCTTTGCTAAATTATGATTTTGGGTCAGAACATCCTTTTGGAGCGGTACGGGCCAGGCTTGCCCATGCTCTCATGGAGGAAATTGGGCTGCTTGGTAGTTCGGACGTAATGATGCTGCCAGTAGATTATGCCACCCGCGAGGACTTGTTGCTGTTTCATACCCGCGAACTGATAGATTTTGTCCAAAATGCCTGCGTGCGCGGCTACGGCTTTCTGGATGGCGGCGATACTCCGGCGGTAGAAGGCGGCATGGAAGCGGCGGAAGCGGTGGTTGGAAGTAGTTGGCGCGTCACCGAAGCGGTAGCAAAGGGACAGGCCCGGCACGGCATGACCATCGTCGGCGGGCTGCATCATGGGCATCCCAGCCGGGTCAGTGGCTTTTGCATCTTCAACGATTTAGCGATTAATATTCTAAAATTGCGGCGCGATTTCGGCTTTCAACGCATTGCCTATGTAGATATGGACGCGCATCACGGCGACGGGGTGGTCTACGGCTTTTATGACGACCCGGATGTGCTGGCAATTGATTTTCACGAAGATGGACGCTACCTATTCCCCGGCACGGGCGAGATGCACGAAACCGGGCGCGGCGCGGCTTATGGCACCAAGTTCAATCTGCCGATGCCGCCGTATAGCAGCGACCAATCCTTTATTCACCTTTTTGATGAATTAGTACCGCCGTTATTGCGGCGGTTTCAGCCCGATTTTATTATGTTTGTGACGGGCGTGGATGCCCACGGCGGCGACCCGCTCAGTGACATGAATTATTCGGGCGCAAGCTATGTCCACGCTGCCCGCAGTCTGAGCAACCTGGCGGATGAACTTTGCGACGGGCGATTGGTGGCCTACGGCGCGGGCGGCTATAATCCGGCGACCTGTGCGGTACGCTGGACAGAAGTAGCGGCTACACTGGCTGACCATCCTGTGCCGGATTTTCTGCCGCAGCGCTGGCGCGAACTTTACGCAAAACTCATGAAGGAAGATGGCCCGGTAACGTTTGGCGAAAATTTCACCAGCGATAACACCTTTGCGCGAATAGAAAAAATGATAGAGTGGTTCAAGAGTCGGTCTAAATTGTTGAGTAGTTAAACCCCCTGGTAGGGGTTTGATTCATCAAACCCAGGCTGGTCGCAATGAATTGCGCTCCTACCGAATTTGGTTCTCTCTGTGGTAGGGGTTTGATTCATCAAACCCGCTGGTCGCAATAAATTGCGCCCCTACCGAATTTAGTTCTAAGGGCAATTATGTACGAAATAAATCGAGATAAACAAACCGAATTGTTACGCTGGCTGCTGGCTACTTTGGATGGACAGTGGCTTTCTAAAACCGCCGCAATGTACAGTCCTGCCGATGCCTCGAAGCTGAACAGCCGGGTACACACCACGCTGGGTCGCACCGAAATGAAGGCGATGCTTTCGCTGCTAGGCAAAAGCCGGGCCGATAATTTGAGCGATGCAGTAGAAATAATCAAAACATATTTGAATTTAGCCTATGGCGAACGCGGCTTTAACGGCACTTTCCGCCCGGTGCAAGCGGCAGGCGGAGGACAGCAACGGCTGGAAATAGAAGTGGCGCGGTTTAGTGGACTCGACAATATCAAAAAAGTGGCCCAGGCTGCCGGAGAACGCCCTGGAATGGCTACTCAGGAATTGTGGAGTATCTGGTTTGAAACGCTGTTGCCGGACGAACAGGTTGAGGTAAGCGTCCAGAGTAAGCCGACGGGTGATTTGGTGGTAGTAACCGCTACTTCGGATAGTTTTGTAGCACCATTGCCGCTAGATTTAGCGCCGCAAGAAGAAATTTCGCCGATTGCAGCAGTTTTGCAAATTCCGTTAGAGCCAGCGCAACCCGCACCGCCGCCAGCAAGGGCCAGTGGCTTTGGCGCGCCTCCTGCTAATCCAGCTACTTCTGCCATGCCATCGGGAAATTCACCTGCTTCTAACCCAACCGAAAAGCCGCAGGGTTATCCTTTCACCAGTGGCTACAACTACCGGCCCGAAGCCGAACCCACCGCGCTGGGCTATTCCGGGCCAGTCGAAGCACCCATGCACCCTTCAAATTTACCTTCGGTTTCTTCAACTCCATCGTCATCTGTAGAACCAGCCAGGCCAGCAACTGGAATGAACGAAGCGGGGGCGGCACGTAGTACAGGCGGGAGTTTAAACCAACGCCTGATGCGGCAAAAGCAGGGCGATAATGCCGAAATGTTGCCACATGGTACGCCCCCAGCTTTGCAAAATCAGGAAAGCGCCGGGCTAGTACCGCCGGGAGCGCTGAAGGTCAACCCAACTTCGGGACGGCCTTTGTTTGCCGACGATTTGGATGAAGAAGCTAAAAAGAGCGTGGAGAAGCGCAAACCACAAAAAGGACTGCCTTTTATGTCGCGCCTGATGATTTCCAAAGAAGCCAGAGAAATGCTGGAACAAAGCGGTGATGAAAAACCCATGCTTGCCGCTTTTAGTCTGGCGGGCGGGGTAGAAGCGGCCTTGCAGCGATTAGTCGCGCAAGAATTAGCCCAGCAGCCCGGTTCAATCATTGAGCCAATTCATGTGGTGGACGGGCCGGAAGGCGAGTTACAGATTCACGTCGGGGCAAGAATGTACAGCAGCGTGGGCGACGTTCCGCCTGGTCAGGTGCGCGAATTATTGCAACAGGCGGTAGATGAGTGGTTTTCCAGTCAGGGGTCGTAATAGTATGTTGGATAGACAATTGACTGACCGGCGTATCGTCGAATCCATCCTGCGCTCGGAAAAGCTGGAAGTGGAATTTGAACCAGCTTTAAGTTCCGAGGGCGCTTCTGTCCTTACCAAATTCACCATCTATAGCCTGGATATAACCGATGGGCGCGCCTACATCTTCGGCGAAGCCAATAGCACCGACATCTGGACGGCGGTACGCGCCAAATTAGAAGAACGCGACCTTTAATGAGTTTTGAGTTTTGAGTTTTGAGTTTTGAATTTTGAGTTTTGAGTTTTGAATTATTAGCTTTTGGAAAATTTTGCAAAATTTTCCAAAAGCTAATAATTCAAAATAGCTAGGTGGTCTGCTTGAGGAAGGGCTGTATCTGGCCCAGAAAGGCGTGAACATCTATCGGCTTAGTGATGTAGCCATCGCCACCCACTTCCTGACCGCGCAGCAATTCCTTTTGCATCGCATGGGCGCTGACAAAAACCACCGGGATAGCGGCAATAGTCGGGTCGGCCTTCATTTGAGCAGTAGTAGCAAAGCCGTCAAGTTGCGGCAGCGATATATCCATCAGAATCAAATCGGGTTTTTCGCTTCGAGCCATTTCGAGGGCCATTTGTCCATTATGGGCTTCGATTACCTCAAAGTTGTGCAAGAGCAGAATGTCGTGGAGCAGCTCGCGGTTATCGGCGAGGTCTTCTACAATCAAGATTTTTGGCATTGTTTGTTAGTCCCATTTCAGCTTTTAGCATCATAGCTATCAGCCAGTAAGCAGTTTAATATTTCAAGTCTAAGAATGTGCATGTACAAGTTATATGCCGCAAGTAGTATAACACTGTAATCGCTCTAACGTTTCAAGACTCGATAAAATGAGCAAATTCTTTACGATTTCGTACCTTTAATTAAACGAATGGTATCCAAAACGGTTTCGTTAGCGCAGAGCTAAATTTCGATAATAAAATTATTCAAAGCTGAGGGGGATATTTTCACATGAAAGCGGTCTTGTGCAAGCAATATGGCCCGCCCGAAAGCCTGGTGGTTGAAGAAGTCGCGTCGCCCACCCCCGGCAAAGGGCAGGTGGTGGTTAGCGTCAAAGCTGCCGGAGTAAATTTCCCGGATACACTGATTATTCAGGGCAAATATCAGTTCAAACCCGATATGCCTTTCTCGCCGGGGGGCGAGGTAGCCGGAATTATCAAAGAAGTCGGCGATGGGGTGAATGATTTTAAGGTAGGAGACCGGGTGATTGCTTCGATGGGCTGGGGCGGCTTTGCCGAAGAAGTAGTAGCCGAGGCCAATAAAATTACGCTTATGCCGGATGGCGTGAGCTTTGAGGTAGCTTCAGCCTTTGTGTTGACCTATGGCACCTCGCACTACGCCTTGAAAGACCGGGCGCACCTGAAGCCGGGTGAAACGCTGTTGGTGCTGGGCGCGGCGGGCGGCGTTGGTCTGGCGGCGGTTGAAATTGGCAAAGTGATGGGAGCGCGGGTCATTGCGGCGGCCTCCTCCGACGATAAGCTCGAAATTTGCAAACAGCACGGGGCGGATGAGCTAATCAATTACACTACCGAGGATATGAAAGAGCGCATCAAGACTTTGACCAAAGGCCAGGGAGTAGATGTTGTGTACGACCCAATAGGCGGAGCATATTCCGAAGTGGCCTTGCGTGGCATGGCCTGGGAAGGTCGCTTTCTGGTAATCGGTTTTGCGGCAGGCGATATTCCGCGTATTCCACTCAATCTAACCTTGTTGAAAGGTTGCTCGATTGTGGGGGTGTTCTGGGGTTCGTTTACCGCCCGCGACCCCCAGCGCCACCAGGCGCATTTGCAGGAATTGCTGGGCTGGCTGGGCGAAGGCAAGCTCAACCCTTATATTCACGCCAGTTACCCTTTGGAAAGAGCAGCGGACGCTTTGAACGATATGATGCAGCGCAAGGTCAAGGGCAAAGTGGTCTTATTGACCTAGCACCTATCCTGGTAGGGGTTTGATTTTAAATTTTAACAAAATAAACCGGGTATGCCAGTAGGGGCGAAGCGCATACGCCCTTGAACACTGTGCTAGGTCAAGAGGGCGTATGCGATTCGCCCCTACGAAACCATCGCTCATACCCGAATTTAAAAGTTAAAGTTCATAATCAAACCCCTACTGCGATAGATTTTTGGCAAGTTGAGCCGAAGTAGTAATTATCACTTCCTTTCTCTCAAGTTGCTCGTTGAATATACGGTCAGGATTTTCTCCTCTTCCAATCCTTGACTCGTAATGTTACACTTGAGAAATACTATTTCAACGAAACCGTCGTAAGCAGGTACAAGAAATGGTATAATAGTAATGGTATAATATAGAAGAGGACACGGGACTTAAAAAATTAAATTATGTACGTTGAAGAAGATGAGCAATAAATTAACCAAGCAACCAGTAATTCAGGTAGGGGATAACGCGCCGCTCTGGTCGGCTCAGAGTACCGAGGGTAATATTAATCTGGCCGACTACCTGGGACAGATGGCAGTTTTATTAGTATTTTATCCGGCAGATTGGAACGATGTGTGTAATGAAAAGTTGCCACTGCTGGAAGAATTACTAAATCTGGAACACGACCTGCACCTCAAAGCTTTCGGCATTAGCAGCGATGGTTTGAGCAGTCACAAAGCCTTTGCCCGCCAGTTGGGTCTGCGGCGAGTTACATTGATTAGCGATAATCAGCAGCAGATTGCTCAGGCTTACGGCGTGATGGCGGAAGACGGCATGTGCCACCGAGCCTGCGTGCTGATAGATAAAGAAGGGGTAGTACGCTGGCTACGAGTAGAACCTGACCGCAACCAGCCCCGACCATTAGCTGAACTGGAAGAGGCTATCCGAATAGCCCAGGAGTGGAGTGAGCAGTCCACCGACCCGACCCAGCGGCAGCAAAGAAAACAGGATGCAATGCAGCTACGTCGTGAAAAGCCGCTTGCACCGCCAACTACGCTGCAATTGCGCTTCTGGGGAACACGCGGCTCTATCCCGGTTTCCGGGCCAGAACACACCCGTTACGGCGGCAACACCAGTTGCGTCAGCCTGACCAGCGACACCGGCCACCTGTTTATTTTCGATTGTGGCTCAGGGGCGCGCGAACTGGGCCGTTATTTGCTCTCCCCTGATTGGCCTCCCGCCGCTTCCCTCAAACCTCAAAATGGCAAAAAGACGATTGAAGGCTATTTGCTGTTGAGCCATAGTCACTGGGACCATATCCAGGGCTTTCCCTTTTTTGTGCCGGTTTTTCAGCCGGGCAACCGTTTTAATATTATCGGCTGGAGTAGCTGTTCGCAGACAATGGCTGGAATTTTAACCGGGCAGATGGAGCAGATTTATTTCCCGGTGAATTTAGTTGATTTACCTTCCGAGCTAAATTTTTATTCAATTCAGTTCCGCGATGCCGGGCTGGATGGCGCAAGAGTTAGCGGTCAGTTACTGAAGCACCCGATTCCAAGTACGGCCTTTCGGGTAGAGCTGGGCGGAAAAACCTTTGTCTACGCCACCGACCACGAACCACATAGCGTGCCTTCGCCCGACCAAAAAACGCTGTGGGACGAGCAGGTGATAGATAAAAATCTGGTGGATTTAGCTAGAAACGCCGATGTTTTGATTTACGATGCTCAATACGCGGTGGCGGAACTGGCAAATAAAGTTGGCTGGGGTCATAATTCGGGCGAAGTTGGCGTGGATACGGCGATTAAAGCAGGCGTGAAGTTACTCGTTTTGTTTCATCACGACCCCGGTCACGATGACGCAATGATTGACAGCTTACTTGCCGCCGCCCGCCGTCGCGCTGCAATGCTGGGCAACACTACTCTCGAAATTATCGCCGCCCACGACGGCCTTGATTTAGATTTCAAACTTTCTAAAGATTAATGCTCGCTATTTGACATTTCAAGCTGTTTTGGGTAGTATCAAAACAGCTTTTTAGCCTATTTGCTCATATTCTAACCGTATTTTTCTGGTAGGGGTTTGATTCATCAAACCCATTCTAACCGTATTTTTTCCTGGTAGGGGTGTTTGATTCATCAAACCCAAGCTGGGCGTAATAAATTGCGCCCCTACATAGACAGGCGTTAAAAGGATTTTTCTTCATGGGATTTAGCTTTTCGAGCAGAAGACCTCTGCTTTTTGTTGTGTTAGCAGTTTTATTTATTTGTAATCTGGCCCTAACCCCGTTTGAGGCGATAGCGGCGACTACACCTGACCAGGTAGCCAGCTTTCGCAAATTATGGACGCGCACCGATGATTTGGTCTTTGACGGCATAGTTAATCGAAGTTGGGTCTGGGGGCCAAAGGCGCTCGATTATGGCTACAAAGACAAATACCGCTTTGAAGCTAAAGGCGAAGTAGTCGAGCGAGCCTTCCGCCATTACGATAAGGGGCGCATGGAGATTGACCCACGCCAGAGTCCCGAAAGCAAATGGTATATTCGCGGCGGCACGCTAGTGAAAGAACTGGTGTCGGGCCGGGTGCAGACCAACGAGGAAGGCGCTACTGCCGCCCTTAACCCGTTAGGTGTAACTACTCCGGCGGATATTCCAGTAGTCGGCGACCCCGGCCCAACTGACGCGACCCCGACTTATACCACCTTTAAAGAATATTCTTCGTTAGCCGGTTTCCGCTCTCCTGACCGGCGCGGACAGAGCGTGACAAAGCTGATTGACCGCGATGCCGACACGGTGCAATACGATTCGGGCGACCCCAAAGCCCGGATTGAAAGTTATGAAGCAGCCACAGGCCATAATATTCCGTTGGCGTTTGTCGAATATTTCAATAAGCAGGGAATGGTGCTGGATGCCAAAGGCAACCGGGTAACTGAGCCACTTTTTGACCCGGTCTATGTCTTTGGCTACCCGATTACCGAGCCGTATTGGGCCAAAGTGATGGTCGGCGGAAAATCCACTCTGGTAATGTTGCAGTTGTTCGAGCGGCGGGTGTTATCGTATACGCCAAGCAATGCTCCTCAATGGCAAGTCGAAATGGGCAATGCCGGAGTACACTACATTTCCTGGCGACAGCAGCACGACTTGAGCTTTACTGGCCCGGCCCGCATCAGCCTTGAGAAATTTCGCTCGGTTTTGCAATCGTACAAATCGCCGGTAGTTGGCGAGGCGGCTGATTTATATAACACGATTGTCAACTATGGCTTTGACCCCGGCGTGGCACTGGCCTTCTTTGTACGCGAAAGCGGGGCAGGAACGGCAGTCGGCTATTGCAACGGGCAGAACAGCCTCGATAACAAAAATTGGGGCAATGTGCGCGGCGACGAGAACGGAGTCTGCGGCTTCCAAAAATTTCCAAGCTGGAAAGCTGGATTGGAAGCATGGTGTCGGTTGATGACCAAATATTTCGTCAACAAAGGACTCAATCGCCTGGAAGATGTCGTGCCAGTTTACGCCCCCGCCGCCGACGGCAACGATGTCGGCGAATACATCAGGACAATGTACCTGTTGATGCTACGCTGGCAGGGATATAGAGTTTAATACTCAATCAAGCCGGGCGGGGTAATGTCTGGCGATAAAAGCACTGATTTGCTGAAGGGCCAGCCCGGACTCCGGCACTAGCGCGGGCGGATAAATTTGCCAGGCGTGCCACATCCCAGGGTAGAGCGCCAGTTCCACCTTAACCCCCGCCTGGCGTGCCTTCATCGCCAGCCCTTCAGCATCATCGCGTAGTAGCTCTAGTTTGCCTGCTTGAATAAGTAAAGGTGGCAGCCCTTCTAAATCAGCATGTATTGGCGAGACCATCGGATGCTCAATTGAGGTATGTCCGGCATACATTTTCCCAAACTCAACAAAAGAACGGCGGCTATACACTGGGTCACGGTCTGACAGCGCGGTTGGACTGTTCAGACTCAAATCACACCAGGGAGATAGCAAAACCGCCGCCCACGGAAGCTCTACGCCCATTTCTCGAAACTTGACCATTGCCGCTATTGCCAGTCCACCTCCGGCAGAATCACCCGCCAACACCATGCTGGATGGGGAAATTTGATTTGTGAGTAACCACTGATAAACTTGCAAGACATCTTCCAGTGCTGCCGGAAACGGGTTTTCCGGGGCAAGGCGGTAATCCAGGTAAAGGACGCGCATTTTGGTAAGGGCGCTTAATCGGGCAAGCATCGGGTGATGTACTTTTGGAGTACTGAGGGCATAACCTCCGCCATGAAGGTATAAAATCATCCCTGGCGAAGTTTGGGTTTTGGTAGTAATCCACTGAGCGGGAACTTCGTCAAGCCGCTGAACGGTCGTACCACGAGGAAGGGGAAAGCGAGAACTCTTTACCATAAGGCGAATTTGGTCTAGCGTTAATTTATCGAAGATAGGGCGGGATAAACTTAGCAGACGCAGAAATAATCGGGCGCGCCGACTACTTTTGTA
>JBBQXW010000267.1:0-10255 GCA_038209275.1 Chloroflexia bacterium | reverse complement strand
GAATTCTCTATCAAACCAGATTCTCCTCCCGTTCCAGTTCAGCAATTTCGGGCGAATTGTAGCGAGTATAGGTATCATAGCCAACCTGTACCAGACAAAGCGCCACCAATAGACCGAGCAACAAAGCCGGGTCGAAAGTTGCGCCAATCCAGACCCACCAGGCCGGAATGAACAAAAAAACAAATTGACCCAACCCACCCCAGCTTATATCATCAGCCAGAGTATGCGAAAGTTCGGCAATTACTGCTACGAAAACCAGGTCGAAGAAGAGTTCGAGCCAGCCAGTTTTGCGCTCGCGGTTCGCCTCTTCATCCGAATGTAATTGTGGTGTTTGCCACCAACGATTAAGCATACAAGTCTCCCAAATCAGGAAAATTGCTCGTTCATGCGGCGCAAGCGGTCAGCCATAACTTCCATTACCTGAAGAGCAAAGAAAGGGGTCTGCTGCACCAAAAACTGAAAGCGTTTGGCGGTAATAGGCACCAGTTTGCTATCAGTCTTGGCAGTAGCAGAGGCACTTCGGGCCGAAGTGTTGATGAGGGCCATCTCGCCAACAATACCGCCTGCGCCAACGGTCTCAAGCACCTTCCCCTGCACCAGAATATTCACTTCGCCCTCGACTACGACATACATGTACTCACCCGGCTCACCCGCCGTAAAGACAGCCTGACCAGCTGCGAAAGGCTCGCCCTCGTTTGAGTTCTGAAAAATTGTTATAGCTGCCATTTGGCTCTCCTTTTCTAATCACTTTCGACTCGATTCAATTCGATTCAATTGAAGTCAGAAGTCAGAATTAAACTGACACAGGGGTATGCGATTGTAGAAATTCGCGCACACGGCGCACGGTTTCGCGTACTACTTCGGGTTCGCGCCACTTCAGGATAAGTTCGGAGTTGGGCGCAAGCTGGTCAATTTCCTGAGCAGTGGCGGTAGGGTGGAAGGCATCGTTTCCGGCACAAATGAGAAGCGGCGTGTTGCATTGCTGCACAAACTCGCGCGAGACGTTGAAGACAAATTCGCCGCCAAACATAGTGTCGCGAAAGGCTGCCAGGGTCGCATCGTCCAGGCCGGGTTGCTGGGGCTTAATATCGTTCTCGGCCCAATCGTCAAACATCTTTATAAATTCGTGGCGATTGTTGGCGCTCAGGCCAATCGGGTTTTGCAGGATTGCCGCGCTCACCCGTTCCGGGGCAGCCTGAATCAGGCCCAGGCAATAAGATGAGCCGATGCAACCGCCCATCATATGAGTCTGGCGAATGCCCAGGTGGTCGAGCAGGGCAAGATGGTCGGCGGTGTAAGTCTGCCAGCCATCTTGCGCCGTAATCGGTGCGCGTGATTGTCCGGCATTGCGTTGATCCATAGCGATTACGCGAAAATCTGAGGCAAATTCGACGGTTGGGTCATAGGCGCTTCTGCTCCAGAACTCGATGGCCGAGCGCATTCCGCCCGGCGCAAAGAGCAATAAGGGATAGCCCGTCCCAAATTCAGCATACTGAATTGATGCGCCGTCTCGCTCAAATATAGGCATTATTTTCTCCTTGAAGTTTAGCAATCAGTTTCATTTTCCACAATTTTAACACAATTTAATATTTTCGCCCACTTTTATCAATTTAAGGTACTAAAGATTGATTGGAACAAAGTTTCTGATATATTATGGCTATCAAAGATAAATAATTATGTAAAGCTAAGAAAAGGAGGGGAAATGGCTCAAAAGTGCATTAAAGAGGGTTGCAAAAAATATCCGTTGCGCGGCAGTGATTATTGCCAGTGGCATGGCCCCGATAATCTCCGACCACCAGGCAAGTCTGGCAGTAGTCAAACCGAGCAAAAATCGGGTTTGTATTCGAGGCTGTTGAGCAAAGAAGAACAGGTTTTTCTGGATAAGGTCGCTGAGATTATGCGGGGAAGTAATAGTCTGGATGAGGAAATCGCGGTGACGCGGTTGGCATTGGCGCGGGCGCTGCAATCGGAAAAGCCGGAGGTGATTACTCGAACGGCGCTGGCGGTGGGTCGGCTTTACCAGATGAAGCACCAGTTAGAAGGCGAACAGGCAACGGGGATAGTCGAGGCGATGAACGAGATTTTGCGCGAACTCGGCCTGGGAGAAAATTGACGATTGACGATTGACGATTGACGATTTAAGAAAAGATGGAGGTGAAGGGGATGATGGAAGGGGCAGTGGTGCAGATGAGTATGGATGAGTTGTTGAGGGGGCAAGAGGGACGGGAACTGGGGCGAGGAGGGGCAGGGCGGGTGGAACGAAGGCATGGGAAGTGTGGGGGCGTGGTGGTGAGTGCTGAGGCGGTGGCGGATAGCGAAGATTGCCCGATTTGTGCCGAAGTTCGGCTTGATTATTACCAGCACGGGGTAATTCGAGCCAGCGCCGGAACTCCGTTAGCCCAGGAGTTAGGGCTGAAGGTTATTCAGGGCAAGGTCGGGGTGGTGGAGTAAAGATTTACGCACCCAGAGGGTACCCGCGATTTACGATTTACGATTTACGATTTACGATTTACGATTTACGATTTACGATTTAGGGTTATAGAAGATTTATAGTTATGTCAAGTTTATTATGTTGTTGTGGTTTTCTCCGAATTTCTAATCATCAATCATCAATCATCAATCGTAAATCGTAAATCGTAAATCGTAAATCCAAAGGAGGTGGGCGGTGGGGCTTTTGTTGAAGTTGTTTGGGCCGGGGGTGGTGGAGTTATTGCGGGTGATGTGGGTGGCGGAAGGAGAAGGAGGAGAAGGAAACGCAATGGAAGGGGGTGAGGTTATAGAAAAATTGGGTGGTGGGGAAAATCGCGAGCGGAAGCGCGCTCCCACAGAGGGGCTTTTTACAGAAGAGCTTTTTACAGAAGGGCTTTCTACAGAGGTGGGGAATGAGGGCGCGGGCGGAAATGGAGGCGCGGGCGAAAATGGAGGCACGCGCGAAAATGGAGGCGCGGGCGAAGATGCGATGGTGGGGTTGGAGCGGGAAGCACAGGCTACTCTGGCGCGGTTGATTGAATTATATCGGGTACGGCCTGATGTGGTGCCGGAGATGATTGTGGGCGGTACGTTGGGCGAGGTGGAGGCCGCTTTAGTCAGGGCGCAAGCGGTGTATCACAGCGTGAAGGCGCGAGTACTGAATGAGGTGGCGACGCACTCGGTGACACCAAATCCGACTAATCTCCATGCTATCCCGCTCATTGCGGCGGGCGGTGGAGAACGACGCTCTAACACTATTCCTGCCACTGCTTTGTCACCAGTGCAGAAAATAGCGCGGGGGTTGGAAGAACGATAAATAATTTTGAGTTTTGAGTTTTGAGTTTTGAGTTTTGAGTTAAGAAGGAACGCAGATGAACAAGCCCTGGAAGGGTTCCCTGTGGGCAGAGAACCACAGATGGACGCAGATTTTTGAAGTCAGAAGTCAGAAGTCAAAAGTCAGAAACCTGAAACTTGGAACTTGAAACCTGAAACTTGGAACTTGGAACTTGGAACTAATGCGAAAAGGAGAAAAAGATGGGTTTACTTTTGGCGGATGCCCAGAAATTGACCAGTAGTATGTACGTGCAGGGCATTGTCGAGGCGATTATTACCGAGAGCCAGGTGTTGCAGTTGTTGCCTTTTGTGGATGTTATCGGGCAGGCGCTGGTTTATAACCAGGAGGCGACGATGGGCGGCACGGCCTGGTATGCGGTTGGGGATACCTGGACTGAGGGTGCGATGACGGTGACGCAAAAGACGGCTAACCTCAAGATTCTGGGCGGCGATGTGGATGTAGATAATTTTCTGGCGCAGACGTATCGCAACCCGAATGATTTGCAGGCCGAGGCGGTAGCTGAAAAGGCTAAAGCGGTGGCGTATTCGTTTTCTGATGCTTTTTTCAATGGGACGGGTGCGACTAACCAGCCGCAAGGTATTTTTAGTCTGGTTACGGCGGGGCAGACGCGCACGCTGGGAACTGGTTCGGGCGCTGCGCCGACGCTGGACGATTTCGATGCGCTGATTGATATGGTGAAGCCAGGCAAGCCGGACGTGCTTTTCATGTCGCGGCGGAGCCAAAGAGGGCTTAAGAAGTTGATGCGAACTTCGGGCAACCAGATGGAGTTTGTGCTTAACAATTTTGGGCAGCGTGTGGCTTATTACGACGGCATCCCGGTGGTAATTGATGACAATATCGCCGATAACGGAACGCTGGGTAGTTCTTCGGATTGCTCGAAGATTGCGGCGGTAAAATTCGGTTTCAACCGGGGCGTGTGCGGGTTGATGAGCGGAATGATACAGGCGGTAGACGTAGGCGATTTGGAAACCAAAGACGCTCACCGTACTCGCCTGAAATGGTACGTCGGCCTGTGCAATTTTCGCGACATCAGCCTGGCGGTCATGACGGGCGTGCGGCCTAATTAGGAGTTTCAAGTTCCAGGTTTCAAGTTTCAAGTTAATAATACTGGTTGTAGTTAAGTTTAGATATTAACTTGAAACCTGGAACTTGAAACTTGAAACTATAAAAAGGAGCAGCGATGACGACACGGCTTGAGATAAAGGGGCGGGTGCGGAACGAGCTGAACGATTTAGGGCCGAATTTTGTCTGGGCCGACTATTTGGTTTATCAGTGGCTTGATGAGGCGCTCGACCAACTTTCGCTAGATTTGCCGACCCGCCAGCAAATTACTATTCCATTAGCGGGAGCGCAACGAAACTATCAGCTTTCGACGATTTTGGGAGCAGCGCCGGTTGGCCCTGGCGGGGTGGTTAGCCTGGAATTTCCACCGGGCAATTTGATGCCACGTGGCAACGCTTTGCAGACTAACAATGGTCTGGTTAGCGAAAGCGGGGCGCAACCGTTCGCTAATTGCTGGGATGTGATAGAGCTACCGGGCGGTGCAGGCTACGGCGGCCTGGAAATTCTGTTTCGCTATCCGCCCTGGACGGCGGCTAACCAGTACGCTTACCTGCTGATCGAGACTATCTATACTCACCCAACTGCCGATGTGACGTTGCTGACAGTTGCCAATTTCGATGAACCGTTGCTGGTCTGGTATATCTGCGAACGGGCGCTATCGTGGTTGGCGGAACAGCGTGGTAAACGCGGGGCGGGGTCAGGTCGCTCGGCTGGCCCAGGTTATTACTCCCAACGCTACGAATTAGGGGTGCGCGCCCGCAAAAAGGCGCGAGGTATTCGGTTCAGAGAAGTGCAAATTACGGGATAGAAGTTTTTAATTCACCACGGAGGCACGGAGACACGGAGAAATTTTGGGTGATGCACCTCGTCAGGTGGGCGGATGCAGCCAGTGATGAGTGGGAAAGTCCATTGGCGGAGCAATATCCCACAGCGTCTCACAGGGATTGGGGATATGTAAGCCAGCGCTAGGTTTAGGGAAGTAAAGTAGGTTTGTAGGGGAGAGGTTTCCTCGCCCCCTACGCATCAAGCTAAGAAAGAGGCTAACGTGGCAGCGCAGTGGTAAGGGTCGCCTGGGACTACCAATTTCAGGCTTAAATCCTTAGCTTGATGCGTATGGGGCGAATGCAATTAGCCTCTACAAATCGTTACTATTCTTTCAGATTTGCTATCACTCATTACTCATCACTCATCACTCATCACTTATCAAGGAGATTATGATTTATGACTAATAATGAACGGGCGGTACGGGCAGGTGAAAGTTTTCGGCGGTTGTTGCGCGGGCCGATTGTACCCGAACCAACGCCGATAGTATTGCCGCCGCAGGCCAGCGAAACCGACCGATTACTCGGACAGGCGCTCTATCGGCTCGACCAACTGGAATTACAAAATCGGCTCATGCTAAAAGTAGTCTGGCGCACCTCCGCCGCGCTGGTCGGGTTGGTTTCTGCCGGGCCGCTCAAAGATTGGGCGGTGGTGTTAATGAATGTGCTGGGAGGGTAGGATGAGCGACATAGCGGGGGTGACGCATGATATTGTGCTGGACGGGGCGGGCTATATGCTGGCGACGGTTAAGGGGGCTGGCACGAATTATATTAAGGAGACGATAGGCCGAGAGGGGATAGCGGCAACCCTTAGTACGGACGGCACGGAAAGGCTGGATAGCGGCAACGCCACCACTGCACCTGTTCCTTTTCGGCGGCTTTACTGGGACGAGTGGCGCGGGGCAGGGCGAAATTTTTTGCGGGGCGGCGGGGCGGGCAAAACTAACGGGGTGTTGAGCGGGGCAAGGTCGCGGGCAATAGATGGGTCGGGCGAGACAGGCGGCTTTGGCGGACTGCTCGCCGAAATGGTCAATTTGCGGCCTTTGCTAAATGGGCAGGGCTGCGGCATTGCTCCGGCAGGCCTGAAAGAGACAATGGGCAACGCCGCAACCCAGTTCGCCGCTATCGAATTTGGCGACAACCTCTATATTATTCAGGATAATATCATAAGGCAGGCGACGGTAGATACAAACGGCAACCTGACCGGGTTAACGGCAGTAGCAACTCTACCAGCCAATGTTATATCGGTGGGCTATACTCCCGATGGCTACGCCTGGGCTTGTACTGGCCCGAACGCCTACCGAGTGGACAATATTAGCATCACACAAGGTTTTACTATCAGCTATATTACGGCCTATCAGGGTGTGCGGTTTAGCGCTACTTCTTCTATTGTTAATTATACTGTTGGCGGCAGTACCTTTGCCCTGCTACTTGGTAGCAACATCACGGCGTTGTGCGCGCATCAGGGCGCACTCTGGATTGGGACGCTAGACGGATTGTACCGATTGGAAGGCCGTCTTGATATGACAACCACCAGCAGTTATGACCAGTTCAAATATCGGCTGGTAAAAATCGTGGGAGGGTCGCCGGGGGCAAGCGCGGACGGCAATTTACGGAACTGGCGCGGGCTGCTTTCTTTTGATGATGCACTATGGGGTTGCTTGAACGGGCATCTGGTACGAGTAGATTCCAGCAATGGCAAGGTCGAACGGCAACTTGTGCCGTCTGGCTGGGTCTATTCGCTGACCGAAGCGGCGGGTATGTTGGTGGCGGTGCTGCAAATTGACGGGGCAAGCCAAATCTGGTGCTTTGAACCAACTACAAATGGCTGGTGGCGGCTGGGCGGAGTCAGTAATATCACTTACGTCTTTAGTGGCGGCGGGGTGGTCAAGAACGGACAATTAATCGGTTTGCACGAAAGCGAAGCCAGCCTGACGCATTGGCCTTTCGATTCGACCAATCCCGCCGGGGTGAATCAGACCAACTTTGGGCAAAGCTGGCCCGCCAACAATAATGGCTATCTGACCTTGCCTCTAATTGCCTCGGATGATTTGGCGCGAGAAGCGGGCTTGAGCGGCGGTAAGTTGGGGTTGGTCGGGCTAATGCGGGTCGGCATCGAATGGGATTGTTTCGATGGGATGGATAGCTGGCAGGGCTGGCCTGATTTAGCGGCGTTGACCGACCTGAGCTTTAGGGCTGAAATATCGCTGGATGAAGGGCAGACCTGGACGGCACTATCCAATGCGATGGGTAGCAATAGCCATGCTCCGGCTTCCATTCATCATTTCAATGGGCGCACCGATTGGTTACTGGATTATACCCAGAATTTGCTTCAGCCTGTCTCGCAAATCGGGCAGGGCGCACCTTATGAAAATGACCGCAATTTCAATGGCTGGCTTATCCGCTTCAAAATAGCCGGAGCATACACGCCCTTAATTCGGCGGGTTTGGCTCGATTATAAAGTGGTGGAATTTAGCTATAGCCTGGGTTTGCGCTGGAAACTAATATTGGAAATTTCCGACCAACCTGAAGCTATTGGGCTGGATGGACAGCCCGCCACTGCCGATTATGTCAACTTGTGGATAGCCTGGTTACTGGGCGATACCACCACCTTCTACGATCTGAACGGCGATGGCCCATACAAGGTTAAAGTGGTTAGTTTGCGTCAGGAACGCCTCGCCCCCGGCTACCAGCCGACCCAAACTCTCCCGGCAAGCTGGTTATTTCACGTCGAACTGGTTGCGGTGAGCGAATAAATGCAGTTTCAAGTTTCAAGTTCCAGGTTTCAAGTTGTAATTTCTAGCTCTATGTAAGGCTTGATGTTCTTTTTAACTTGAAACCTGGAACTTGAAACTTGAAACTAAAAAGGAGTAATTATGCCAAAAACAGCTACTATGTTTGGGTCGGACGCTTACCTGATGCAGCCGGTAATGCTAACCGATTACCAGTTGCAAAATAGCAGCGCTTCACGCTGGGCGCGCTATCGGCGTTATCTGGATTTTTATGGCGGGTCGCAATGGGCCGAGCAGCGCAAGCCGGGCGAACGGCGGCTGACCGTAAATTATGCCCGCACCCTGATTCATAAGCACGCCAGCTATTTAATGGGCAAGCCAGTGCAGTTCGAGCTTGTGCCGAACGGTGATACGCCCGAAGCAATCACCGAAGCCGCCAGCGCCGAAGAAATCTTGCGCCACATCTGGGACGATAACGGGCTGGCGCTCCTGGATTACGATACCGCCGTGGATGCTGCCGTGCTAGGCGATGGCGCGTTCAAAATCACCCGCCAACCCACCGACCCAAACCTTTTAGAAGTTTCAAGTTCCAGGTTTCAAGTTTCAGGTTCGGATGGACAACCTGGAACTTTGAACCTTGAACTTGAAACCTCTTCGAGGGTAGTGGTGCGGTCAGTGGATGTATGCAATCTGGACGCGGGGTTTGGTCATTCGGATTTGCGCGAACTGCGCTGGGTGACAGAGCAATATTTGATGAGCGGCGAAAGTTTGCGCCAACAATACGGCCCGGAATTTCTGGCGGCGGCGGGCCTGACCAAAACGCTACTGCTCGACGCGGCAGAGGCTCGTGTAATCGAGCGCTGGACGGCGCAAAGCTACGAAGTCGAAGTTAATAACGTTAGCGTAATCGAAGGGCCGAATCCCTACGGCTTTATTCCGTACCTGATTTTTCCCAACCGCAGCGTACCGCGTTGTGCCTGGGGCGAAAGCGACCTCGAAGATATTATGACGCTGGCAAGCGAATTAAACGTGCGGGTTTCTGTCCTTTCGCAACTATTGCAGGTTTCGGGCAACCCGGTTTTAGTGCTGGAAAACGTCGAAGGTAGCGACAATGTGCGGGTCGGGCCGGGCGCAGTCTGGAATTTGCCCGAAAATTCCAAAGCGTACTTGCTCGAAATGCTCAAGGATGGCGGGGTTGGTTTGCATATTCAATATATCGAACTAATCTACCGAATGTTGCACGATTTGACCGAAGCGCCTTCTACCGGCTTTGGTCGCGATAACGCTGCCAGCGTGCATAGCGGCATCGCCCTCGAAATAATGCTACATCCAGTGCTGCAACGGGTCGCCCGCAAACGCCGTATCTGGGACGAGATTTTAGACCGCCGCAACCGCATGATACTTCGGTTAGCCGGGCTGCCCATCCATCGTTCCCGCATTTTGTGGGGCGACATATTGCCCAAAGACCGGGCCGCTCTTGTGACGCAGGAATCGGCCCTGGTTGCCAGCAATATTCATAGCTTACGAACAGCCCGCAAAAACCTCGGCGACGAGCAGCCCGATTTGGAAGATGTCGTTATCGCCGCCGAGCGCCAAATGCTGGGAACAGAAAATCACAAGGGTATCCAATCACCCCGCCTCTCAGGAGCGTTCATCGAAGGCTTGAACCGAAGCGGGGGATAGGAGAAGGAATGAGGAACGAGGAACGAGGAACGAGGAACGAGGAAATCCATTGGCGGAGCAGCATCCTACAGAATCAAGGTGTTTTTGTGGGACATTGCTCCGCCAATGGAAAATCAGCTGACGGAGCAGCATCCTACAATCCGGCCCGAAATTGTGGGACATTGCTCCGCCAATGGATTTCCCTTGTTACATCAGAGTGACAGTCGGGCGGTTGAGTAGTTACCTTTTTCTTATATATTGGGGATTTTTGCAAAAATTCCCCAATATATAAAAAATTGTCGGGCTTTAGCCGGGGTGCAAGCGAAGGTTCTTGAATTAAGGGGAGCGAAAAAGGTGGGAAAAGAACACAAGGAGATGCTGCGGTATCTCCTTTTAGATGTAGAATTATTTTCGCGGGAGTTGTATCGGGGTCATGCTTTGCGGTCGTATCAACTCATGGCGGTGCGGGCAGTTGCCGAGGCGGTGGAAGCGGGGCAGGGCGGCTCGTTCGTCTGGGTGTTTAGTCGGCAAGCCGGAAAGGACGAAGCGCTGGCGCAACTGCTGGCTTACTTACTGCATCGCTATTCTTTGAAAGGCGGACAAATTATCGTGGCGGCACCCACTTCGCGTCAGGCCCAGATTAGCCGTGACCG
>JBBQXW010000266.1:0-10313 GCA_038209275.1 Chloroflexia bacterium | reverse complement strand
TGTGTACGGGCAACGAAGTAGATATTGACATCGCCGATTGCGTGCGGTTCTTTGCCGAAGATGAGCAGACTCAGGTAGTCGGTTTGTATGTGGAACAATTTCGCAAGCCTGAATTATTTTTGGAAGCCGCCGAGATGTGCGCCGCCAACCGCAAACCCATCGTAGTCTTGAAAAGCGGGCGCTCGGAGCAAGGCGCGCAACTGGCTCAGGCTCACACCGGGGCGCTGGCTGGTTCGGACAAAATTATTGATGCTGTCCTCAAAAAATACGGCGTGACCCGCGTGTTCAACCTCAACGAAATGCTGGAAACGATGGCGGTTATGCACAGCCGAAAATTGCCAAAGGGCAAGGGCGTAGGCGCGATTACTAATTCGGGTGGCGAAAACTCGCTAATTATGGATTTGGCTGAAGATATTGGGGTGCAGTTTCCGCCGTTTTCGCCCGAAAGCGAAGCGGTTGTTCGTAAGGAGTTATACGACTACATCAGCGTGAGCAATCCGCTCGACATCACTGGGCCGGGCGGCTTGACCGATCTGGAAGTGCATCGGGCTGCCCTTGAAGGCATGGGCAGTGACCCGAATATACACGTCATTTTACATCAGTTAGGCGGCAACACCAAATTTGATGCTACCATGCCCAACGGCAAATTGATGCTGAGTATGGTAGAGAAATATCCCGATAAAGTCTGGCTGCGTACCTCGAAGATGGCGGGTTCGTTCACCGAAAAATACACCTGGTCACCCGATTATG
The DNA here is from genome assembly GCA_038209275.1 of Chloroflexia bacterium. Taxonomy (GTDB): domain Bacteria; phylum Chloroflexota; class Chloroflexia; order Chloroheliales; family Chloroheliaceae; genus L227-5C. The sequence goes on along the minus strand of JBBQXW010000266.1, from coordinate 9,563 downwards.
TAGACCCGCGCCACGAAATTGAGGGCGTGCCGGTAATGATGGGCCTCGACAACATTTTGAAGGCGGTCAAACACCTGATTAATTACGCCGAGTTTCAGGAGAAACGCCAACAAGCCGAAGCACCAGCGCGTCCCGTATCGGTAGAAGCGGCTCAAAAAGCGCGGGCAATTATCGCGGCGGCGCAAGGACAGGGTCGGGCCTTAACCGAAAGTGAAGGCAAACAAATCCTCTCGCTCTATCAGATTCCAGTTACTAAAGAAGCGTTAGCAAGTGATGCTAATGAAGCAGTAGTACAGGCCCACGCTATCGGCTTCCCGGTGGTGATGAAAATCGTGTCGCCCCAGATTATGCACAAAACCGAAGCGGGCGGCGTGGCCTTGAATATCCAAACCGAGGCCGAGGCGCGAACGGCTTTTGAGCGCATTATGCGAAGCGCCCGCAATTATAATCCGCAGGCGGATTTGCAGGGCGTTTCGGTACAGGAAATGATTACGGACGGGCAGGAAATGATTTTAGGCATGACCACTGACCCGCAGTTCGGCCCTGGCATTCTCGTCGGGCTAGGCGGAATTTTCGTCGAAGTGCTGAAAGATGTAGCTTTGCGCGTGCCACCGATTAGTAGGGATATGGCGCATGAAATGCTTTCATCGCTCAAGGGTCACGCGCTACTCAAAGGCGCACGCGGACAACCGCCTTCGGATGTGAACAAGTTAGTGGAAGTCTTGCAAAATTTCTCGCAGTTGTGTGAAGACCTCAAGGACGTAGTTCAAGAAATAGACATCAACCCACTGGTAGTGCTGCCAGAAGGTCAAGGCGTGCGGGCGCTGGATTGCCTTATTGTACCTATTTCTAGCTTTTGAAGATTTTTGCAAAAATCTTCAAAAGCTAGAAAGTTTCGTTTTTGATTTAGTTTTGGATTTTTTTTGCAAAAAACCAAAAACTAAATGAGGCACCAGCTATAGTTTGAAAGTAGACGAGAATCCTAAGTAAAGAGAGAAGAGTCTTTAAAGTTATGTTGATTTCCGAACCGCAGAGCAAGTTTATTCAGCTGGAAGACCTGCACTTGCATTATTTAGAATGGGGTACGCCGGGCAAAACGCCGATGGTGCTACTGCACGGCTGGCAGGATACGGCCTGGCTTTTCAAACGGATGGGCCGTCATTTTGAAAGCGATTATCATATTTTTTCGCTTGATTTGCGCGAACACGGTCAAACTACCCAGGATGAAGAACGCCACCATCCGCAAATTGTCTGGGTGGCCGATGTGGAGAATTTTTTGACCGCGCTGGATTTGCGCGAAGTGGTGCTGGTTGGTTATTCGTTCGGTGGCACGATTGCCCACCGCTACGTCGCCGCCCATCCCGAACGCATTAAGGCTCTGGCAATTATAGACATCGGCATCGAGAATACTTCGGTAACATTCGACCCGAACGCCAGCCAGGAACGGATTCAGGCCAGCATTGTCCGCGCCTGGGAACGCTTCCGCACTATAAAATGCCCGACTCTGATAATCAAGGCCGAACATAGCCATTTGCTCCGGCTGGAAATAGCTCAACAAATGGTCGAGGCTATTCCGCACGGCAAACTGGTGGTGATAGACGGCATTGACCACCGCATTTTCAAACGTCACACCGAAGTAGCCGAAGCACTCGAAAGTTTTTTGAGAAGTGATGAGTAATGAGTGATGAGTGATGAGTGATGAGTAAGGAAATCCATTGGCGGAGCAATGTCTCACAGGTTCGGGATGAATTGTAGGATGCTGCTCCGTCAGCTGATTTTCCATTGGCGGAGCAATGTCCCACAGCTTCAAGGCCGTTCCACAGAATCGAGGTGAATTGTAGGATGCTGCTCCGTCAGCTGATTGTCACTCATCACTCATCACTTAGCGCAGCAAGGAGCAGATAATGCAGCGGTTGGCTGAAATTTTCCTGTTTTTTACCCGACTGGGATTTGTGGGCTTTGGCGGGCCGCAGGCGCATATCGCCTTGATGCAAGACCAGGCGCAGGCGCGGCGCGGTTGGTTGAGCAAAGAGGAATTTAGCGATGGGTTGGCGGTGTGCAATATTTTGCCCGGCCCGGCTTCGACCCAACTAGCGACCTATATCGGCTGGGTGCGGGGTGGCTGGAAGGGAGGGTTAGCGGCGGCAATCGGCTTTATCTGGCCCGCCTTTGCGATAATGGTCGGGCTGGCGTGGCTCTATTTCAGTTATGGAAGGCTTCCTCAAGTGAACGCCTTTTTTTATGGGCTGAAGCCGGTAGTAGTAGCGATTGTACTGGCGACCACCTGGCGACTAGCCAAACCTTCCCTGGGCGACTGGCGTTTCTGGCTCATCAGCGTGGCGGCGGCGCTGCTTATCGGCACGCGCAGTGTCAACGATTTTCTGGTCTTTTTGGGCGCGGCGTTGCTAGGCTTGCCCTTGTATGCCGCTACGGTGCAACCAGCAAAACCAACAGAGAAGAAAAATGAACCACAGGCTAAAGATAAACTGAAAATCGGCGGTTTGTGGGCGGCAACCGGACTGGCAGGAGTGCAGGCCGAGCAAACCATTGGCCTTTTCAGCAACGCGGGCGATTGGGGAAGGCTGGTGCAACTGGCCTGGTTCTTTGTGCGGGCGGGCGCATTTATTTTTGGCGGCGGGCTGGTAATTATTCCACTGATTCAAAATGAGATTGTGCAGGGGCTGGGCTGGTTGAGCGAACAGCAATTTTTGGATGGGGTAGTTTTGGGACAGGCCACACCCGGCCCGGTGCTGATTACGGCAGCGTTCGTGGGCTACGCTACGGCGGGGATAGTCGGGGCGCTGGTAGCGACCATCGCGATTTTTGCGCCGGGCCTGACCTTGATTTTGCTGGCAGCGCCTTCCCTCCAAAAAGTGCGGCAATTTCCCTGGGCGCGGGCGATGCTAAACGGCGTGAACGGCGCAGTCGTCGGCAGTCTGGTAGCCGGAGCATATTTTATTGGGCAAACCGCCTTTGTATTGCCGCGCACTTCGGCGGGCGGGCTGGAAATCAGCAACGGCAAAATTTTAGATTTTTACACAGTAGGGCTGGCGCTGGCGGCACTATTTTTAATTATCCGCTATAAAGTAAATACAATTTATCTTTTTCTGGTAGCGGGCGGGCTGGGGCTAGGATTGAGCCTGTTGCCGTTCCGTTTGCCCGGTTCGGGGCTGGAATAAGAAGTTTCTGGTTTCTGGTTTCTGGTTTTTGGTTTTTGGCTTTGCAAAGGATTACAAGGTAATCAAAAATTATTGTAGGAGGGGGCTGCGCCCTCGATTTTTCCCCTACCACAAAAATTCGCCCGATTCAAGAAAAGGTTTACAAAGCACCAAAGTTACTATATTATGGCGAACAGTAGTATAAGTGCAGTTTGATTTTATTGACGAAACGTTATTCCAGAAAGCGAATTTTTAAAATGCCCACTTTGCTCCGTCCTCGTAAGTTGTTGCGATTGTTTTGTCTTTTCGTGTTAGTTGGCGTTATTGGGCCGATATGAATCAAGCTACCAGCTACGTGTACGGTACAATCTTTGCCACTACCGATGGTGGGAGTACCTGGGTACGTCAGTTGGACTATCCGTTAAGTACAATTAATAGCATCAGTTGCTTTGATGTTAACACCTGTATTGCGGTAGGTCAGAACAGAACTATTCTCAAAACTACCAACGGCGGAAATAATTGGAATAGTCAAACCCTGGTTGGCGGGGGTAGTTTGACCAGAGTTAGCTGTGCCAGCCCTGGCACATGTGTCGCAGTAGGACAGACTAATACTGGCGGTATTATAGCCGCCTCAACTGATGGTGGGAATAACTGGAACACGCAAGATACGGCTAACAATAACTATCTTTATGGGGTCAGTTGTCCGAGTGCTACTAACTGCTTTGTAGTTGGCGGTAATGGTGTCACTAATGGAACCAGCATAATTCTAGCTACTAATAATAGTGGTGCTACTTGGCTACCGCAAACTTCAAGCAGCAATAATACTTTATTTGGAATTACCTGCCCGGATACTACCACTTGCTTTGCAACGAGTACCAAAGAAGTTATTGCTACTAATAATAGCGGCGCTCTATGGACAACTCGTTATTCTCCTAATCCTTCTCTGGGATTCCAGGATATTGACTGCCTTGATGCTTTGACGTGCTTTATAGTTCTGGGTTCTAGTGAAGGGGCCTCAAATGTCAGTGGGGGTTTAGTTACTACTGATGGCGGGAATAACTGGCTACCTGAATATATGGGTACTGATACCTTTTTGATAGACATTCATTGTAAAAGTGGTTGCATAGCGGTGGGAATAGGCGGCACAATTTTGTCTAATTCGCTGGTAGTGACAAGCCCCACCGATGACGGGACAACCGGGACGGTGGGGAAGCTTTCGTATGCGCTCAATCGGGCAACAGCGGGGCAGAGCATTACTTTTGCGGTGAGCGGGAATAATATTGCACTGAGCAATCCGTTGGTCAGCCCGTTGCCGCCGCTAAAAATCGGGGTTAATTTGGTCGGGTCGTGCGCTACGCCGATAACGCTGGATACCAAGCATATTCTGAACGCCGGGCTATCATTAAGCGGGCGAAGTGTGGTGCAAGGCTTGAAATTGATTAATGTGAACGGAATCGGTATTCAGGCTAACGGCAAAGGCAACGTGCTGCGCTGCACAAAAGTCTCGAAATAAAGCTGTAGGACATTGCTCCGCCAATGGATTTTCGCCTTTGCCATCAACCTGATATTAGGCAAGATTGCGGATTGACGCAAGTTTTAGTACGCTTTATACTTTGTATACAAGTGTACAAAGCAAAGGTGGGTAGAGCAGATGTTGCAACACTTTAAAAGGCATAATCTCGATGAAGAGATTTACGAGCAGTTGCGGAGCAGAATATTAAACGGCGAATATCAGCCGGGCGAGCGGTTGGTAGAGTTGCGGCTGGCGGAAAAGATGGGGGTGAGCCGAACGCCTTTACGGGAAGCTTTGCGCCGTCTGGAAGCCGAAGGATTGGTACGGGCGCTCCGGCAAGGCGGGCTGGCGGTGAGCGAACCAGATGCGGCAGAAATAGAAGAACTTTTTGGCGTGCGCGAGGTGCTGGAAGCTTATGCGGCACGCTTGGCGGCGGAAAAGGCCGGGCCAAAAGAACTGGCGCTAATCGAGGAGCGGCACAAGGCTATGCTGGCCCGTCACCACGAAAGCGGCGCGGATTTTGATGTTAATGCCGTGCTGGATACCCATAACCGGGTACACCAGGCCATTGCCGCCGCCAGTGGCAACCAGACGCTTTATCGGCTAATTCTGGATATTCAGGAGCGCTTGACCCGCTACGATGCCGCCGTCTACCGCGAAGATGCCAACGAATGGCACCGAAATTATGAGGGACATCACGAATTGCTGGATATGCTCTATGAGCGGGATGCCGACGGGCTAGAGCAGCTAATGCGAGAGCATGTGCGCGGCTGCAAAATCAGGGCGCTGGAACTTTTGACCCGGAACGAGCAGTAATACCATTGCATCTTTTTTAGCGTTTCCTTACAGATTTTTATAAAAACTAATTGTATACAAGTATACAGGAGAAAGCGGGCCATGAATATCCAGACGGGCGAAGCAGAATTAACGGTTGAGCAAACAGTACCAGAAGAAAAACCAGCAGCAGAGCGTCGGCAACGGCGCGTCTTGCTGGGCGTGGTGCTGGCGGCGCTGGCGGGGGTTGGATACGGCACGCAAGCACCGTTGATTAAATTGGCCTACAACAATGGCGCAAATGTCTCGACAATGCTCAGTCTGCGCTTTTTTATTGCCATGATTACCGTCTGGGTGCTGCTAATAACCTTCCGAGTGCCGTTGCGCCAACCGCCCCGCAAAGTTGGTTTGCTGCTCCTATTGGGTCTGATTTTTATTACCAACTCGCTTTTCTTCTATCTGGCAGTGGCAGAAATGGCAGTGGGGACGGCGACACTGGTAGTTTACTGCTTTCCGGCGCTGGTAGTGCTGTGGTCAATTTTGTTTTTCAAAGAGCGGCTGGGCAAATGGCGCATGATAGCGCTGGTGCTGTCGCTGGCGGGTTGCTTGCTTACGGTAGACCCGGTGGCGGCGTTTGGTGCGGCAGCAGGTTTTAGCTGGTTGGGCGCGCTTTTTGCCTTTGGGTCGGCCTTCAGCAATTCGTGGTATATGATGATTGCGGCGCATTACGGGCGCGGCGTGCCGGGCATGGTCGCGGCGGGCTATGGCTTGCCCGTGACGACGGCGGGCTTTGTGGGATGGAGTGTATTGAGCGGGCAACTGCGCTTCGATATGTCGCCCGCAGCCTGGGCTTGCTGTTTAGCGATTGGCCTACTGACCGCTTTTTCGATTGTAGTTTACCTGATTGGAATTTCGTTGGCTGGCCCAAGCCGCTCGGCCATGACCAGCACCACCGAACCAGCAGTAGTAGTGTTGCTCAGTTTCCTGATTCTGGGCGAAGAACTAAGCCTGATTAAGCTGGCAGGTGGGGCGCTTATTTTATCAGCCGTAATCTTGTTGAGCCGCCGGAACAAATAGTGAGGCTGTAGTGCTATGTTATAAAGCTGATTACAGGAGGTAGCTATGACGACTGAAACAACCATCTAATAGAACTGAGATTGGTTCTTAGTAAGGATTGTATTAAAAGCTACTTCGCCAGGAACTATAGGCTGCTATAATTCAAGCAATCTGAGGCTCCTGGCCTTTTTGATTCCGTTATTAAGTTTATTTAACACAATTCCTGAAATTTTTACCACTCAAAAGAGAATGATGTAGGAATATTTGGTGACTTTTGGGTATATGACCTTGTCAACTTTATCACATAAGCCTATACTATTAGAAGTCTATACTGTCAAAGATTACCGTGTAATTTAGAGAGAGTCTAGTAAACAGTGACATCAACAGAGTTAATGTTCGTATTAACCAATTTTTCAGAGCAAGTAACCAGGAGAGGAGCGCTTTATAGATGGCTCAAAGCTTAAAAAATGGTGCAACGGTTCTTCCAATGCTGCCCGCCATGATGCCCGGTCTGGTCTGTGCCAGCGAGCAATTGAATTTTCAGACTGAATCAGCCCCACAGTTTATTGATATTACCGGGCTGGTAGCCGAAATTGTGACGCGACATCGTGTTGAAGTTGGGGCAGTAGTCGTTTTCTCTCGCCACACCACCGCCGCAATCAAGATTAACGAAAATGAGCCACTTCTAATCGAGGATATGTGCGAACGATTGGCAAAGCTCTTCCCTGAAGCAGACGATTATCGCCACAACGATTTCGAAATCCGTACCGCGAATATGACCGACGACGAGCAACCGAACGGTCATGCCCATTGCCAACACTTGATGCTTTCGACCAGCGAGACTATTCCGATTGTCCAGGGTAGAATGGCCCTGGGTCGCTGGCAACGAATTTTTCTGGTAGAACTTGACCGCGCCCGCCCGCGTGAAGTGGTGGTCTTTGTCTACGGTCAACCCCGCCTTTCCTGATAAACTACCTCAGTAAAAACTAGCGATACCGAAAAATCACGACTCTTCGGTATCGCTAGTTTATTACCCTATTTTGATAGAAAGAATTGGTCTTTTGCAAACCGATGATGTATAATTTGGGCTAATCCGAGCCGAAAGACTGATTATGAGAGCAACCTGTTCCCTAGAAAGAGGATTTTCAGCGTGAGTACCGTACAACTGGAGCCATTAATTTATGAAATAAGCCAGCCGGGACGGAAGGCTTTTTCGTTGCCCGAAAACGATGTGCCGGAAGCGGCCCTGCCCCATGCAGCACTTTTGCGCGACCCCGAATTTATCGGGCTGCCCGAAGTAAGCGAATTAGATGTGGTGCGACACTTCACCCACCTTTCGCGGCTCAATTACTCGATAGATTTTGGGTTTTATCCACTTGGCTCTTGTACTATGAAGTATAACCCCAAGCTGAACGAAGATGTAGCCCGTATGCCAGGGTTTAGCGAAATTCACCCGATGCAACCAGAGGAGACGGTGCAGGGGGCGCTGCGGGTGCAATACGAATTGCAGCAATATCTGGCGGAAATATCCGGCTTCGATGCGGTGAGTTTGCAACCGGCGGCGGGAGCGCATGGGGAATTGGTCGGGGTATTGTCCATTCGGGCTTATCATCAGGCGCGGGGCGATAGTGGGCGTACCAAGATTTTGTGTCCCGATGCGGCGCACGGTACTAACCCGGCAACGGCGGCAATGTGCGGGTTTCAGGTGGTGACGCTCAAGAGCGATAAACGCGGCAACGTGGATTTGGAACACTTGCGGCAAATGGTCGGGCCGGATACCGCCGGAATGATGCTGACCAACCCGAATACGCTCGGCCTGTTCGATGAAAACCTGATGGAAGTTTGCGAGATTGTACACAAAGCGGGCGGGCTGATGTACGGGGACGGCGCAAACTTTAACGCGATTTTGGGAATCGTGCGGCCCGGCGATTTGGGCTTTGATGTAATGCACATCAATTTGCACAAAACTTTTAGTACACCGCACGGCGGCGGCGGCCCTGGTAGCGGCCCGGTCTGCGTCAAATCGTACCTTGCGCCCTACCTGCCCAGCCCGGTAGTGGACAAAGACGAGCAAGGGCGCTATTTCTTCCGCGAGTTGCCGGAGACAATGGGCAAGGTACGCTCGTTCTGGGGCAATTTCGGGATGCACGTGCGCGCTTACACCTACATTCGGGTACACGGCGCGGCTGGCTTACGATCCATCAGCGAAAACGCCGTGCTGAACGCAAACTATCTGATGAACAAGCTGAAGGATGTCTACGATTTGCCGCACGACCGGGTCTGTATGCACGAGTTTGTGCTGAGTGGTCGTCGCCAGAAGGCCAAGGGGGTCAAGACGCTCGATATTGCCAAGCGCTTGCTCGATTACGGCTATCACTCGCCGACGATTTATTTCCCACTCATTGTGGAAGAAGCGATTATGATTGAGCCAACCGAAACCGAAAGCAAAACCACTCTCGATAAATTTGCCGAAGATATGCGAAGAATTGCCCAGGAGGTTGACGAAGAACCAGAACTGGTCAAGAACGCTCCTTACAACACTCCCGTCCTGCGCCTGGACGAAGCCACCGCCGCCCGCAAACCGCAGGTACGCTTCCGATGTTTTGGCTAGAAAATACTTTTAATAAATTTAGCTGAAAGCTAAATTTATTAAAAGTATGCTAATATCAAAAACAAAAAGCTCAAAATCCCGCCGGGATTTTGAGCTTTTTGTCAGAAACTAATTTGGTAAGACGCTCGTAAATATAGGGATGAGTTCGGTAATGACTTCGGCGTTGAGGTTAAAGATAGGTTGGCTAATAGTTCAGGAAAAGGGTGCTAATAATGAGTAACAGGCCCGAAACGTTGAGTGTGACCTCGGCAGAGGCGTTCGTAATCCTTAATCCCAAGACAAATGACGGTCAAAAGCTACTCAAGTTGACCTTGCTCGATTTGCTGTTCAAGAAAATTCTGCACGGTGAGCTAGAGCAGCCGGAAGGACGGTTCTTCAAAAAAAAGAAGAAAAAGGTGTTCATCTCACCAGGTGAGCATTTTGGTAGATTTCCGCTCAAGTGGCACGAAAC
>JBBQXW010000265.1:0-10340 GCA_038209275.1 Chloroflexia bacterium | reverse complement strand
CCACCCCTGGCCGGGTTTGCCGGAAAAGTTTTACTGTTTGGAGCGGCCCTGGATGCAGGTTATAGCTGGCTGGCGGTAATCGCAATTCTCAACAGCGTTTTATCGCTGGCGGTCTACCTGCGTATAATTGTCCCGATGTACCAATCTCCTCAATCTCAACTAACACTGACCCGCTCTCCGACTTTAACGTTGGTAGCACGAATAGGGGTTTGGACGGTGGCCCTTTTCGTTACGGTTGGGCTGGGTCTGTTTGTTCAAATGATAGTGGGGCAGGTGAAATAAGGGCTAGATATAACTTATCGTGGGTTTGGGATATATAATTATATTGTGATAGGCTAAATATCACTTAGTGTCATAGAAATTAGCTGAAGTTTTACGCTCGTTTTGACTAATATTTTTAGGCACAAAGCCGATTTTAGCTATATATATTAGAATAATTATTTATTTCACACTGATTCGACTCATATTTCTGGGATATTAGTCAATGACCTTAACCAGCTATTAAAAACTAAGTTCCAGCTAATTCAAACCTCAAAACTATCTAAACGTAGCGCCCTGTGCCGCCCGCGATTTCCAGAGTTGTACCAGTGATATAGCTGGCCTGGCTGGAAGCCAGAAAGACGATAGCGGCGGCGGCTTCTTCGGGTTGACCAAAGCGCCCTAGCGCAATATGGCGGGCGGCGGCTTGCTCTGCCAGCCATTCTTCTTCCGATACGCCGGGATACTGGGCGCTATAATCGCGGTAGCGCCGTTTCCATTGCTCGCTGACAATTGTACCGAGCGTTATACTGTTCACCAAAATTTTATCGGGCGCAAATTCGGTTGCCAGCGAACGAGTCAGGTTTAGTGTTCCGGCGCGGGCGGCAGAAGTCGCCACCATATGCGGTTCGGGCTGGCGGGCCAACACCGCGTTAATATTAATGATGCGTCCGCCGCCGCGTTCCTTCATGTGCGGATACACCGCTCGTACCGGGTTAATAATACTATAAAATTTTATATCCAGTTCCTCGCGCCAGGCTTCGTCAGTCGTCTCTAAAAAAGTGGTCATACGCCCGCGTCCGGCGTTGTTCACTAAAATATCTATGCCACCGAGCGCCTGAACTACCCCATTAATAAAGCTGCGCACCTGAGTCGCATCCAGCACATCGCAAGCCTGGGCAAACACCTGGGCATCGGGGAATTGTCCAAGAGTACTGGCTGCCGCCAGCAACCGCTCCTCGCCCCTGGCACAAAGTGCTACCCGCGCCCCTTCTTCTACCAACATTCGGGCCGTTGCCAGCCCAATGCCCGAACTTGCCCCGGTGACAATTGCCACCTTATCCTTCAATCCCAGGTTCATAAATCCTCTTTGCTTTTGAGTTTGATAACTTGTGTAAAAGCAATATAGAAACTTCTAGCGGCTTTGTCAAACCAAATAAGTCAGACCAATTCAAATTGGAAACGGATTTTTACTTGACAGGGTGGATAGTTGCTTTTACAATTAAACAAAGGCAACTATAAGCTTGCAGGACAGTTTAGTCCTTATTCTTTAACAAAGGGAAATACTGCAATAAAGCTATGTCAAATCCACCAGCCCTAACTGCCTCGATTCTCACCTGGACTGATTTCGAGGGTCAATTTCAGAGTAAAGCCCTCCCGGAAGGTGAGCTTTATATAGGCCGCCATCCAGCCAATGATATTGTGGTTCCCGATCCAACCGTCTCACGCCGTCACGCCACTGTTTTCTACAAAAATTTGCGCCACTATATTATTGACCAGAGCATGGCCGGGACGCTGCTCAATGGTGAACGTATTATCACCAATGAGCCACAATTGCTGCGCGACCAGGATGTAATCGCAATTGGACGTACCAGTTTTACTTTTCGCGACCCTTATAAAACGATGAGCCGGGCGCAATTTGAGGAATTGGTCGAGACAATGCCGCCGCCGGTAGCATCGGAGGTTCGCGCTTCGCTGGCAACGCCCAATCAGGGCGCACTTACCGTGAATCTGGAAACGGGCGAAGTGCAAATCGGTGGTGAAGAAGTGGCGCTGACCCCCAAAGAATTTGCACTGCTGGCTTTGCTGTATAGACACCAGGAGCGGGCCTGTACTCGCCCCGAAATTCGCCGGGCCGTCTGGCCCGAACGCGATGGCGACGACGAGCAAGCCGTCAGCGACGAAGAAATTGATGGCCTGGTACGCCGCCTCCGCCAGAAAATCGAGCCAGACCGCGCCAACCCGCGCTACATTATCACCGTGCGACAGGTACGCGGCTACCGTTTCAAGAGCTAGAAACAAACAGGCCCGCACATTTAAATTTGCGGGCCTGTTTGCTATTTATGATAAGTCATACCAATTCTTGAAGGGTTGTCACTATTCGTAGGGGCGAATTGCATTCGCCCAACTCGCTTGAATAACTACCACCTTTCAAAACTTGGTATGAGGTGTGTCAGCTCAAGTTTCGTCCAGTACACTTCATTGTACCATTTCGTTTAAAGTGAGAGGAAATTCAAGAATCTCACCATCAAGGCAACGAAACACGTAATTGACTATCTGTTTTGTTGCCCAAGAATGATTTTGTATCATCCTTCTAAATTCAACATCTGCTCCTACAATACCTTGAAACGGCTCATGTTGTAGAGTAACAAGGCACTTGTATACATCCTTGCCGAATTGCATAGTCAAGTCAACCTTATCAGAGTTTTGTTCAGCTTGAATTGAAATCAATTTAGCACCCCAAACCGCGCCTCCATTCCAATACTTTATAAAATCGCTCTGCTACAGAAGGGTGAGTTGGAGCCTGGCGACTACAGGAAGCTTGAAATTTAATTGCTTTTGGTTTCCTGTAAGATTATCTCGGTTTTTTTGATATTATGTAAAGCTAAACTCGGATTAACAAGTCTAAAACCTGGGATTCGCTATCCTCACGCAAATTGGGGGTACAATTGCACTCTATTTTATCTGGTGAAATTTTGAAGCTAAATTGAGTGCTGCCGCTAACCCGATATTCACCGTCAGGCGCAGTATTATCCAGGTCAAGCACAAAATAGAAAAACTCCTGATTATTTTCGAGCGTACCGCTACCACGCGGTTCAAGTACTTTATTCTGGTTATTCGGTTGAGCCAGGTTAAAAGAGAATTTGGCATCGGGCGAACCAACCGCTACGACTCGTATTCGGTGAATATTATCGGTATGGCCCACAAGAGTCTTTTGGGACGAACGAGCCGGAAGCGCCGCCGCCATTTGTGCCACGCTTCCACCCGAAGCGGGCTGTAATTTAAGGTTGGAAACATCCGACGACTCGGCTGAATTGGCTGCCACCAGCACGACCAGCACAATTGCCGCTACTGCAAGCGCTACTAGCAAAGCGGCGGCAGCGAACCAGACTGTTTTAGGAGTTTTTCTTGTTCGCAACGAAGCCGGGGCAGGATTAGCAATAAATTCTTTTGGAGCAAGCGCAGGAGAGGCTGGCATACGAAACTGCTGGCTAGGCGCATCGTGCGGAATTAGTAAAGAGGCTGGGGCGGAACTAGCATCTACCGCACTGGTGACTACGCCGTTTATACCGAAAGGTTGAGTTATTTCGTTAGTCTTGCCCGACAAAACGGCGTTGGCAGGTCGCGCAACAACTGCCTCACCTACTTCAAGCACCTGCGCCAGCAAAACGCTAATATTATCCGGCCCACCCTCTTTGTTCGCCAGCCTGACCAGTTGCTCCGCCGCCGTTTTGAGACTGCCGGAAGCGGCAATCAGGTTGGCAATTTCGGCCTCTTCCACCGAGCCGTGCAGTCCATCCGAGCAAAGCAAAAAGCAATCGTTGGGCTGAAGCGCCACCTCAAAATAATCGGTTTCGACCTGTTCGTGCTGACCAATAGCGCGGGTAATATAATTCTTGATCGGACTTTTTTCTACCTGGTCGGGCGAAAGCATACCTCGGTCAACCTGTTCCTGCACTATCGAATGGTCGCGAGTAACCCGGCTGAGTTGGCCCTGGCGCAAAAGATAGGTACGGCTATCACCCACATTGCAGACCATTGCCAGGTTGCCTTTAAACAGCACCAAAGTGAGAGTAGTTCCCATAAAGCCGCTGGGTCGGCTCTGTCCGGCGCGATGCACTGCCAGATTAGCCGCGCTGACGGCTTGCAACAAGTTGCCATTAAAGTTGGTCGGGTCGGGTGCATTATAGTAGTGCTGAAAGAGGGTGGTAATGGCTAACTGACTGGCAACTTCGCCTCCGGCATAGCCGCCCATCCCATCGGCAACGGCGAACAGATAGCCGCGCTCGTCGGTCTTTTCCGGGCCAAAGTGCGGATGAACTTCGGGGTGTAGCAGTAAGTCGCCCAAAAAATCTTCGTTATTAGAACGGCGGCGACCCACATCAGTTAATGCGGATACATCAAGCCTTAGCAAAACGCTAACCTCCCGTGACTCTCCAGAGACACATCTTTCAAAAAATGCAAGCTGCAAGCTGTAACTGACAAAGCTTTTCTACTATATTACATTAAATTCCAGATAAATCAAGATTTTTGTGGCTTTGTCGTAAAAAATGGAAAATCAGCTGACGGAGCAGCATCCTACAAGTCAGGCGAGATTGTAGGACATTGCTCCGCCAATGGAAAATCAGCTGACGGAGCAGCATCCTACAAATTCACCCCGGTCTTGTGGGACATTGCTCCGCCAATAGATTTTCCGATTTTGTAATCGTCCCAGTTAATTAGCTTTTGTCCAGGCTGTACCCGGCTTCGAGTAGCCATTTGCCCGGCGCACTCTCGCTTTCTAGCTGAATACGGTTGATACTCCATTTCGCCGGAAAAAAGAGTCGCTCTACCAAATCGCGCTGATTTCGGCCCAAAGCCGCAATATAGCCGATGGTGATATGAGGTTCGTATTGCTCGGTAATTTGCACTTCTGGCGGAAGTACTTCGGCTAATTTCTGGCGCAAAACCAAAAACTCTGGCGGCACGTTCACCGGGTAGGAAATAAGGCCAGTCGCTTCGTCCCAGCGCATATGTCCTGCCTCGTTTAGCGCCATCGGGCCATAGTCTTTGCAAAATTCGATGAGCCGCATATCCAGTTCGTCGGTTAAGTCAGCCATCGCAAAGCGCCGATACAGCGCCACATACGACTCTCTCGGCTCAAGGCCAAGCGCCAACCTAATTTCCACCGCCATTGCCGCCAAATCTTGCGGCGCTGCCACTACTACCCTAAAATCCAATGTTCTACCTTTCAATATATATGTAATTTCATATATGTAATTTCTCGAAAAATTTTTCGAGAAATTACATCCCCAGCAACGCCCGTAAGTTTTTAGCGTGTCCACGACTGACCTGCACTTCGCTCTGGTCTTTGTCGTTTACTTTCAGGACATAAGCACCATTGAAGAAGGGCGAAATTTCGCTGATGTTATGCACATTTACTATAAAAGCCCGATGTGTTCGTAAAAATGGCGGCGAAGGCAAACGCTTCTCAAGTTCCGAAAGCGAATAACGAGTCAGGTACTCGCGGTCAAAAACTTTTATGTAAACATAATCGTCTCGCGCCTCGGCATACCGAATATCGGACAGGTTAATCAGGAGTGTTTTACTCTCTTTATCTATCGGCAGCCTTTCAAACAGGCGTGGTTTGGGTTCATTCGTTTCTTCTTCCCGATTGCGGGGGCGGGATACTTCAGTGTCTTGAACAGTGCCGCCGAGCGGGTTTTCTCCGGGACGGCGGGCGGCGCGCTGCAAAGCCGCTTCCAGGCGTTCTTTAGAAACTGGCTTTAGAATATAATCTACCGCATCCAGTTCAAATGCTTGCACTGCGTAATCATCGAAAGCCGTGACAAAAACCACGCGGGGTGGAGCAGCAAATTTTTGTAGCACCTGTACCAACTCCAGGCCAGTCATGCCGGGCATCTGTACATCCACAAAAATAATATCGTAATGTTCCTGCTGCAAGAAGCGCAAAGCTTCCAGCACTTCGCCAGTTGTAACTACCTTGCGACAATAGCCACTCTGTTCCAGTAAATAAGCCAGTTCTTCCTGGGCCGGTTTTTCGTCGTCCACCACCAGCGCCACAAATTTAGGCTGTCCAATTCCCACATTTGCTACCATAAATTACACCCTTACCCCTGGTTTGTACTTCGGCACGCGAAAGGTCATTTTAGTGCCTTCGCCCGGTTTGGTCTCGATTTGCAATTCGTGGTCGAGGCCATAGATACTTTTGAGTCGCTCATTGACGTTAGAAAGACCGACTCCGTACTGTGTGCCAGTACGCCGCTTCAAAGCCAGCAGCATTTGTTCCCGCGTCATCCCCACCCCATCATCGGTCACGCTGATTAAACATTCGTCGCGCTGGTCTTCCGCCGAAATGACCACTCGACCCGGCCCGACTTTTTTCCCAATACCATGCCGCACCGCATTTTCTACTAACGGTTGCAAAATTAGCACCGGCACAACGGTGGGCAATACTTCCGGCTCGACCCGATAGACCACCGTCAGGCGGTCTCCAAACCGGGCTTTTTCAAAAGCCAGATATTGATGAACATATTCGAGTTCTTCGGCAAAAGTGCTAAACTCGCCATGTTTTTTAAAGGTGCGACGGGTAAATTCGGCGAACTGGACAATTAGCTCTCGCGCTGTTTCGGGCCGGGTACGAATAAAGGAGGCAATCGTATTAAGGGTGTTATAGACGAAGTGGGGCGAAATCTGGCTCTGCAAAGCTTGCAGTTCGGCCTTTGCCAATCGCTCGGTTTTGCGGTCAAGCTCGCTCAACTCCATTTGAGTACTCATCAGTTGGGCCAGCCCTGAAGCGATTTTGATTTTTCCGGCAGTAAGCGGCATCTGGTCGGTGTAATAAAGTTTCAGCGTGCCAACTGTCTTTTTCTGAATTTTGAGCGGCGAAACTACTACCGAATTTAAGGCGCAGGTTGTGGCGGGCTGGTTGCAACCAATTTCTACTTTGCCGTGTACTACTTTGGAGCGACCTGTTTTAACTACTTCTTTACTGATTTCTATCGGGTTAGAACGATGGTGGTCTTCGCCTTCGCCTTTAAAAGTTAACATCGCATCGCCAGTAGTTATTGCAACGGCAGCAGCCTGGGTATAATCATAAATAAGCTCGGCAGTTTTCTCGGCAGTAACACGATTAAGTCCCTGACGCAAATAGGGCAAAGTGCGGTTTGCCAGGTGCAAGGTTTCAAAGCTGGCTTCTTCGCGGCCCTGCCCAAAAGTCTGATTGCGGCGAACGATAAAAGCAGTCGCAATACCCACCACTACGACCGTAAAAACTAGCTGGGCCAGTAAAACTACCTGTAAATTGATTTGCTCCATTGCAAAACCAATCTAGCTTATTTGCTTTGAATTAAAAATTAAGCCGCCGCTGGTCGCCAGTTAACCAGCGAACCATCAAACGGATATGTCCGGCTCTCCATGAGGTTTACTACTTCTTTAGTAGCTAACTCAATTTGCTCGATTAACTCTACCGGGTAATTATACAGGATTTTGCCCTCTTCGTATTCATCTTCATCTAATATTCTTACGATTCCGTCATCGAAGAGTCCCACATCCAGTTCTAAATCAATATAGGTGCATAATTCGCCGTCCCATTCGTGCGGCATTGCCAGATTGACGTAGTAGCCCTGGAAAGTCCAATCAGCTTTCCAAAAAAGCAAACTATTATAATAACGGTCGGGCCACATAATCGCTAAAGTATGATGACCGGCGGCTACAGTCTTATCATCTTTGCCCACATAAATCGGGCTGCCCGAAGCACCGTACAAAATCAAGCGGTCAGGAGCGTCTTCTACCACCGTCATAGGCTGGAAATAGCGCGGACGGCGGGGATATTTAAAACTCTCAACACGAGCGACGCGCATGTAAAACCTTTCTTCCAAATAAACCAATTCATTAGTTACTCTGATTTAAGCCGAACAATAATATAACATCAAAATTCAATTCCGAAAAGAAGGGAATTCTATAGATATGATATATAATAAAACCGGGAGGATACACGCTTGTCGGAGATGATTAGTAGCAGTGGGCCGCGCCGCCGCGAACGGCCTATCAAAAGATTACCCCAGATTTTAGTCAGTTTTTTTCTGATGCTGTACGCCCTTTTTTTTGCATACCGGGCGGTTGCCTCGGTAATTTATCCGCACCCGATAGAATACGGCGAGGGCGCGGTACTTTATGAGGTTTATCATATTAGCCTGGGCGACCCAGCTTACCTCTACAAAGATAATGCCGCGCCGCCTTATCGGGCCGCGATTTATACACCGCTTTTCTATTACACTAGCGCCATCCCGGTCTGGCTGGCGGGCGGGGCGAGTTTCGCGGGCGGGCGAGTGATTTCGGTAGCGGCGGCGCTGTTTGCCGGATTTTTGATTTTTCGGGCGGCGCGGGCGCAAGAACTTCTGGTAAAAATCGGCGGACGCGAACACCGTATTCGCTTGAGCCGCCGTACTGCCCTGTGCGCCGCCGCCACACCTTTTGCTACCGCTCCGGTTTACGCCTGGGGAACGCTGTTCAAGCCCGATATGCTGGCGGTAGCCCTGAGCCTTTCGGCGGTTTTTGTGGTCTTTCTGTACGTCGAGCGCGGCGACCCGCGCAGCGACCCTCTGACCATTTCGGGCTATAATGCCGTCGCTACTGGACGGCTCAAGCTATCGGCTTCGGATATAGCGGCGGCGGATTATCAACGTTACGTGGCCTATGTCGGGCGGGCGACCTGGGCGGCACTGGGAGCGGGTTTGCTCTGTGCGCTGGCTCTTTTCACCAAGCAATCGGCGCTGGCGGCGGTGCTGGCAATCTTTTTCTTTCTGGCGCTGCGCGAAAGGCGGCTGGCCCTTTACTTTTCAGTTGCTTTCGCCGGACTGCTAACTTTTCTCCTAATCATCTTCCAACCACTCAGCGAGGGCCAATTCTTTACTCACATCGTTACCTACAACGGGCAGAATTACGAATTGGAATGGCTCTCTACCGCGCTGGCGTTTCTGGCTGGCACACACCCGGTTTTGTTGCTCTTTTCGATAATTTATGTAATTGGCGAATTTCGGCTGATTAATTTTCTGGGGCAGACTACCGCTTTGCCGGGTATCTGGACGCTATATTTCATCGCGGCGGTGCTGGTGACGCTGAGTGTGGGCAAGGTCGGCTCGAATTTGAATTATTACATAGAAACGCTGTTCGTGGCTTCGCTATTAAGCTGGTGGTTTATTGCCCGGTTGCTGGCGGTACGTCCAAAACTGCCGCTTGGGGCAGGGCGCTGGCAATTGCCGATAGCGGGGACGGCGCTGGTGCTAATGTTTGTCCAGCTAATTTTGCTGCACCATATCCCGGTAATAGCCGATGGCGCAGACACCCCCGGCCCGGCCCAATGGCAACAGGCCGACGAAGTAGCAGCCCAGATGCGGCAATTGGCGGCACGCGGCCCGATGCTGGCGGAAGATAGCGGCTGGCACGCGGTAGCCCGCCTCCCCACCGATTTAGACGACTCGTTTGTCTTCGCCCAGCTTGCCAAAGACGGGCAATGGTCGCAGCAACCCTTTTTGAAAGAAGTGGCGGCGGGACGCTACAAAAGCGTTATGCTAAAAATCGCCAACTACACCGAAGGAACCGAGGACGAGCTAGAGCAACTGGTACGTAATGGCACTTACGCCCCCTTCCCTGGTCGCTTCTCACCCGAAATGCTGGCCCTGTTCAAGCAAAATTTCAAGTCAGAGAAACGAGTCGGCAAATATTTGTTTCTCAGCTTGGCAAAATAGGCTTTTCTCTTACCTTGTGTATCTATGTATTTACGTTATCTACAGGATAAAGTTTCAGAGCCAGGTGCCAGCAAGGTACGTTTTATGCTAATATTATAAACTTAGTATTAAGCTGGCAGCTAACTTTCAGGTAGAGGTAAACTCTAGTACGAAGGGAAATTTTATTTTGATTGAACAAACAATGAGAATCTACATGTTGGACTCGGTTAAACGAAAATCCCATTGGCGACAAGCCGGGATTAAAACAGGGCTGATACTTGTATTATTTTCGAGTCTGGGATTGGCGGCGTGTGGTGATGCCACTTCCACTGCC
The DNA here is from genome assembly GCA_038209275.1 of Chloroflexia bacterium. GTDB lineage: Bacteria > Chloroflexota > Chloroflexia > Chloroheliales > Chloroheliaceae > L227-5C. The sequence goes on along the minus strand of JBBQXW010000265.1, from coordinate 299 downwards.
ACTCCAGCCACCACCGCCCCGATTTCCACTACTGCACCAGCCCCGGCTACGACGGTTCGGGCCACTACTGCCGTTGTGACAACTGCTTCGGCTTCAACGACGGCGGTAACAACTGCCGCCGCGCCGACGGTGGCAGCCACCAGTTCGGTTTCAACGATTACCGCTATAACGACGATAGCGGCTACCACTCCGGCTTCAACGACGGCGGCAGTGGAAAACCCCAATATCAAGCGGGATAGCCTGACAGTAGATTTGGGGGATTTCCAGACCAAAGCCGAATTGAGCTATCCAGCTAACGG
>JBBQXW010000264.1:0-10394 GCA_038209275.1 Chloroflexia bacterium | reverse complement strand
AAGCTGGGACATGCGTTCGGGCAACCGAGCTGCGCCGCCCTTAGTAATCGAAATGAGTTCAGCCAGCACCTATAAGGGTGATATTGATTTGGACAAGAAGCCACGCCTGTATGGTTTAATTGGGGTAAGCGAATATTTTGCTTACGACCCGAACCGCCCACGAGCCTGGCCCAGACGATACCGCACTCGGTTGCTGGGCTGGCGTTACAATGCAGCAGGCCAACCTCAACCAATTCAAGCGAATGAGCAGGGCTGGTTATGGAGCGAAGTGCTGGATAGCTGGTTAGGGCCGGATGAGTTATATCTGGCCTTCTATGACCGAGCGGGCAATCGGCGACCAACCGCGAAGCAAGCGCTGGCTGCCGCCCATGTGGTTGAGCAAAATGCGCGTGAGGAAGCGGAGCAGCGTGCTACGGTTGAACAAACTGCCCGCGAGGAAGCGGAGCAGCGTGCTACACTTGAACAAACTGCCCGCGAGGAAGCAGAACAGCGTGCTGTGGTCGAGCAAAGCGCGCGTGAGAGAGCAGAACAGCGTACTAGACTTGAGCAAAGCGCGCGTGAGAGAGCGGAGCAGCAACTCGCTGAATTGCAACGCCAGTTGGAAGAATTGCGAAGGCAGCAGCGTCAGTAAGCTCACTGCTAGAGAAATTGCTTTGAGCTTACTGAGCATCTATCCCGCTAAAGGTTTAATTGCAATAGCGTTCAAATAGCCGTTATCAATCTAGCTAAATATACAATAACTTTACATAACTAGGACAACGCTGCCACCGACGAAGGGCATTGCGGAAAGAGCGCATTGAGCAGAACGCTAGTACGCTGATTGCTAACGGTGCAATCAGGGTCGGCGTATTGAATGTCGGACAGGCTGCGGTAGCCCAGAAGTAATTGCAGGAAGGTTTGGTTGGGAAAGGCAGCATCGGCATCGTCGAGAGTCTCAGGCGAGTATGTTTCCACCTCGGTTAGTTTGCCCCGCTCCAATATGAGAGTCAACTGGCTACGGTAGAAATTCAGGCACAACGTACCGCTATAGCCGTCGAAGACACTGGTTTGCAGACGTTTTTCCAGGGCTGGCGCAATATACCGCAAGAACGCAGGTAAGTTGGGGATACGCACATACCAGGCAGATGGCGGCTTTTGGCGACCAAGCTGCTCTTTCAGCGCGGTATAGGCAGGATGCGAAGTACTGAGTGTGAAAGTGGCCCCGCCAAACGGTTCGGGTTTGTCTTCGCTGACAATACGTTCGTCCGACAGAGTTTTGAGGGCGCGAGTTACAAATTCGCAAACTAGCCGTATTGGATGACCGGGAAGTACCGCCATTTCATGTACCGAGATGGTGTTCGGTGAGTAATCCAAACCCAAATAGCCAACGACCTTGCCCGCCCCATCTTCCACCATTGAAAACCGACGACGGCCCAATGATTTAGGGTGAACATCCGCTAGTATAAACCGCCATTCGGCCTCGCTTCGCGCTTGCGTCACCAAACTAGAGGCGCAATGAATCGCGTATAGGCGTGATAGTAACGGTATATCCTCAGACGTAGACGGCCGCAAACGGTAACTCTCGGTTTGGTCGCGCTCCAACGGTGAGCTATTGGCCCAAAACAGGTCGCGCTCCCCTTGCATAGCCAGGGCCAGACCATAGCCGAACTGATGGTAATACCAGGGAATACCGCCAATCACCTGCATCAGTTCGCCCCGTTCTGCGCTCCGAGCGTGGATAAAGTGGAACTGTTGTCGCACCAATCCTCTGTGCCGATAGTCCGGGTCAGTTCCGATGGCTTCGGGCCGACCTACCTTAAACTCAACCCCATCATAAGCCCAGGTTTGAGAAATCAGGGTCATCGAGGATACAATCTTGCCTGCCTGATTTTCGTCTACTACAACAGTAAAATCGCCCGGCCCAACCGTCGGATGCTTGCCGCTCATCCAATCCTGGGTGGCAAAAGCTACCCCCTCGTCGGGTTCGCCATCTTCGCTAAAAACCCGCCCGTTAAATTCGACCAGGGCGGCGCTGTCTTCGGCTCTACCCCAACGCAAAGTCAAGCCATTGCCCAAATCTCGTGGCAAACCTAAAGGGTCTTTCTCGACACGCTCAAATCTAAAAGTCAAAACTGTTCTCCTGCATTTCTAATAAATTGGTTAGCTAATTGTATTATATACTAATCCTAAAACTGATGGCTGTCAACCAAAATGTTATACCAAATCTTGAAAGGTCGTGGTTATTCAAGCGGGTTGGGCGAATGCAATGAGCCAATACAAATGATGACAACTTTTTGAACTTTCTTTTAGCCTTAATTTAAGGTAAAATAAAACCAAAAGCGAACATCTGTTGGCAACTTTAAGAATTTTGAATTTTGAACTAATTTATGCGTGGTCAATTAGAAGAGGCGCGCCGCAGGCGGGAGGCCGAAGAGCGCGAACAAAATCGGCGTTTGGAATTAAGCGAACAGGGCGATGGAACAGACGTGCCGCCCCAGCGAATTGTGGTGGTCGGGCCGTGTGCGTCGGGTAAATCGGCCCTGGTCAATATTTTGCGCGACCAGGGTTACAACGCCCATGCCGCCGCCCAGGAACATAGTTATGTCCAAGCCATGTGGCTGATGACTAACCCAAGCCACCTGATTTACCTGGATGTAGGACTGAACGCAATCAAGCAGCGTCGCCCGGTTAGTTGGGGCGAGGAATATTTGCAAGAAGAAAATCGTCGTCTGGCACATGCGCGTGACCATGCCGATATTATTATTGAGACCGATAATCTTACGCTTGAACAGGTCGCCAGCCACGCCCTCGATTTTCTAGCAATGCTAACGAGTGCATAGGAATAAAGGTTCACCACGGAGACACGGAGAAATATTAGTAATGAGTGATGAGTAAATTCCATTGGCCGAGCAATGTTCCACAGGTTCGCGGCGATTTATAAAATACTCATCACTCATCACTCATCACACAGAGAAAAAATTATGCCTATTCGGGTATTAAGCGAAGAAACGGCTCTGAAGATTGCGGCGGGCGAAGTGATAGAACGACCCGCTTCGGTAGTCAAAGAGCTGATTGAAAATAGTATTGACGCGGGAGCGCGCAACATTCGGGTTGAGCTTAAGAACGGCGGCCTGAGTTACTTACGGATAGCCGATGATGGTTGCGGCATTCCTTTTGCCGAAGTGCCGGTTGCTTTCGAGCGCCACGCTACCAGCAAAATTGGCGTGGCGGAAGACCTCTATAATTTGGGGACGCTAGGCTTCCGGGGCGAGGCGCTGCCTTCGATTGCGGCGGTCAGCCAGCTAACCCTTTTGACCCGACCCCGCCGCAGCGATGGACAACCTGAAGAAAGCGGCAGTGAAATCGCGGTGGAAGGAAGCAAGCAAGTCTATCACCGTCCGGCGGGCGCACCGCCCGGCACGATTATCACGGTACGCAACCTCTTTTATAATTTGCCGGCCCGCCAGAAGTGGGCGCGCAGTGGCACAAGCGAAGCCAGCCAGATTCTTAACCTGCTCAATAATTATGCGCTGGCCTACCCGGAAATAAAGTTTGCGCTGGTCAGCGAAGGGCGCTTGCTGTTGCAGACCAGCGGCAACGGCGATTTGCGCGATGCGATTACCAAAGTTTACGGCCTTGAAACCGCCCAGGCGATGATAACCTTACAAGCGCCACTTCAGGTGGATGAGGACGGCGTAATTGTCGAAGGCGAAGAAGGCGAAAGCAGGCCGGGCGTACAGGTGACAGGCTATATTTCCGACCCGGCAATGAGCAAACCTAACCGCAATTCGATGACCTTTTTTGTCAATCGGCGCTGGGTACTGAGCCGGGCCATGAATTATGCGGTGCAGGAAGCCTACCATAGTTTGCTAATGACCGGGCGCTATCCTATCTGCGTAGTTATGGTAGAAGTAGACCCGGCAGAGGTAGACGCGAACGTACACCCCGCCAAAACCGAAGTACGCTTTCTACACGAGCGGGCGGTCTTTGGCGCAATCCAGAAGGCAGTACGGGCGGCACTGGTGCGTAACGCTTCGACTGCGGTTTTTGACTTGAGCCGACCAACGGCGACTTCAGCCAGCGTTTCGTCCCAAACCGTTGAAGATGATAATACAGCCCTAGTTGAAGCTGGACAAGAAAATCATTCGCCGTTAACTGCGGCAAAAGCTTCGGCAGCGAAGATTGCGCTGGCAAATGAATTATTTGCTCCGTCCGAAAATAATTTTAAGGCTCAGGTTGAGGTTAAGCCCGAAGTCGAGGAGCAAGTTGGATGGGACATGACTCCCGGCAACGAGGGGCAAATAGCAAAAGCTCCCGCCGCCCCGGAGCAACGCTCTTTAACCAAAAACCAGTTGCCGTTGTTGCGCCTGATTGGGCAGGTTAGCAATATGTATATTGTGGCGGAAGGGCCGGACGGCATGTATTTGATTGACCAGCACGCCGCCCACGAGCGAGTGATGTACGAACAATTCCAGGCTCAATTGGCCGGACGTAACGCCAATAGCCAGTTGTTGCTCGAAGGCGCTACCCTCGATTTAACCCCACAGCAACGCCTCACACTGGAAGACCCCGAAAAGAGCGCGGCCCTAGCGGAATTTGGTTTTCAGATAGAGCCGTTCGGTAATGAGACTTATATTTTACGGGCAATTCCGGCTATTTTGTTCGGGCGTGATTTGAAGACCAGCCTGACCGAAATGCTGGATGAGGCCAGCGAACGGCGCGATAGCGGGTGTGGGCCACACGGCAACGAGCGTATGATTGAACCAGAAGCGGCGCTGCCCCGCACCTGGCGTGACCGATTGGCAGCAAGTCTGGCCTGCCATAGCGCGATACGAGCCGGACAAATCCTGGCACAGGAAGAGATGCGCGAACTCATCGCTCAATTGGAGCGCACCAGTAGCCCCAACGTCTGCGCTCATGGTCGCCCGACACTGTTGCATCTGACCCAGGGACAACTCGAAAAAGGTTTTGGACGAAAGTAAGTTTTTAGTTTTTAGTTTCTGGTTTCTAGTTGGAGAAACGAGACGTTGGCCCAGAAGCACGAATTTATAACTAGAAACCAGAAACTAAAAACTAAAAAAAGGAGGATGATTATGCTGACGGCTACGAGAGGCGATGTTAATCTGGACGAATTGACCACCCGGCAACAACTGGCGGTGGCGTTGCGGATTTTGGAGCGGCATCAGATTGCCGATATTGCGGCGGGTCACGTAACTTTGCGCGAACCCGGCACCGCTACCTGGTGGACGAACCCCTGGAATTTTGAGTGGTCTACTATTCGCACTTCCGATTTAATCCGAATTGACCGCGAGTGCAATGTTTTGGAAGGGCATACCGAGCCGAGCCACTTTTTGGATGTGCATTTCCTGCTTTACGAAGCCCGTCCCGAACTCAACTGTGTGGTTCACAATCATCCGTATTATGTCTGCCTCTATTCGGCCTTAGAACAGCCTTTGCTGATGCTCGACCAGCAATCGGCCCTTTTCTTTGAAGACCATGTCGTTTACAACGAATACAAAGGACTGGCGCAAGGGGTAGAAATCACCCGCCCCATGGTCGAGGCAATGGGCCAGAACCGCACCGCTCTGCTCAAAACACACGGCTTAGTAACTTGCTCCGATAGTCTGGATGGGGCGGTTTATCAGGCTGTGTACGTCGAGCGTTCCGCCAAACTTAGCTGGGAGGCCACTCAACACCCTAAATTCCGCCTCGAAGACCAGATGAACCCGGAAGTGGCCCGCAAAACCCGCGATGCGTTCCAGACCCGCAAGCAACCAATTCTCCGCATCAACTGGGAAGCAATGGCCCGCCAAATCCTTCGCACCAGCCCGGACGTTTTGGAGTAGTTTTGAATTTTGGTCGAAGACCACCCCTGCGGGGCGAGTTTTGAATTAAAAACAAAGATGAGTTTGGTGTTAAGTGAGGGGAGTTATCAGTTGTCAATTAAAAAACTGACGACTTATAACTGACGACTGATGACTGATAACTGACAACTCTGGAGACTTATGGAAGCGCGAGAGATACTTGAGGCTGCCGGGCGGTTGGCGCGGGCCGGATTGATTTATAAAACGCCGTTGGTAAAGTGCGAACCGCTTTCGGCGCGATTGGGTACGGAAATTTATCAAAAGCTGGAACTGTTTCAGGCGACTGGCTCGTTTAAATTGCGCGGCGCTACCAACAAATTGCTGACGCTGACCGATGAGGAACGCCAGCGCGGAGTGGTGACGGCTTCGGCGGGGAATCATGCTTTGGGGGTGGCGCACGCCGCCCGGCATCTGGGAATTGTCGCTACTATTGTTGTGCCGGAGGAAGCTTCGGCGGCAAAAGTAGAAGCGCTACGGCGCTACCCGGTAAAATTAATCCTAAAAGGCGAGAATTACGAAGCCGCCGAGCTTTACGCCCGGCAGCTAGAGCAGGCGGAAAATTTGGTGTTTGTGTCAGCCTATAACGACCCACAGGTAATCGCCGGGCAGGGAACATTGGCTCTGGAAGCCTTGAGTGAATTGCCCGAAGCGACTACCTTGCTTGTGCCAGTAGGCGGCGGCGGTCTGGTCAGTGGCATCGGTTTGTGGGCCAAAACCGTGTCGCCCGGTATTCGGCTTATCGGCGTGCAGAGTGAAACCTCCCCTGCTATGCACGCAGCGCTTGCTGCCGGAAAAATCGTGCCTGCCCCCGATTTGCCGAGCCTTGCCGATGGACTGGCCGGAAATCTGGAAGTCGGTTCAATCACTTTTGAACTGGCTCAACGCTACGTAGATGAAATGGTGCTGGTAAGCGAAAAAGATATTGCCGCCGCCATCCGTTATTTCGCCGACGAATTGCACCTGATTGCCGAAGGTTCTGCCGTCGTTGGCACTGCCGCCCTGCTCTCAGGCCGCCTCAACCTGAGCGCCACGAGCGGCCCAATTATAGATTTCGTGTGTGGTCGCAACCTCGCGCCCGCCACCCTGAGAAAGATTTTGAGTTAATAACCTAATTTAAGAAAGCACTCTGATTTTGTTGTGGGAGCGAGCTTCCGCTCGCGATTTGTCCTTTACCACCAGAAATCGCGAGCAGAGGCTCGCTCCCACAGAGGTTTATTTGACTGATGTTGGTGTTAAAACTTCTTTAAGCCTTGCCGCAGGATGCGCGTCCAGTTGGCGTGGAAGAAGTTGTTAACGTCGGTTTCGGTGAAGCGGTGTTGCAGCAAGGCTTCCGCCAGCAAATGAAAATCGGCGATACCGCGCATAGGCCGAGGAATAGATTCCGAGCCGAAGCCGCCGTCAAAATCGCTGCCGATGCCGACTGCCAGCGTATTGCCCGCCAGTTCGCAGATGTGGCTGATGTGCCGGATAGCGTCTTCCAGGCTGGCCTCAGTTGTGCCAGTCAGGAATTTGTTGTAAAGCACCACGCCAATAACGGCATCGCGGGCCAGCAAGCGGTTGAGCATATCATCGCTTAACTGGCGGTCAGTGTTGACGAAGTGGCGGCAGTTGGAGTGGCTGGCGATTATTGTTCCCTGATAAGCATCCAGCGCCTGATAAAAACTTTCTTCGGCCATGTGGCTGATGTCGAGGATTACGCTCAATCGCTCCATTTCGGCTAATAATTGATAGCCTGCCGGGGTCAGTGGGCCAGGTACGCCCGTCCCGCCGCAATAGCGTGTGCCGCGCCAGGCCGGGCCAATCAAACGCAAGCCCCGCCCGACCCATTCATCCAATTGTTCCGGCGTAGTAATCGGGTCGGCTCCCTCCATCGAAATAATTATTCCCAGCTTTTGCGAGTCGGTTTCGAGGTTGTTCAAAAAACTGTCCAGTTCCAGGCCAGTTTGAATTAGCTGTACCCGCTCGTCGCGGGCGACAAGCGCGTGGTAGAACTCGATTTGTTCCCGCCCCATCGCGTAGGCTTCGGCATCGTTGCGATAAAAAGGCAAGCCCTCGTTCCAACTGGCGGCGGTCTCCGGCAAGGCAAACAGCGTCCCGATAATAAGACGCACCCGTGCCGCCAGCAAATCGGGGACACTGAGCATACGCTGTCCACAATTTTCAGTTATTTTTGGGTCTTCCTGCCACTGCGCTATCGGCTGGGTAAAATCGCGACCCAGCGACAATACGTTCCAGGCTATATCTTCATGACTATCTACAATATAGCGAAAATCCATCGCTAACCCTCCCTGTTTTGAATTTTGAATATCTCCCGGTAATATAGCATATTTGAGTTTTGAGTTTTGAGTTTTGAATTTTGAGTTTTGAATTTTGAATTAGGAGGGAACACAGATGAACAAGCCCTGAAAGGGTTCCCTGTGGGCAGAGAAGCACAGATGAACACAGATTTTTTATAACCAGAAACCAGAAACCAGAAACTACTCCTTTTCCTTTTCCTTTTCCTTGCGATGTGGTTGTAATTGGTTAGCTATATATAGTATAATGAGGTTCTTGTGGGCCATTGAAATATTTTGTTAGAGATTTGAAGATATAGACAGGCACTTTTTGAGAGCAAGATAGATAGGTTAAAGGCGGGAACCGACCAGAAACCAAGACAAAGGGAGCAAAAAAATTTATGAGTCAATCGGATACTCAGACGGTAGTGCAAACACCCGAACGCGCTGCGACGGAAGAGATAATTGTAGCGCGGAAGCTGCGAAAACTCTACAACGATTTTGAGGCGGTGAAGGGGATTGATTTCACGGTCTACCGACAGGAGTGTTTCGGAATACTTGGGCCGAACGGGGCGGGCAAAAGCAGCACTATTCGGATGCTGCATTGTTTCTCGCCGATTACGTCGGGCGAACTGACCGTGCTGGGCGAGTCGGTTACAGGGAACGTGCGAAAGATTAAGGCGCAACTGGGCGTGGTGTCGCAGGAAGATAATCTCGACTCGGATTTGACTGTAATCCAGAATTTGCTGGTATATGCCCGCTATTTTGATATTGATAAAGCCGAGGCCCAGCGCCGGGCCGAAGAAGCGCTGGATTTGTTTCAGTTGAGTGAAAAACGTAATAGCAAGGTGGATGAGTTGTCGGGCGGAATGAAACGGCGGTTGGTGATTGCCCGTTCGCTGATTAACAAGCCGCGCCTGATTATTCTGGATGAGCCGACTACCGGGCTTGACCCGGCGGCCCGGCAGTTAGTCTGGCAAAAGCTGCGCTATTTACGCGATAGCGGCGTGACGCTGGTGCTAACTACTCATTACATGGAAGAAGCGACCCAACTGTGTGACCGCCTGGTGATTATGAACGAAGGGCGTATTCTGGCGGAAGGAACACCGATTGACCTGATTCACCGTCTGGTCGGTTACGAAGTAATCGAATTGCGGATGGAAGAGGCGGAGCAGGCGAACGTGTTGGCCCACCTCGATAACCGCCCAATCTGGCACGAGCAAGCCGGGGATACTTTGTACCTGTTCGGGCAAGAATCCTGGTCTTTCCACAATTTTCAATTACCGGAACTGAGTTACAAACTTCAGCGCCGTGCCAGCCTGGAAGATGTATTTTTGCGCCTGACCGGGCGTGGCTTGAACGTGGGCGAATAAGAAGCTGAACGATAGATACTCAGAAGTTTTGCCTGGTGAGTTTACAACTCACCAGGCAAAACTTTAAATTATTATTTTCCAATGGCAGTATTGAAAAAAGTCAGGGTACGCGCCATGGCTTGCTCAAAGGCCGGGCTATTGAGGGAGTGGCCCTGACCGGGATAGGTGTAAAGTTCGGCTTTTTTACCGACAGCCAGCAGCGCGTCACGGGTTTTGACCGACCATTCGGGCGGGGTGGTAGTGTCGTTGTTGCCGACGTGGATGATGGTCGGGACTTTCACGTCGTTGAAGTAGGTGAGTGGCGACATCCGGCGGTAAGCATCAGGATTGGTTTCGGGCGTGCCATACACGGCAATCCATTTCTGATTGAGCTTGCCGTCGTTCCATTTTATACGGGCCTGATAATTGACGGCAGCATCCGGCGACATCGTGCCGAAGAGCGCCGCCACCTTGATGTCAGAGTTAACCACCATCGCCGTAAGGGTAATTTCACCGCCCATGCTGTGTCCCATGATAGTGATTTTGGTGGGGTCGGCCTGGGGTAATTTTTTGGCGGCAGCAATCAAGTTGAGAATATCCACTACATAGCCGGGGTCGCGGTCATTATCGCCCTTGTCGCTACGAGCGTAGTTGCGGTAGTCGCTGGCGATGGTGATATAGCCGTTGCGGGCGAAGAACATCAACTCGCGCAAGGTATCCCAACCACTATCATAAGCGCCGGGCGTAGTCGGGAAGAAACCATGATTGACCAGCGCCACCGGGTATTTTTTATCGGCAGGGCCGTTCGGCACATACATCAAGCCACTGATACGCAGGCCGTCGCTCTGATAATAAATCAAGTTGGCGGTATAAGTTTCGTTGCGGGCGTAGAGCTTGTCGAGCTTGATTTCGCTATCATAAGTGCG
>JBBQXW010000263.1:0-10418 GCA_038209275.1 Chloroflexia bacterium | reverse complement strand
TCAAGGGCGTATGCGATTCGCCCCTACTCGGTCAATTTCTCTGCAACCTGTTAAAAGTAGTAGCGATTTCAATCGCTTTTGACTAGGCGCAAGGCACAATCGATTGAAATCGCTACTACTTTTAGGCGGGCAAGCGAAAATCCTGATTCAAAATGGTTTAGTGAATTTTGGTGTCTTTGCGTCTTTGTGCTAAAAACGTTCTCTCTGTTATAATCTTGCTGATGAAAAGGAGGGTGCGTACAATGGAGACTAAAGCAGAAAACGCGGTGGCGCGACGGGCGGCGGCCTTGACGAAAGCTTTGCCCGAAGCCCGGCAAGATATTGCGGAATTAGTGGCCGGGCTGACCGAAGCCGACCTGGATAAACCAACGGTGCATACTGCCTGGACAGTGCGGCAGGCGTTCGGGCATATTATTGATGCAACCGAAATGCTGGCAACCTGTCTGGAAAAAGCGAAGGGTGGCGCAAGCGAAGGCACGCTCCGCCCCGAAGCAATGGCTCCAACGATGGAACGCGACGCTATTACCCGCGCCGAAGGCATGACGCTTGCCGCTATCGGCTCGACTTTTAATACTGCCGCCGCCCGTTTGCTTGGCTTGCTGACCGAACGGGAGGCACAAGGTACATGGGAAGAACTCGTGCCGCATCCTTATTTGGGAACTTGCCCGGCAATAATGATTGCAGGCTTGGCGCTGGTGGATTGGTTTATTCATCCCTGGGATATTCGGGACGGGTTGGGCCAATCGCCGCAACCACACCCAACCCACGCCCTGCTGGTTACGGTTGGACTAATCGGCTTGCTGCCCCGCCGCCTGGATAAGCAGGAAGCCGCCCAAATGAGCAGCCCGGCAATTTATCGTTACATCATCGAAAGTGAACCGCCGCTCATCTTTGATGTAATCGTTGAAAACGAAAAAGCCCGTGTCGAACCTCGCTCGTCCGAAGAAACTTCCACCGACCTGAGCGTGATTTTCAAAGGGCCACCTGCCGAATTGGTGCTGGCAATGCTGGGACGGCGTAGCCCCGCCCCTTTGCTCAAGCAAAGCAGCCCCGAACATCTGGCCCGCTTCAAGAAATTATGGATTTCGCTTTGATACAATCTTGGTTTTGGTACTACAATCGCTTTAGAGTTGTAATTGCTCACTTTCCGTCTCAAAAATCTATACTTTTTCCTCAATTATAACATTATACATCAGGCTCAAAGTGCTTTGATTTCCAATTCGGGGGGCGGGGCTTGTCGGAAATCGAGGACGGCTTGAATTACCTCGTCCGGGTGACTATCAATCAGTTCGTAAAATTGTTGAGCTTCCCAGGCCGACCCGGTATGGGTGATGAGCGGGTGCATCTGAACGCGCTTTTGGGCCAGCAAATTCATAAAAGTCAGGACAAGGCGAAGGCGGTTCCAGCGATGTTGTAGCTCTGCACCCACTCCGCCAACCTGGGAGCAAACCAGACTTATGCGGTTGTGGTGAAACTCATCGCCTAGAATCAGCCCTGCTGCGCCGCCCTGGTAAAGTCCGAGCGCCACCACCTTAGAGTTATAGGCGCAGGCCCGAATTGCTTCGTTGAGAGCCGGAATTGCTCCCGAAGCCTCGATGCAAACATCGGCTCCCCGGTTAGCGGTCAACGCTTTGATACCTTCCGCCGCAGATTCGGCCTTACCGTCAAGTACTGCATCGAAACCAACTTCGCGGGCTTTTTCAAGGCGTTGTGGCAATAAGTCCACCCCGATAACCTGCGCCCCTGATAATTTAGCAAGCTGGCCCACCACATTACCAACTACTCCCAGACCAAAAACCGCTACCGTTTCGCCCAGGCGGATGTTGCTATCCAAAATACCATTCATGGTAATCGCACCGATATGCGAGAAAATTCCCAGTACCGGGTCTACCCCTTCGGGCAAGCGCCGTTCGCGGGCAAATTCTGCCGCTAGAGTTGCGGTGGTGCGATGTCCCCACGTTCCATAAACGATAGTGCCGGGAAGCAAATCTTCGGCTTCGCTACCACATTCGATAACCTCGCCAACTTCTTCGTAACCCCAATTTCGCACCGGGTAGGAGTAACTGCCCTGCCCCGTCTCGGTCTGGAGGAAAAGCCGTCGGTTGGCATCCCATTGTTTGGAAAGATAAACATTAGAACCCCGGTAATAGGTAAGCTCGGTTCCGGCACTGATACCCGAATAGAAGGTGCGAACTCGCACTTCCTGGGGTTCGAGCGGGCGGTCTTCGGCGGTTTCGTCCAGGTAGGCAATAGTCCGGGGAGCGGTAACGGCCATCGCCACTTTGCGAAATTGTGCCATAAGTTGCCTCTTTTCATCGGTGAGTTGATTTCACAATTTGTCCGTGAATTTGTATAGCCAATATAGCACATTCTCTTGACAAGCTACAAACCTATGTTATCATTTTCTTAACGCTCTCCCCTTGTTAGTAGTAGAAGAGTCGAACGCCGCCGCATCGGATTCGCTTGTTCCAATACTGCCGGACTGCAAACTACGTCCGGGCGTGACCGATGGTAAGGCTATTGTAAAGCACTAAAACAATATGGTCTGCCTTATGATAGCGGGCTAGTTCTGGCGAATTTGCTTTTGCCACCACCCAATACTTACGACGCATAAAGATAGGAATACGCGCTACCAATTTACTGATTAATCGGATTGAGGGACAGGTTGGCCCGTACCAGCAGATCGAACTACCCGCTAACCTGATAGTAAGGACTTCGTGCGGAGTGCGCTTGCACCTAAAACATACCGTGCGCCAGTTCTAAAAATTTATTACGTAACTGGTAGTGGTTCGATGAATCGAACCCAAATGGGCTTGAAGGGTCAAGCCCCTACCACATTATGAAACAGGTTCTAAAATTCGGAGTAACTACATAATTAGCAAGGAGGCTAGAGATTCTATGAAGAAATATCTTCCGATAGGGGTAATCTTTACCTTGATGGCAACGTTGCTTTTAGGGGCTTGCGGCGATAATACCGCCGCTCCTACCGCAGCATCCACTACGGCGGCGGCTACCACTGCTGCTGCTACCGGGGCAACTACTGCCGCAGGTGCTACCAGTGCTGCTGCCGTCGCTACCACCGCTGCCCAGGCAGCCGATGTCGGTAGCCTGACCTGGCTTTCCACTCAGTTCCAGCCGATAGAAGAGCAAGAAAAACTTAGCAAGACAATCCTCAAAGATTTTAAGGGCAAAGTAAGCTATGTCCAGAAAGATAACGGCCCTTACACCGATCAAATACTGGCCGAAAGCAAGGCTGGTAAAGTATCGGTTTCCTTGTTAGGTGGTTTGCACGGCGATTTCCCGCCCTTCATCCAGAATGACTTGCTGGAAGATTTGACCCCCTTAGCTGCCAAGCTAAAGGATCGGGGCATCCCGCAGAATTTGCTCGATTTAGGCAAGATGGGTACGACCAAACAGTACTACATCCCCTGGATGCAGGCTACCTATGTGATGGCCTACAGTAAGAAGGCTCTGCAATATCTGCCACAGGGCGCGGACGTGAACAAACTGACTTATGACCAGTTCAAAACCTGGGCGGCTAACATCCAGAAAGGAACTGGTGAGCGCAAGTTTGGTCTACCCGGTGGCCCAACTGGTTTGATTCACCGCATCTTGCAGGGCTACCTCTATCCCGCCTTCACGGGCCAGAACGTAATTGGTTACAAATCTCCTGAAGCCGTCCAGATGTGGACTTACTTCAAAGATTTGTGGCAGTACGCCAATCCACAGTCCATCACTTATAATCTTATGCAAGAACCGCTTCAGTCCGGCGAAGTCTGGTTAGCGATTGACCATACCGCGCGCTTAATTAATGCTGTCACCACTGCTCCTGACGAGTTCGGTCTGGCTCCGGCACCCACTGGCCCGAAAGGTCTGGCCTTTATGCCCGTATTGGCCGGGTTAGCTATTCCGAAGGGCGCGCCCAATAAAGCTGGTGCAGAAGCCTTGATTGATTATATGAGTCAACCGACGGTTCAGCTTAATGTTTTGAGACAACTGGCTTTCTTTCCAGTAGCCAAAGCTGATTTGCCCACCGACCTGCCTGCTGGTATTAAGCTAGAAGCCGCCGCTGTATCAGCCCAGATTGGGGCTTCTAATGCGCTGCCTGCCTTGCTCCCTGTTGGGTTGGGCGCTAAAAATGGCGAATTCAACAAGGTTTACGTTGACACTTTCCAGCGCATCGTTTTGAAGAACGAGAATATTCAAACAGTGCTGGACGAGCAGGCTAAAATTATGCAAACCATTTTGAATGATGCCAAAGCACCTTGCTGGTCGCCCGACCCAGTCAGCACTGGAGCTTGTCAGTTAAAATAGCCTTCGTCCTTTCTTTCCTTTCAATCTTTCACGCTAAAGTTGAGGCGACTCAGGTGTCGCCTCAACTTCTACTCTATTAATTCAATGGTGCATAATATGAGTATAAAAGAAAGCCCTGACCCAAAAATAGCTGGCGCATCTGGTGGGGCAAGTGTAGCGGCACTCCCTTTCAAGCGCAGACGGCGTAAGTTTGATTACTTGCCCTATTTGTTGCTGCTCCCGGCAACGCTTTTTCTTGCGGTTTTTTTCGCCTACCCCATGGTGCAATCGCTTATTACCACCTTACAGGATAGTCAGGGTGGTTTTACCTTCGATAACATCAACACCATGATTAAGGATGTGAACTTTGGTGATTCCCTGCGAAACACCATTGTGTTCATCGTAATTATGGTTCCGCTTCAAATTGTGCTGGCTCTGATTATGGCCCTGATAATTAACACTGGACTTAAAGGGGCAGGCTTTTTTCTTTATATTTGGACTGTTCCCCTGGCAATTTCCGATCTTGCCGCCGGCATCGTCTGGTTGGCGATTTTCACCCAGCGTGGTTATATCAATTCGCTGTTAACGCAGTTAGGTTTGATCCAGAGTCCTATTTCTTTCTTGAGCTACGAAAACCCAACCTGGTTGTTCACGGTTGTAATTCTGGCGGAACTCTGGCGGGCAACCTCAATTGTAATGGTTATTCTGGTGGCTGGGTTACAGGTAATTCCCAAAACTTATTCGGAAGCGGCTGAAATTTTTGGCGCTTCTCCCTGGCAACGCCTCCGCTACGTAACCTTGCCCATGCTCATGCCAAGTTTGCAGGTTGCCCTGATTCTGCGAACCATTTTGGCCTTCCAGACTTTTGCCGTCGTAATAGCGCTGGCGGGGCGGGCCTTACCCGTGCTGACTGGCGAGGCTTACAACTGGTATAACACCTACCGCAATGTAGGCGTGGCGGCGACTTATGCCATGCTGATTTTGTTGCTTTCTATTGTGAATACTATTATCTATCTGCGCTTCTTGCAAACCAAGAATGAGCAAATGGCTTAGAACCTATCTCGGTAGTGGTTTGAAAGGGCAAACCCAAATTGGGCGCGATTCATTGCTCCCTACCGGGATAAATTCTCAGTGGAGAAGGGAACAGGCAAGATGAGTGTAGTTGAAAAAATTGAGGAAAAAGACTCTCCCCCCATGCCCGCCAAACCTGTGCAACCTGCATTCAATTCGCGAAAGCTAATGCGGTTTGGTCTTTATCTGCTGGCGGTTACGCTTTCGGTCTGGATTATTATTCCGCTCTATTTGATTACGGTTTCCACTTTCAGTAGCCGTAACGCAATTACTACGAAGTGGCCTAAAGACTGGTTTCCTACTCCAATTTCCACCGAAACCCTGGAATTCTTTCTCAATGCCCAAGGGGTACTACCCTCGATGGTCAACAGCCTGATTGTGGGGCTTATAACTTTAGTATTGTCGCTGATAATCGGCGCGCCCGCAGGCTATGCCATTGCCCGCTTTGTTTTTCCGGGCCGTGATACCTACAAGATTTTGATTTTGACAACGAGAGCTTTTCCGATTGTAATTTTGTCGATTCCGTTAGCCGTAACTTTCCTAAATTTTGGCCTCTATGATACCCTTTTCGCTGTGGCAATTGTCCATACCGCCCTGGCTTTACCCCAGACTATTCTGGTGACAAGCAGTATTTTTGTGGGTGTGCCAGTAGAGTTAGAGGAAGCCGCCCTGACCCTCGGTTGTCACCGAATGCAGGCGTTTACCAAAATTGTACTACCGATGGCTTTACCAGGACTGGCGGCGGCTTCGATTTTTGCCTTTGTGCTTTCCTGGAACGAAGTCTTTGCGGCTACCATCCTGACTGTCCAAAATCGTACTCTTCCAGCCCAGGTTCTGAGTTCGCTGAACAGTTCGACCCTGCCATTGAAATATGCCGGTGGTTTTATCTTGATCGTGCCGTCCTTAATATTTATCCTGGTAATTCGGCGTTACCTGCTCGGTATGTGGGGACGGGTAATAAAGTAAGAAGTCAAAAGTCAGAGGGAGGAAGGGAATGATGTTGGAAGAGGGGAATAAAGATAAAGAGAGGGACAGTGGTGCTGCGTTTGAGTTGAAGGAGTGAACGAAGAAGTTCGCTTTAAGAATCATTCGAGTATATACAGCTTTGCCAAAATCTACCGAGGCTCAGGTAATTGGAAAGCAGGTTCTGCGTTCTGGAACATCGGTAGGAGCGCATTACCGGGAAGCTTTGAGAAGTCGCTCTGACGACTGAGTTCCTCAGTAAATTGCAAGGTGGACTACAAAAATTAGAAGAGACAATCTATTGGCTAGAGCTATTACTAGAAGCTGAGATTGTTCCACAAGCAAAATTGGCCTTTTTATTAACAGAAGCCGATGAACTTGCTGCTATTCTCGTCACTTCTGTTATGAAGATTAAGAACAAGCAAAAAAAGTCAGAAGTCAGAAGTCAGAATAACTCCTGACTTCTGACTTCTGACCTCTGACCTGGAGGGATTATGGCTGAAATTCGGCTGGAAGAAATTTTCAAATTATTTGGCAAAGTCGCCGCCGTAAACAAGGTGAGCCTTACTATTCACGATGGCGAATTTATGGTGCTGCTTGGCCCTAGCGGGTGCGGAAAAACTACTTTATTACGCTGTTTGGCTGGCCTCGAATTGCCCGATGGCGGCAATGTTTTTATCGGCAACCAGGATGTCACAGAATTTTCGCCGCGCAAACGCAATATTGCGATGGTCTTTCAGAACTACGCCGTGTTCCCCCATATGAGCGTATACGATAATATTGGCTTTGGCTTGAAGATGAAAAAGTTGGGCAAAAGCGAAATTCAGGAAAATGTGATGCGCTCGGCAAAGCTACTGGAAGTAGATAAATATCTGGAACGCTATCCGGCTCAACTTAGCGGCGGGCAGCGCCAGCGCGTCGCTGTGGCACGGGCTATTGCCATGAACCCGGCAGTGCTTTTGATGGACGAACCACTCAGTAACCTGGACGCTCTTTTGAGAATGCAAATGCGGGCCGAACTCAAACGCTTGTTGCAAGAAATCGGCGCGACCACGGTGTACGTTACGCACGACCAGGTAGAAGCCCTCAGTATGGGCGACCGCATCGCGGTAATGAAAAGCGGGGAAATTGTGCAGGTAGATGCACCGATGAAAGTTTATACTGACCCGGCAACTATGTTCGTCGGTAGCTTTATCGGTAGCCCACCGATGAATTTCCTTAATGGCAAGGTTGAGAAACAGAATGGTCAGGTAATGGTAGAAATTGAGGGGCAGCACCTGCCCGCTCCGGCAAATCTGGCAGGAATGGCCGGACAAAATATAACGGTTGGGCTGCGGGCCGAAAATATTCAGGCTGGCAACGATGCCAGTGTAGCACAGGGGTTGCCGACTAAGGTACTGGTAGTTGAGCCGCTCGGTTCGCATTTGCTGTTGACCGCTCAACTTGGCAAGCAATCTTTGAAGGTAGTTACACCTGCCGATTTCCCGATTGCCCCCGACCAATCTTTGTGGCTTAAACCTGACGTAAATAAGATACGCTGGCTCGATGCGGAAAGCGGCGTGCTGCTACACATGAACTGAGATGCTACCCCGGCACAGCCCCAAAACGGATTAAATGACCGAATGGACTTTAGAGGCGGGCCAGCCTGCTCTAGCCGACTGGCAACAGGCGCAGAACCGGGCAATCAAAAGCGCGACGGCGCTAACCAAACTTTACCAAACCCAAAAAGCCGACCCGCTCTACCGGGACGCAGTGCTGGCTTTGTATAGTCCCAAAAGCATTGTGGTGGGTGAAGGCGGTCAGATCTGGCTGGAAGATGACGAAGGGCAAGCTATCGCGGTAGAAGAACGACCTTTTTTGTTAAGCTGGCTCAAGCACAGGTCGAGGTCGGTAGCTGGTTTCTTTGGAGAAGTGGCGTACCAGCCTGGACAGGGCCAGCTTTATTTTAGACCCTGGAGCTTTTTTAGACTCCTTGCTGCATCCCAGGCTTAATCAGGCTTGGGTAGGTATAGAAGTTTGGGTGTGAAAAACGCTATTACCGAAATAAGAACTAAGCCGAAGTTTTCAGGGACGTGGGTAGCTGAGTGTTCGGGCTGACCAGCAAATCAGCGAGGTCGCCTAAAACATCTTCGTCCAGCGCACGCTCGTCCAGCGAAGCACGAGTACCAGATTGGCGGCTTTGCTGCATACTTGCCATGGTAGTTTCGGCAAGGTTTTTGCGCAACGCTTCGTCTGGCACAGCCCCGTTTGCATCCGTCAGAATATCAGTCCAGGCTTTGTAAGCTGCCGCCGTAAGATTACGAGCCGCTTGCAATTCACCTACATTGAGTGGCGAACTACCCCGAAGTTGATAGGCCCAGTTTTCCAGTTCGCCGCCACGCGCATAAAAATTGGGGGCTGGTGCAAGGAGTTCGGTCAGCTTTAAATTCTGTGATTGAAGCTTATCAAAAGCAGTGTCGAGAATGAGCGGCACAAGGGCCAAATCGTTCTCGATTTCGGGAGAAATAGGGGCAAGATTAGTCTTTAGCTCTTGCAAAATATCTTCCATCTGGCGCTCAAAGCCAAAGCGCTCGGCTACACTATCCAGCAAAGTCAGGCGCACCAGGGGCGCAGGGTAGCCGTCCAGCGTCCGGTCAAGCATGTGGTCGCGAATACCGTATTCAGCATCGGCCATTGCAAGTGCGGCCTGTGGCCCAACCGCACCAATAGAGTAAATATCGGCGAAAATCTCGCGTGACCAACTACTCCACAGCGCCGCCAGTTCGGGCGAACCGCCGCGACTGTCGCTAACCGCTTCTTCCACCGCCATTTTAAATTCGTCTACCAGTTCCAAATCATACTCCACTTGATGCCCGGCTTCATGAGCCGAGTAAATCAGCCACCAGGGTTCATTCACCGAAAGCGGACTGAGACGCACTAACGGAATCGGCAATTTGTTGAAACGACGGCGAAAATCCTTGTCCTCGGCGGTCAGGCCGGGCGGGAAAATATCGCGGGGATAAGCCGCCGGAGACAGATACGGCTCGATATAGGGCAAGGGACTTGCACCGGGGGCTAATTTACCTGCTAGTAACTCAAAGGGTTGGCGGTAACTACTCCAGATTACTTCGTCCGCTGCCAGCAAGATTGCGCCGTGCGGCCCGTCACGCTGGTCGAATTTTTCCTGAAAATATTCCCACAGGCGGCGCGTCCAGGCAGTACGCTGGTCTAAAAAGCGGCACTGGTCAAAAGTTTGGTCGAGCGTATAACTATCATCGAGCGCTGATAATGAGCTTTTGATTACACTACAGGCCCGCTCAACCAGTTCACTAAGCGCGTTTAGCTGGGTCTGGTATTGCTTATTTACATCTTTAACGTGGCGCATATCCGTCCAGGCCAAACATTCGGTGCGTAGCCGCTCGACTTCATTCAGGCTGCGCTCAACCCGTTGTACTTTGCTAACAAACATCGCTTTATCTCCCAGGCGATTTGCGATTTGCGATTTGCGATTTACGCACCCAGAGGGTACCCGCGATTTACGATTTACGATTTACAGTATGGTTTGGAGAACGCAGAATACAATTAAATTCTTGGCGTTTTTGGTGTCTTGGCGGTTCATTCTTAAACTAAAATCTGACCATAATTTCGTCGAGTGGTTTTTTGGTAATGTCGGGAACGGTAGCATCCTGGGCCGGGTAGCCAACCGGGATAACCACGTAGGCCCGTTCATTGACCGGGCGATTGAGAATTTTCGCCAGGAAACCCATCGGGCTAGGCGTATGTGTTAACGTGGCAAGCCCGGCCTGAGCCAGCGAAGCCAGCAAAAACCCGACGGCAATCCCAACCGATTCTTGTACATAATAGTGCTTAATTTTTTTCGAGTTGCCCTCGACATCGGGCTTGAGGCCATAAGCTTGCTCAAAAACCACTATGACATAAGGAGCATCTTCCAGGTGCGGCTTGTTCCAATCGGTGCCAAGTGGCGCGAGGGCTTCCAGCCATTCGGGGGACATGCGCCGCTCGTAGCTATCTTTTTCTTCGGCTTCCGCCGCTTCCCGAATCTGGCACTTGATTTCGGGGTCGCTGACTACCACAAACGTCCAGGGTTGCTG
>JBBQXW010000262.1:0-10473 GCA_038209275.1 Chloroflexia bacterium | reverse complement strand
GGAATGAAAAATCCCGCAACTTTAATCGTCCCCAGTCCATTTAATTATAAGGAACGGGTGGGGCTTTTCTTGCCCAGAAGCAACAGCGCCACCTACGGACAGGGCTGGAAACCGTTGGCCGATAATATTGCTCAGTTGTTGGAAGCGGCAAACGGGCGGGCGCTGGTACTGTTCACCAGCCACGCCGCCCTCGAAGGGGTCTGGCGTTCGCTGGCCGGGCCAATCATCAACGGGCAGTTTACTTCGCTCAAAGATAATCCTGACCGCCCCATTTTCAAGCAGGGCCATTCCCAGATGAGCCGGATTATTGCCGATTTTCTGGAAACCGAAAAAGGGATTATCTTTGGAACGCGCTCGTGGTGGCAGGGAGTGGATTTGCCGGGGATGCGAATGGTGATTATGGACAAATTGCCTTTCCCGCAACTAAATGACCCGATTGTGAAGGCCCGTAGCGAAACCATTGAAGGCAACGGCGGCAACAGCTTTGTGGATTTTATGCTACCCAGCGCCATTATTACTTTCCGGCAAGGCTTTGGTCGCCTGATGCGTAAAGAAGATGACCGGGGCGTAGTAGTAGTCTGCGACGAGCGTATCGTTCAAAAAAGTTATGGTCGCCGATTTCTCAAAAGCCTGCCCGATGTGGTACTATTAGATAACTTGAGGAAAGTAGAACAATTTTGCGACTAATTTTGAATTTTGAGTTTTGAATCACTTAAATCAAAATTGAAGACCAGTTTGTTATTGGCACACTTGCCCAGGCTCTAACGCTTAATTCTGTCTTTAATTCAAAACTCAAAACTCAAAACTCAAAACTAATTTACGGAGGTTTTAGTTTGACGAAGCGTGCGCTTATTACCGGGATTACGGGACAGGATGGTAGCTATCTAGCCGAGCTTTTGCTGGAAAAAGGCTACAAGGTTTATGGCCTGTTGCGCCGGACGAGCATTATTATTGACGCTCGCATCGAGCATTTATTGGATGAAGTAGAATTGCTGGACGGCGATTTGCTCGACCAGCTTTCGCTGATTAAGGCGGTACAGGTAGCCCGCCCGGACGAAGTTTACAATCTGGCGGCACAAAGTTTTGTGCCGACTAGCTGGCAGCAGCCCGTTCTAACGGGCGAGTATACCGCGCTGGGCGTGACCAAGATGCTGGAAGCCGTCCGGCTGGCCGATTACCCGATTCGGTTCTATCAGGCCAGCAGCAGCGAAATGTTCGGCAAAGTGGTGGAAGTACCCCAAAGCGAGGACACCCCGTTTTATCCCCGCAGCCCCTACGGTGTAGCTAAAGTATATGGTCACTGGATTACGGTTAATTACCGTGAGAGCTATGACATGTATGCCTGTTCCGGCATATTGTTCAATCACGAAAGTTCGAGGCGTGGTTTGGAGTTTGTCACTCGCAAAATCTCGAACGCGGTAGCCCGGATTAGCCTGGGCTTGCAGGAAGAATTGCGGCTGGGCAATTTGGATGCGCGGCGCGATTGGGGCTACGCTCCCGATTACGTAAATGCCATGCGGCTAATGCTACAGCAGGATACGCCCGAAGATTACGTGGTTGCGACGGGGCAAACTCATGCCATCCGTGAATTTGTCGAGCTGGCTTTCAAGCACGTTGGTATTGAGGATTGGGAGAAATACGTCAAGATTGACCAGCGCTACTTCCGCCCTGCCGAAGTAGATTTGTTGGTCGGCGACCCCGCTAAAGCCCGCGAAAAACTAGGCTGGGAACCTACCGTCACCTTCGAGCAACTGGTTCAAATAATGGTAGATGCCGATGTCGCGCTGAACCGTTCGCTGCAAAGCAAAAGATAAAACAAACCCGGACATGAACGTCCGGGCTAAAAATAAATACGCCGCACGTTTTTAGCCCGGACATTCATGTCCGGGTTTGTTTTAGCCTGGTGCAAAAATCTGACGCGCACCCAATCAGTCTTTTTGGCTTGTGGAATCTGATGTCATAGGCTAAAATAAAGTGACGCTGCTCATCGTGGATTAGCGCTTCGGTTTATTATAAAATCCACTGGAAGTTGTTAAAAGGAGTTGGGAAAAGCTTCTCTGCTTACCTTAAGTTGTGCGCCGTTTGCATGGTCGGCGGGTGAGTAAGTGGCGATAAATTTATGAACAAGAAGTTTATTGCGGTAACACTTGGTGTTATTGGTGTTCTGGTTGGTTTAACCCTTTTACTTGTGTTCGCTTTTGATAGTAAAAGGCCGGTGGCTGAAGCGCTTCAGCCTGCCTCGCCGACTCAACTGGCTACTGCTACGCCACTTAATACGCCAACCCCTGAACCGTCAGCAACCCCAACTCTTGCTCCAACCCCTGCTCCGACGGCAACTGCTACGCCCACTCCTTTACCGACTGCTACACCCCGTCCCACGGCTACCCCAACCCCGACTCCCACCCCAAAACCAGTGTTTAATACTCTTTTTGAATATCAGACGGGCGATAAAGTCCGCCAGGTACGGCCCGGTATAATACATATACAGCGCGTGTCGAAAGGCCCAGTACGGATTAATCTGCTGCTGATTGACCTGAGTGCCGACGAGTTACAGATGCGGGTGGTCTCGAATGAAGGCTGGCTGAGTGGCGCGGCCCGTACCAGTGTAATGGCGAAGGCTAACAAAGCGCTGGCGGCAGTAAACGGCGATGAATTTAGCTATGCGGGCGGGTTGCCGCAGGGTATGATGATTTCGGATGGACAGCTTTTTATGGCTCCCAAGCACCGGGCTACTTTTGGCTGGACGAAAGACCGCCAGCCCTTCATCGGCTTCTTTACTCAGGATTGGACTTGGCCTTCCGAAGTAATCAGCGCCAACGGCTCAAAGCGTTCGCTTCAGTTGCTCAATACCCCGTGCGATAGCAACTGGCTTTGCATCTACAATGAATTTTACCGCACCATTCCTTACCGGGCCGGGGAATATCGGGTGGTGCTGGACGAAAACTATAACGTGGTTGATATAAAAGAAGATGCGGCGGTTAAAATCCCGCCCGGCCACACAGTGCTGGTCGGGCGCGGGTTGAGCCGAACCTGGCTTAAAGAAAACGTCAGTCTGGGCGATGATATGAAGCTGAACCTTGTTACCAACCCGGATTACCGTAAATTTGAGCAGGTGGTTAGTGGCGGGCCGATTTTGCTCGAAAACGGTCAGTTCGTTCAAGACTGCTTTTGCGATTTGCGCGATTGTAGCCAGTCGCCCGCTCAGTTACGCGGGACGCTTTGCGAAGAGTTTCCGACTGATTGGAAATATACCCATTACCTGACCGTCCGAATGCCGCGTGTAGCAGTTGGTTATACTGCCGATAAAAACACCTTGATTGTGGCTACGGTAGATGGCTACCAGCCCGGCTACAGCATCGGAATGACCCAAAAAGAATTGTCGGAACTGATGCTGGAATTTGGAGCAAATACCGCTATGGAACTGGACGGCGGCGGCTCGGCCATGATGTATCTGGAAGATAAAGTCATCAGCAAGCCCAGCGATGGGGGCGGCAATGTCGAGCGCTTCGTGGCGAACGCCCTGCTCTTCTACTGGAACGACGGGCCAACCAATAAACAGAGTAGTTCGCGCTAAAAGAGGAGAAAAAATGGGAGTTAAACCCGGCGAACTGGCGATTTGGGAAACCGAAACTAACGGTTTGGAATGGTTAGAAATCACCATTGGCGATTTACTCGACCAACAGACCAGCGCCTTCGCCGGGCAAGAAGCTCTGATTTATAACTATCCTGAAATTGGCCTGAATATACGCTGGAATTACCAGCAACTGCGGGATGAAGTAAATCGGGTCGCCAGAGGGTTATTGGCGCTCGGCATCGAAAAGGGCGAACACGTTGCCATCTGGGGGCCAAATCTACCACAATGGAATCTGTTGCACCTGGCCCTGGCGAAAATCGGGGCGGTATTGGTCACGGTCAACCCGACTTACCGCGCTCTGGAAGTCGAATATGTGCTGCGGCAAGCCGAAGTTACCAGCCTGTTTATGGTTGAAGAATTACGCGGCAACTCCTTTTTGGAAATCATCTACCGATTAGCTCCCGAACTCAATCAAATATCCGACCCGGCAATAAAGAGCTTGAATAGTGCAAGTTTGCCCAATCTCAAGCATGTAGGTTTATTCAGCAGTACGCCGCGCCCCGGTCTGTTGAGCTTTGAGCAACTCGTGGCGCTGGGCGAAACTATTTCGGCGGAAGAGTTGCAGACCCGGCAAGCCTCGGTAATGCCAGACGATACAGCGCTGATAATGTACACCAGTGGCACCACCGGCTTTCCTAAAGGCGCAATGCTAACTCAGGCCAGCCTGATAAACGCCAGCCAGACCGCCGCCTTTCATTTAAAATTGACCCCGCAAGACCGCTATCTTTGCCCCATGCCTTTGTTTCATATTGCTGCCATCACCTCGCTTTTTCTGCCTTCGATGCTGACAGGCTGCACTTTTGTTTCAATGATTGGCTTTGACCCGCTTAAACAGTTGCAACTAACGGAAACTGAAAAGGCCACCCTTTCGGGCGGCGTGCCAACTATGCTGATAGCCCTGCTTAATCATCCCCGCTTCGCTGAATTTGACCTATCTTCGCTACGGCTCATGATATGCGGAGCGGCGGCAGTGCCGATAGTTTTGATGGAACAGGTTCGGGATAGAATCGGGGCGGACTGCGGTATCGTTTTGGGCCAGACCGAAAATAGCGGGCTGGTCAGCCAGACGCGCCTGACCGATAGTTTTGAACTCAAATCGGGGACGATTGGAACACCGCAGGAATTCACCGAAGCCAAAGTTGTGAATGTCCAAACCGGCGAACCAGTAAAATTCGGCGAGGTCGGGGAGTTAGTGACGCGAGGCAAGCTGATGATGCAAGGCTACTACAAAATGCCCGAAAAAACCGCCGAAACGATAGACGCAGAGGGCTGGTTACATACCGGGGATTTGGCTTCGATGGGGCCGCAAGGCCATCTGAATATTGCCGGGCGGGTAAAAGAGATGGTCATTCGGGGCGGCGAAAATCTTTACCCGGTGGAAATCGAAGGCTTTTTGATGGCGCACCCCAAACTGGCCGACGCACAGTTAATCGGTGTACCCGACGCGATTATGGGTGAGGAACTGGTCGCCCTCTTGAAGCTGAAACCGGGCGAAAGCGCCACCGAAGAAGAAATTCGGCTGTTTTGCCGGGCCAACATGAGCCACCAAAAAGTACCGAAATACATCAAGTTTGTGACCGAATACCCTTTAACCGCCAGTGGCAAGGTCAAAAAGTTTGAGCTACGGGAAGCCTTAATAAAAGAGCTTGGTCTGGAAGAGGTTAGCAAAATCAAAACAGCCTAATCCAAAATTATTGAGGGAGAAATGAATGAGCGGGGAGTTGCCGCAAGAGACAACTAAAAACAAAACTAATAATTCAAACGGGCGGGCCAGATTGAGCCGCCGCCGCTTTTTGGGCCGAAGCGCTTTGTTAGCCCTGGGCGGCACCGCCAGTTTAAGCTGGCTGGCGGCTTGCGGCGAAACGGCTACACCTGTTCCGACAAGCGGGTCGGCGGCGCTGGTTGCCAGCCCGACCGCTGCACCTACGACAATTGCGCCGACTACTGTACCACCTACTGCTACTACGATAGCCCCGACAGCGACGGCGCTATCTGCCACAGCGACGATTGCCCCAACTGCTACTTTCGTGCCAAGCGCGACGGCTACGCCAGCGCCTGCGCCGCCAATCAAGCTGATAGTTTTTGGCGACATACGCACTGCCGGGCCAAAATAGCCTATATTTGGCTGAGTTCAAAACTTGTAGCATTACCATCAGGCCCGGAGAAAGAGAGAAATCGTCTTTAATGAACAGGATGGCCCCGGAGATGACGCCTATATCATAGCCAAAAAGCAGACTTCCCAGGGCCGCAACGGCAGTGGCAAGATTTACCTTTGCTATCGGCCATGGCCTTATTCTTCATTCGTACTGCTCCTTTCAGTAGACCCAGGCCCAGGCCCATTCCCTGGCAAAGCACCGATACGAACCATGAAATCCGTCCCTTCCCAATGCTCTGCCTCCGGCCAGTAGAAGGTAAATTTAACCTGATTTCCGCAGGAAAGTTCTTTGGTCGCCAGGTCGGCAAAGTGTATACCCAGCCCCGTATCCTGGGTTGTTTCATCCTGAGCGGTGTTCCAGTCGTCGGTAGTCCAGTGAATCATGGAGGGTACCAGTGTCTCGATGCGCAGCATTTTACCGGCAGGCATCGTTCGAAGCTTGTGGTTATATCTCCAGACCATTCGCGGCGACACGGTTTTTTCAACCAGATAGCGTTGCACAGTTTGAGGCGGCAGGTCAAATAGCCGCCCATCGCGCAGGGAACGCCGTAGTTTTAGATACTCGGCGTGGGTCCATACCAGCGGCATGGCTGAACCGGTCGGTCGGCCAAAATAAAGTTCGCGCTCCGGTATATCCGGGGCATCCCAGACTTGCTCCGAGATCAGCCCACCTTCGTTGGCCAAGGATTCCAGCGCAGTCAGGAGGCGTTTGGCCTTTTCGAGGTGGCCTGCTGCCAGTTCGTAATGACCGCGTTCGCCCGTGAGCAGGGGCCACCCCCGGCCAATCCCTGTGCCGTCGAAAGGTGTTCCATCTTCATGCTCGCCATACCCATCGTCGTTGTAGCGATGCCAGATGGGCCCGGAGGGGGTCTCCACCTTGAGCAAGGCATCGATGATTTTGGCGGTATCACAAATGCGCGGGTCGTCGGCAGCCCGCAAACCAAAACGCACCAGGGCTAACGCATCGGGACTCACCAGATGGCTGGCAAGGCGGGTGTCCTCGGCGGCAGAAACGTTCTTTATGCGGACATTATTCTGGAAACGCGACACCCCTTCGCCTATTTCAAGCGGGGCGATTCGGACGTAATATCCTTCGACGTTAAACTTCCGGCACCAGTCCGTACCAAACACGTACATCCAGCGTTCGATAGAACTGTTCCACACATCAGCGATTTCGCGAAGGTAGGTTCCAATAGCGGCTTCGTGATTCAAATCGGCCAGTTCCGCCGCCGCCAGGAGGGCGGCGATTTCCACCCCAACCGTGAAAGGCGAATAGCCGGGATCTTCTTCCCAGCGATCCTGCGGACTTACCGGACCGTTGCGGGCCAAATAGCCTGCCGCTTTCCGCACCATCGGCCAAAACCAGCTCACATCAGCCTCATTCAGAGCTTTTTCGCGCCGGGCCAGGTCCACCAGGAGAACAGGCAAAGCCGTTTCATCCATCTGGATACCATTCCAATAGGGTGAGCCATCCAACCACATATTCTGCGACCAGTGCCCATCCGATTGTTGCGTGGCCTGTAAGTAAGAGAGCGCGTGACGTAAATCTTGATGGGCCTCTGCCGCCAATAATCCGCCGGCTGCCTCAACCATGTCGCGCGACCAGATCAGATGATAACCGCCCAGGTCATTGTCCCCCTTACTGAAGCCCCATGGAATAGAGAGGCTGGCGATAATACTGCCAGGCGAAGTCTTGGATACGTGGGTGCGTACCACGGCGAGGCTAATCTGGGAAAGATCGCCCGGTGGAAGGTCGCTTTTCTCTAGCGCGGCGTGCGTCTTCATCCATTCCTGCCAGCCGCTGATATAGGCGTGCTTGACCGTGTCAAACCCCTCGCGCAAACTGGCAATGGCATTTTGGGCCGCCGCCTCCGGGTCAGTGCCAAAACCGAGGGCCAGTACGAACTGACCCTGTGATTTGAAAAGATCAATCTCGGCAGTCAAGGCCACATTACCGTTCTCAGCCCTGGTGTATTCCCAGGTCATCTGTTTATGGGCCTTCAGGTCCTGCCAACCGTCAGACGAACCGACATAGCCGACCGACCGCTTTACCCACGAAGCGGAGCAGGCCAGCGCCAGGGCGGTGCCATTGCGTTGGGCAAATAGCAGCGGCGTACCCTCAAAATCGCCTATCCAGGCAGTATTACCGCTGCCGTGGTTCTCCAGGTGCGGTGCGACCAG
Organism: Chloroflexia bacterium; assembly: GCA_038209275.1. GTDB lineage: Bacteria > Chloroflexota > Chloroflexia > Chloroheliales > Chloroheliaceae > L227-5C. The sequence continues at coordinate 2,503 of JBBQXW010000262.1, read as the reverse complement.
CACATGAAGGTGATAATCCGACATTGGGCCCTGCTGGGCAGAAAATTGGATCTGTTGTAGCACTGTACTACGATGTGAATCGGTCACAATCTGCTTTTCGATGCGATAACGGCCTGCATGACAGGTGTTAACCAATCGGAAGGCTGGCACCCCATCGGCCAGCCAGTGAACATCAGAGTCGGCATCCCGTTTCTCCTCGGAGAAGAAATCCGCGCCGTCTGTAACGATCAACCCCATGTCGCGGACGCAAGCCTGGTCAAGGCGAGGGTAATAAATCTCATTGAAAATCCCGTGGCTCAACGTGAACCAAACGCGGCTCGCGTCGTTGAGGGCTGTGCCAACGCCAGTTTTAGCACTGGAAGTCCAGCGGGCCGGGATTCCGGGTCCGCCTGGTGCGGGATGATTTGATATATCCATGCTTTCTCCATTGGTCTTGTCAAACCTGGGTCCATCTAAGCCAAGCTGGACTATCCAATAGCAGAGCGCGATCAGGCTGGGGTTCCACACCAAAAGAAAGGTGGGGTGGATAGTCCAGGGGTATGCGACCGTTAAAAACCGGGACTGCAAATATTAACTAATCATCAACGAAGTGCTAATCAGAGCCGAGTAGAAGGTGTTTCCGGGCAGCTAAAGCCGGAAAGCTGGGTTTAATTAGGGCAAGACCTCTACAGAATAAGGCTTTCCCAGGGTTCCACCCGATGGGAAAGCCTTATTTCAGCTAATACCATAAGCAACGTTGATTATGGTTGAAGCTTTTAAAAGTATCTTCGCATTTATTATATATTGGTGGAATAACTCAGTCTGTACGATACCACACATAAGTAGTTGTGCCAGGAAAATATAGGCCGCCCCCCGGTAGAATGCCTGGGGGATTCGTTAAAACTGGGACACTGGACAGCTTTTTAGAACTTATGAGCTTGAAAAAATGGCTGGTTTAAGGTTGAAAAGCAAGCAAACTAACTTAATTCGTCACCGTACAAAGATTAGAAATTGAAGATGAGCTTGCATGCCTGAATAAGTTTTACGAACTATTCGAGGCCGGTTTACTTGATGATGAAAAGGTGCTTGAAGAAGCAGGCATAGATTATGCTGTATGTAGGATATAGATAGTGGGATTACGCAACTGTGCCTTTAGTACAGCTACTTACAAGTAGGGTGCTGAATTAGCAGCTATTATTTCCACACCTTATTTGCAGGGAGTTGTACTTAGATAATCGCTCCAATGATCTCTGAAAACCCGTGGATGACCAGAAAGACTATGGAGCGCACAGAAGCTTTGATGACCATGCCAGCAATTGGAGCGCTGAACTATGGGCCAGGCTGAACTGGGGGAAACTGGCGCTTGGCGGGGTGAGCGTTGGCCTGGATAGCCTACTTACAGGCTTGTTGATAAAAAAAAATAAAAGAAAATAAAAGAAAATAAGCTTAAAAATGTCTATTAACGATTATTAACGAAAGGTGGGAAAATGGCAGCAGCTACAGCAAGTGATTATTTATTAGACCGATTAGAAGAATGGGGCGTTAAAACAATATTTGGCTATCCAGGAGATGGCATTCTCGGCATTCTCGGTGCCCTCGACCGGGCCGGGGACCGGTTCGACTTTATCCAGGCGGCCCACGAAGAAATTGCCGCTTTTATGGCCTGCGGTTATGCCAAGTACACCGGGAAGGTCGGCCTTTGCCTGGCGACTAGTGGTCAGGAGCAATACACCTCTTAAACGGTCTGTACGATGCCAAACTTGACCACCAACCCGTCGTAGCGATTGTAGGGCAGTCAGCCAGGACAGCTATGGGTGGCAATTACCAGCAGGAAGTCGATTTGCAGACCCTTTTCAAGGATGTTGCCGGTGATTATGTCCAGACGACTATGGTGTCAGGGCAAATCCGGCACCTCGTGGACCGGGCTTTCCGAATCGCTGCTTCACAGAGGACTGTAACCTGCATCATCATTCCCAAAGATGTCCAGGAAGAGGATGCGGTGGAAGAGGAGGCATTCAAACATAACACCATTCATTCCGGGGTTGGTTATTTGCCTCCACTGGTGGTACCCACCGAAGAACAGTTGCAAAAAGCGGCTGACATTCTTAATTTCGGTAAAAAAGTGGCAATCCTGGCCGGAGCCGGGGCGCGGGGGGCCACCGATGAGCTGATTCAGGTAGCCGACCTTCTAGGCTGCGGCATTGCCAAGGCTCTTTTGGGTAAAGATGTGGTACCAGACGATCTGCCTTTCGTCACCGGCTCGATGGGACTGCTCGGTTCAAAACCTAGCTGGGACATGATGCAGGACTGCGATACTTTACTCATTTACGCGAGGGCGCTAAACTCCAGCGCTTACACCAAATAGTGCTACCACCCGATCTCTTCAACCAGGTTACGCCTCGGCAGTTGCATAAGTATCGCCAGCGGGTGGCAACCGAAACCCTGGGTGAATTGGTGCGCCATCCCCTACCGCTGCGCTATACCCTGCTGGCCGCTTTTTGCACTTTGCGTCAAAAGGAAATTA
>JBBQXW010000261.1:0-10505 GCA_038209275.1 Chloroflexia bacterium | reverse complement strand
TGGCGGAGCAATGTCTCACAGGGTTTGGGGTAATTTTGTAGGATGCTGCTCGGTCAGCTGATTTTCCATTGGCGGAGCAATGTCATACAAGAGGCGGGGTGATTTTGTGGGACATTGCTCCGCCAATGGACTTTTTTCGTTCAAAGCTCAATCAGTCGCTTGCTTTTCTTCTATATTATATCAATCGTATCGTCATTCTCATAATCCAATTTATCAGGCGATGGCGGATAGTCAAAAATTTCGCTTACAAGCAACTTGAAGCCAGGAATAACATTCTCACCATCTAGCGTACCAGCCTCGTTAACAACTTGCGGCGTTGGCTCGTCAGCCAGCCGGTAAACATTTATTGTTCGATCAAACGGATAAACTATCCAAACCAGACTTACGCCCAATTTTTGATACAACCTTACCTTTGCCTGTATATCATAGATTTTATCACTGGGTGAAGCCACTTCTACTACCAGGTCAGGAGCGATTTCAGGATAACTTCTAAAATCTTTAGGCAAGCGCTCTTGCTTTATGAAAGAAACATCAGGGTAACGTCCTAAATTTTTCTTCTGCCTGGCTAAAAAGCGGTATTCTACCGTACTATCCATTACGCGCCCTAAATTCTTACCGACCAGATAATTACCTATAAGACGATTAATATTAGCGCAAATAATGGCGTGTTCCAACGTCGGCATATCTTCTTCATCCTCATCTTCCTGGTCGAGCCATTCAGCATTGGGCAACTCAGTTTTTATGGTCATACTCCTGCTCCCTTACTTCGGTTTTACTTCCTGCCTCTATCTGTATTATACAACAGCCGTAGCAATATTCAGGCAAGTTTAATTCGTCAGCGCTACATTCTGCACCGCGAAACTGATGCAGCGACGGTCAGGGCTTTTGGGGATGTAGTCTGCTGCGATAAGGCAGCCTTCGACGGAATGGAGTTCGAGGATATTTTGGCCTGATTTGAGGTTGAGGTTGGGCAGGGTGGCTTCGAGCGGTTGCCATTCTTTTTTGCCCTCGATGCGCCCGACGATTTGCCCGTTCAGGCGCACTTCGATGATTTGGGGGCGAATGTAGGGCGTGAGTTTTAGTTTCAGAGTGGCGGGGGCGGCGTTTCCGGCTTCGATTAGCAAGCGCGCATCCTGTTCCGCCAGACGCAGCAAACGACCATCTTCGCCTTTGCCCAACCCGGCGTTCCAGCCATCGCCCAGGCGAATACGAAACGCACCGGGAGCGGGGGCAGGAATGGGTGGGCCAGCCTCGACTTTCCAGGCCAAAAGCGGCCCTTCGTCATCGTTCTGGTAGATGGGCGCACCGAGATTACTTTCCAGATAAGGACGCATCCAGGTAAAGAAGCGCTTGCCGCCGGGGTAGCTACGGAGCAGCACATAGCGAATATTGCTTTGCTGTAGGGCTTGCCGGAACGAAATATCGAGCGGGAAAATATCGGACGGCCCTTTTGCCGCCGCGCCATCCATTACGCCCGAACTTTCCGCCGGATTGAACATGCCAAGATACGGCACTTTATCAAATGAAAGGCTCATGCGGTTGGAGATACGCGAAGGATAGCCACCCACCATCGGCTTGTTGTACACCGTCTGGTAATAAAGCGGCGGGCTGAGTGGCGCAAGCGGCAGTTCCATCACCAGAAAATTACCCGGTTCTGCCGCAATCTGGCGATAGATTTCAGGGATTTTAGCCTCGGCAGTCGGCAAAGGCCAGGGATACACCATATTTTCGAGCGACGCAAACAGCATTAACCCACCAGCCAGCAACCCCGGCAAAACCAAAATTTTACCTCGACCCCTAACACCATTTTTTATCGAATTGTCGCCATCGGTAGGGGCTAATTGCATTCGCCCAACCCGCTTGAATAATCCTCTGCCCGCAGTTTGTCTCTCTACCCATTCAAACAGGCTGGTCAGCGACAAAGCCGCCATTACCGCCAGGGCCAGCACAACCACCAGCCCGAACCGATTAGGAGCGCGGAAATTGGTCAGGAAGGGCAACTTGCCGTAAAGAAAGGCATAAGGCAAAGATACGCCAAATTCCTGCCCGGCAACGTGCAGACGTGGCCCAAGCGCCAGTACAAAAGCGGCGGCAGCAGTGGTGAACCAGAAAAAAATCTCACGCTTACGCCAGCGCTTTAGCCAGGGCGCAAGTAGTCCGGCGACAAGCAGCACATAGCCTGGAAAAACGGCTTGCTCTATCGGAAAGAGCGCATTAAAATTTTTATAAATTGGCTCGGTCAGGCCGCTAAAAAGCGGATTACGGGCGTTGGGAATAAAAAAAGCCAGCAAATCGGCGGAAAGGTCGTTCGCTTCTACCGCCCGCACCTTTACCGCTTCGGCAACATCGCTATCCAGATTAAAGAAAGCGCTGTAGAAGGGCAGCACAATCAGCAAACCCAACCCCAGCGCCAGCCCGAAAAATAGCAGATTACGCCTCGTCAGAAAAGTTTTGCGCTCGAAAAAAGCCGCCCAGCCCAAAAAGAGCAGTGTAAACGGAATGACAAAATAACCCAGATAATACAAATCAGAGAGAGCGCAAAGAGCCAGACCCAGCGCGGCTAACAAAGCGTTAGGCCAATTTGGTTGTCGCCGCAAGATTAATAGCCGCCAGGTATAAAAGGGCAACCATTGCACCGTCACCAAACCCAGGTGGCCTTCAGCCCGATAAAGATGATAAGTACAAAAGGTATAGAGGAAACCAGCCACAAAGCAAGCCAGCCGATTTTTGGTATATTCGCCTGCCAGTAAATAAGTACACAACCCGGCGAGGGGAAAGCTGACGAAAACCCCCAAATTAAAGGCGAAAAGCGGGCCAAAAAGCGCCTCAAACGGAATGAGCCATAGCGCATTAAAGACGCTACTGACCAGCACCTGCACCGACGGTAGCAAGCCATACATTAGATGGGTACGCGCTGGGTCTTGCCCCGATAATAGCGCCTCTTTGTACCACCACATATACCACAGATTTTGGTAGCCATCGGCGCTGGCATTAATAACATGACTGTTGAGTTGAAATCCAAAAGGAAAAGTTATCAGGAGTCCTAGTACCGTATAACATAACAAAACAAGAGTACTTAGCCAAAAAGTACTAGATTCTGACTGGTCTAGTACCTTTTTTTTAATCGAATGGGCTGGATTAAGAATCGGGTGAAGCAAAAAGCTAACCTTTCAGGCTCAAAGAGTTAATACTACTTAATTAAAAAATTTATATTGTAATACAGACTTCATATTCGCTTAATATTGACTTTACAATACGCCGTTATACTAAGCCCATTGATACTAGGACTTATGGTTACACCTAGTACCAATGGGTGCGCTTACGTAACTTCGATTTCCCAGGAAAGGATGGCTACTTCAATGTTCAGTTTCGGATTTACTCGCTCCAAAACCAATTTCCTCCCCACCGTTGCCAGCAACGATTTTGCCTGGCAGGCCCGTGCCGACTCTCGCTCCGACATCGAGAATCGCCTGGCCCGCAAAGGTTTGTTAATTGGTCTTTCGATGGAGCGCAACACTTCGGTGATTTATCTGGTCGGCAAACTGAATACCGCTAACAGTCCAATTTTCAAGGAGCTGATCAAAACCTTTATCAGCAATCATTACAACTCTTTTGTCTTCGACCTGTCTGGGTTGACCGGACTGGATAGCGCCGGGGTTGCCACGCTGGTATGGGCGCGCAATAAAGCTTTGGAAGCAGGCGGTTTTGCCAGAGTGACCAATCCGAGCGTCGAACTCTATAATCGGCTAATCGCGATTAATTTTCAGTATTTGGTGGAAATTGAAAATTTCAATTTCGCCGTCGCCACTAACTAAGTCTGGCCCATTGTACCATTACGCCTAACTCGCGCCGACTATCCGCACCAGGGACAAAAGTAGCTGCTCCCAATTCGATAATAATTTCGCCGTTTGGCCCAGCGTTGTAGCCAGATGGCAGGGACATTGAAAAGGTTTGCCATTCCCGGCTGGTCTGAATTTTCCCTAAACTTCGTCCATTTGCCCACACCTCAACCATTGGAGGGTTCAGGTTATCGGGTCGGTATCCCTTGAGCCGCAGCTCCACAGTTTTGGGTTGGCTGAGAGCTGCGGCGGGAAACCGCAATTTGGCCCGTCCGTTGCCGTCCTGTCCCCGGTCAGCCGTCCAGCGAAAATAGACCGATTTAGCTCCGTCTTTATCTTTCTCAAAGCCTTGAAAGCCTGTGACATATCCCCAGTCAAACTCGCCCAATTCCAGATAATTTTTTGGAAGTGGTTCGGTTGCCAGATTATCCCAGGCCCATTCATCGGCCCGTGCATCCAGCGAAATCTGGCGGGTGTTAAATTCGCTATGGGCGTACTCGCGATTGCCTTGCTTTAAGTAAATCGCACCCAACGCCAGATGCGCCTCGGCATTATTCTGCGAAGTGCGCCCAATCCGCCCGATAGCGTCGTCGTAACGGCCCAGCGCCGCCTCGGTCAGGCCAATCCCGATTTGAGTATACGGATTGTTCTGCGCGGCTTTCGCGTATTCGGCTAAAGCTTCGTTGTAGCGACCCTGGCGGCGCAAATTATCTCCGACCACCGCGTGCTGCTGTTGCAACCACGCCTCGACTCCAAGTACCGTTTGGCCGGGGTCATACGAAATTAGCTGGTTGGGGTCGTCGGACGAGAGTACCGCGCCCAGAAAGAGCAATGGCAAAAGCAAGCCTGTCGCGTAGCGTAGCACTCGCCCTTTAGTTTTTTGCAAAGGCCCAAACCAGGCCCGTACTTCAGGCCAGTTCGCGATAGTGTAGGCGGCAAATAAAAAGAAAAAGAAATAGATTGAGAGCCGGAAGCGACTGACTGCAAAGAAAGCAAAAGCCAGCGCCATGTTGTAGCCAATCCAAATAACCGTAAAGCTTTTCAGGCCGCGTGTCGTGGCGGGCGCAACTATCACACCCAGTGCTGCCAGCACACCTACCACAATATACAGCAAATCGCCCAGCACGCCGTCGGGAATGAGCCACCAGGGAGAAATCAGCCCTTTGGTGTAGCCATCTTCCAGTCTTTCGTCGCCGCCAAAGTTAATCCGCCAAAAATCGAGCGATTCTTTTAGCCCTTTGTCCAAAAATTTGTCGGGATTGGCTAAAATGTACTCGAAGCCTTTGCTATAGCCGAGTAATTCGCGCTCAGACTGATTTTTAACGGCGGTCAGAGTTTGCGACACCAGCGCCCCGTTGCGTCCAGTCAGTGCGCCCAGGTAAAAATTGTAGCCGCCAGTAGTATCAATAAAAGCCCGTCCGTAGGTAGCATAATTCCGCAAAGCCCAGGGCGAAATCGTAATCACAAAAAAAGCCAGGATTATTACAAAAGCACTCAGCGCCCGTCGCCAATTTCGACCTAGCGCCCACCAGAGCCACAGTGCAATAAACGGCACAAAACTGAGTACCTGTCCCCGCGTCAATGCTGCCAGTCCCAGCCCAATTCCACTTGTTATCAACAAGAGCCATTGGGTGCGACCCGTCGGGGCGAATCTACGCCAGCCCGAAGCGGCAAATTTGGCTGAATTAGCCCGCGCCAGATATTCAGTGAGCAAAGTAATTGCCAGCAAAAAGAGGAAAATAAAGAGCGTTTCCGATAGCAGCAAAAAAGATAGCACCGCAAAAGGCCAGGCTATCGAAGCCAGTAGTGCCGCTACCAGTCCAGTTTTGCGATTAAAGGCTTTTGTTCCCAACCGATAGAGTAAATAGACCGACCCCAGGCTAATCGCGATTTGCAAGCCGCGCACCAGCATCAAGTTTGGGCCAAAGAATTTGAAGATTCCGGCTAAAAACATAATATAAAACGGTGGGCGCACCCATGTTGCGGCATCATAAAACATCCAGCCGCGCCCGTCCGCCAGAATCGAAGCAATCTGGTAATATTCGGCTTCGTCAATGACAAAACCCTTCCAGGGCGCAACCGCCAGCACATAAAGCCGCACCAGCAGTCCCAGCCCAAGAATCGCCAGCAATACCCAATCCAGGCTGATTTTTCGGCGGGCTTTGGTTTCGGTAGTTTGCTTTAGCTCGGTTCTCTCTCTAAGTTCCGTCGTCTTTTCCTATCTATCCATTTACAAATAAATCAAGCAGTTTGGGCAGTTTTCAGGCTTGCTCTTCTTTGGCCTGTTCCGCTAGAAGTTGTTTCAGCAATTCTGCGCGTTCTTCAGGCTTCAGTTTGGCAATCTGTTCTTCTAACTCCAGACTAGAAAGCAAATTGTTTAGGCCTTTAGGGTTTGTGAGTTTAAGCCTTCTTAATTTATATTTAAGATAAGTTTCCTCCGCCTTGTCAATTTGGGCCTGTAGTTCTGGCGACGTAACCAGCCCTTCTGCCTCCAATAGTTTGTCTATGTCTTTAATAGTCATGTCAAACTCCTTTGGTCTGAGTTTTTTTGCTATCTCTAGCAAATCTCTCTTTTCTTCTTTTGCCAAAAGCCGCAGGTACTCTTTCCATTTTTGGCTATTTGCCGGAGCGAAGATGAGCCAATTGTAATAAAGCTCTTCTAAAGGCAAATCGAGGCAGACCACGATTATGACGTTTTGGAAACCAACTTTAGTCCGCCAGAGCCAGGGTTTCTCTTTATCGCGGCGGAAGCGCACGCCCTCCGATTTGGCGTAATTCAGGAATTTTCGCGGCAACCGCGACGAGACAATCACGTTTAGAATATTATCATAGCTGTTATGTTTTTCCTGCAAGAAAATAAAATCGGTTCGCATTTGATTTTTGGCATATTCTCGCAGGTTGAACTGGTCGCTCTCGCTCTTAAATTCTACCACATTCGTGAGCCGAAAGAAATGAAACATAGTGCCTTCCAGCGATAGGCCGGGCGGCACCTTCAAGATTAAGTCACCTCGTTTGGTAGTGATTTGAAGCTCGGTTTCGGTCATTTGTAGGCCCAGTTGCTCGGCTTCCAGGCGAGTAAGTACCTTGAAAAACGGATCAAAACGGCTTGATGCTGGTTCTTCTGGTAACGGCTCGGTGGTCATTTTAAAAGTTTCTAGCTCCTTACAGCAGCACGATTTTGTCGCGATGCTCGCTTAGTTTCGCCGTAGCGTTGCGGGTATCTACCACGACAGGTGCGTGTTCGACAATCCAGCTAAAATCGTAGGCGCTGTGGTCGGTAACGATAATGACGCAATCGGCGTTTTTAAGGGCGGCTTCATCCAGCGCAACCGATTTGTGGCTGACTGTACCTTCGCTAAGTTCAGGAATATGTGGGTCGTTGTAACTAACTTCTGCGCCGTCCCGTTCCAGTAAGCCCATGATACGCATGGCCGGAGACTCGCGGAAATCGTTCACGTCCTTTTTGTAGGCTACGCCCAAAAGCAAAACTTTAGCATTTCGCAACCCTTTGCTCTGGCGATTGAGCGCCCGTAGTACCAACTCTCGAACGTGGTAGGGCATTTGGACGTTTATTTCACCCGCTAACTCGATGAAGCGGGTATTAAAATCGAACTCGCGGGCCTTCCAGGTGAGATAAAAAGGGTCAATCGGGATGCAATGACCGCCTACACCTGGGCCGGGCGCAAAATTCATTATGCCAAAGGGTTTGGTGTTGGCAGCGCCTAAAACTTCCCAGACGTTCAAATTCATGCGGTCACATAGTAGGGCCATTTCGTTTACCAGCGCAACGTTGACCACTCGAAAGACGTTTTCAAACAACTTGGTCATTTCGGCTACTCGCGGCGACGAGACTGGCACGACTTGTCCAACCACCTGTGAATAAAGCGCGACGGCAACTTCGAGGCATTTTTCGGTTACACCGCCAACGATTTTGGGCGTATTCTCAAACTTATACTTAGTGCTACCGGGGTCAATTCGTTCCGGCGAGAAGGCCAGATAAAAATCCTCGCCCACGCTCAGTCCTTTGCCCGCCAAAGTGGGAAGCATCAATTCTTCGGTAGTGCCGGGATAGGTGGTGCTTTCCAGAATGATGAGTTGACCGCGCTGCAAGTAGTGGGCGACCTTTTCCGTAACCTGCATTACCGCCGTCATATCGGGGTCGCGGGTGGCATTGAGCGGGGTAGGCACGCAGATGATGATAACGTCCTGGGCGGTAATAATGCTGGCATCGGCGGTGGCCCGGAAATGCCCCGACGCGACCAGTGGTAATAGCTGCTCGTTGGTTATATCGCTGATGTAGCTTTCGCCTCGGTTGAGTTGGGCGCAGCGTGGCGCTGATACATCTAGCCCGGTGACGCGAAATCCGGCCCTGGCGAAGGCCAGCCCTATTGGTAAACCCACGTAGCCCAGCCCAATCACGCCAATTTTGGCGATTTTCGATTTTATTTTATCCACTAACAAAGCTTTGTTCCTTTTCTTTCTGCGCCTCGGTTTGCCACTTTATTTTTAGTTGCTGGCGCATTTCCGGGCTGCCCCTGCGAATAACCCGCCGTTTAATATATCGCCATGTCCCCAACTGCTTTAGTCGTACCCAATCAGCCTCGTCTACGCCGTTCATTTTCCAGTTCGGTTGAGGCCGCAAAAGATGGGGTGGTTCGTCTCCGCCGTTACAAAAAAGCTGATAAACGCCATTGGTTTTGTGCCACTCGAAAAGAGCTTTCCAGCTTTCCAGCCTCACAATTCGTCCGGCCTGCCAGATTTTTGCCGAAAAATCCAATCGGTTGTCCTTTGCCAGAGGTATCAGGTGCAAATGAGCGTGCTGCACGGTCTGGCGCATCCCGCCGTTCTCCCAGAATGAGACCCAGCCATAAATCTTTTCAAGCTGCGCCTGAGCATAGGCCCGCAGCTTTAAAAATTCGACCTGCTCCGCTCCTTCTAATTCGCCCATACAGACGCAGTGCTGTTTGGTAATAATTAGCGAATGACCTTCGCTTAACGGGTACAAATCGGCAATCAGGCAGAAATTCTTGGTTTCCTCCAAAACATTCTGACTCTGCCACCGACAAAACGGACAAGTCCCGCTCAAAACAAGCTCCTTATTTGAAGGAACGAGGAATGAGGAATGAGGATGGAATAAGTTAATTGAGGGTAGAACATAATTGGCTGATTTAAAGCCGAGTTCGGTAGAGGTTGGGCTTCCCCATAAGGGTCAAGTTAAGGTTTTCACAAATCGGTTTTGAGGCTGGCAAGGTCTCAAGCCGTCAGCGCCGATTTTTGGTAGGGGCGGCTACGCCTCGCATACGCCCTTGAACACTATCTCAGGTCAAAAGGGCGTATGCGAGGCGTAGCCGCCCCTACCGCCCTGAACAGCCTTTGTGATTTCCTTAACTTGACACCTACGGGGAGACCCTGCCCCTACCACCAGACCGAGTTTGTGAATTATGTCCTACCTTGAGTTAATTTTCCTCGTTCCTCGTTCCTCGTTCCTCAATTCTCGTTCCTCATTCCTCGTTTCTCGTTCCTGTTTCAAAAATGGCGGCGTAGCGCTGGGCGATAGCTGTCCAGTTTAGTTCGGTTTCGATTTTGCGACGGGCGGATTGGCTAAAACGCTGGGCTAAAGCCGGGTCGCCGAGCAATTCTTGAATGGCACAGGCCAGCGCTACCGGGTCACGTTGTGGCACAAGCCGTCCGTTTTCGCCATCTTCGACTGCTAGGGGTACGCCCGCGATGTTTGAGGCTACGACGGGCCGACCCGCCGCCAGCGCTTCGAGCAAGGTGTTGGGCAAGCCGTCTACATTGCCGCTATCGTCAATAACGCTTGGTAACAAAAAAAGGTCACACGCCGCTAAGTACTCAGGCATTTTATCATGCGGAACTGCGCCTTCAAAGCGCACCCGTTCGGCTATTTTTAATTCTGCCGCTAATCCTTTGAGTTCGGCCTCCAAATCGCCTTTTCCGGCAATAATAAGGCGGGCTTTCGGAAACTTTTCTAGCACATGGGGCAAGGCACGCAAGGCATACTCAAAGCCTTTTTTGTAAACCAACCGCCCGACGCATAATAGCACTTGTTCATCCGGCGCAAATCCGAGGCGCTGGCGGATTTGTTCGCGCGGTTCGGATGGTGCGGCAAACATGGCAGGGTCAGCGCCGTAGGGAATGACGACGGCGCGGGCGGGGTCGCAAGGTGCGCCGAGCTTTTGCGCCCGCTCTAATAAATCGGGGCTGGACGCGGTGACTGCCGCCACCCGCCGAAAAGCCCAGCGCGCTACCCAGCCGACTGGCTTAATTCGCTCCGCCATATACACATCCGAACCGTGCAGGCTGATAACGACGGGAATATGCCGCAGCCACCCAACCAGCACGACGACGGGCGCATTTGGAATAACCCAATGCGCCTGAATCAGGTCGAAATGTTCCCGGCGCGTTAAATTCCATAATTTAAAAAAGCTGCTGACAAGAACGAAGGGTAGCAGCAGATAAATAAATTTGCGTACTTTTACATCGCCCTGAAGCGAGGCGGCATAACCCCAGATGTTCCAGCTTTTCCGCAGGGCGTAATGGTAGGTGAGTAGTCGCACGCCGTTTTCGATTGGTGCGCGTTTTAATTCGGGATGGTAGGGCATTACTACGGTTACTTGATGGCCGAGTGCCTGAATATTTTGGGCA
>JBBQXW010000260.1:0-10528 GCA_038209275.1 Chloroflexia bacterium | reverse complement strand
GTTTATTAAAAAGCTCGGTCAGTTGCACGAGACCAATTATTTCGCCCGCCTGCCCCAACCACAAATTGAAGCAATGGCTATCCGCAATTTCACGGGCATCTGCCACCGAGCCGGGGGCGCACCCATGCAAGGCGAAGCAGTGAAGGCAGCAATGGAGCAAGTTTTCCGGGATGGTATTGCGCTTAAAGATTGGGAAGAAGCCTACACCATCACCACCACGACTTTATTTGAAATAATAGAGCGAGGTCTGACCAATAAACCGCGCCATCAGGAAATACTCAAGAACAAAGTGCAACACGTCTGCCAGATGTTTCGTACTACCGCCGTCCTCTCGTACATCACCTGTCAGGCAATGAGCGATACTAAAAAAGTTTGAATGAGGATAAAAGAATGACTGCACAACGCACCAACTGGGCAGGCAATTACACCTATACTGCCGCCCACTACCACTATCCAAAAACGCTACAGCAAGTGCAGGAACTGGTCAAAAGTGCCAGCAAGCTAAGAGTGCTAGGTTCTGGTCATTCTTTCAACCAAATCGCCGATTCGCCTGAAGATATGCTCTCCCTGGCCCAGCTTGATTCTAATAACGAGCTGGTGATAGACCGGGAGCGTCATACTGTCACAGTTGGTGGCGGAGTCAAGTATGGTCAATTTTGCCAGCAAATCTACCGCGAAGGCTATGCCTTGCATAATCTGGCCTCCTTGCCCCATATTTCAGTCGCGGGTGCCTGTGCTACTGCCACTCATGGCTCCGGCGACCTGAACGGCAACCTGGCGACGGCAGTTGTCGGCATGGAGTTAGTCACCGCCGATGGTGCAGTAATCGTCTTATCTCGCGACCAGGACAAAGAGCAATTTTTCGGCGCGGTGGTCGGATTAGGCGGCTTGGGCGTAGTAACGAAAGTTACCCTTGCGCTTGGGCCGAATTTTGAGATGCGTCAGGATGTATACGAAAACCTACCCCTGGTACAGTTGGAAGAGCATTTCGAGGAGATAGTATCGAGCGACTACAGTGTCAGTCTATTTACCGATTGGCATAACGAACAGCTGCAACAGGTCTGGGTAAAGCATCGGGTAGTCGAAGGCGAAATTTTTGAGTTAAGGCCCGAATTATTTGGAGCAACTCTGGCAACCACTCAACTCCACCCCATCGGCAGTCTGTCAGCCGTCCCCTGCACTCCGCAGTTGGGCATTAGCGGCCCCTGGTACGAGCGCTTGCCGCATTTCCGTATGGATTTCACTCCCAGCAGTGGCGAGGAGTTGCAAACCGAATATTGGATACCGCGCCAGTATGCTACCACTGCCATACGAATAATCGCTGGTCTACGCGAACAGATAGCCCCGCTACTGCAAATATGCGAAATACGTACTATTGCGGCGGACAATTTGTGGATGAGTCCGGCTTATCAGCAGGCCCAGGTTACAATTCATTTTACCTGGAAAAAGAACTGGGAAGCGGTCAGGCAGTTACTCCCTTTAATCGAAGCCCAACTCAGTCCCCTGCAAGCTGTACCGCATTGGGGCAAGCTGTTTACCATGAGTGCAAGCCAAATCCAGGCGCACTATCAAAAACTGACCGATTTTCAACACCTGCTAACTTCGTTTGACCCGCAAGGCAAATTCCGCAATGCCTTTTTGGATACCTATATCTTTGGGTAGAATATCGAATAGTATTGGACTTACAACGCCTTAAAAAGTATCGTTTTTGGAAATTTTTGCAAAAATTTCCAAAAACGATACTTTTTAATTTTTTAAGGTTTGATGGTCGGGAACGGCGGCAACGTTATAGGAGGGGGTGGCTGCGGCCCTTGTCCTTTGGTCGGTTGTGGGCCGAGGTTGGCAGCAGTCGGAGTGGGCCGGGGCGTTGGCGGCGGGGCAGCAGCGTCGTCGGGCGTGGATGGCGGCGGCGGGGGTGCGATTACCGTTACACCGGGCCAGGCCGTACCAGGGTCAATTGTGGGCGCAGGCGTTGGCGTAGGCGGTACGTAAGGGCCGCAGGGTTGAGTCGGCGGCGGGCCACCTTTGTTGAAGCGCGCCAACTCTTGCGGATATACCGTAAAGACCTGGGTAGTTGCCGCATCCGACGGATAATCTGGCCCGGCTACACACGGGCCGTTGGCATCTTTGCCCACCCGTACCGAAACGTGCCAGTTATCGCGCTGGGTTGGCACTTTATCTTTGGCAAAGAGTTCTTTGCGGGTGGCAGGACAATACGGGCCGGGCAACATTCCGCTATCAGCGCAAATCTCGACATCAACCACCGTCGAAGGGCGTTCAAATTCAAGCCGAAGCGGTTTATTATCTACCTGCACCGTCTTGAGCAGAGTTGGGTCTTTATAAACTTCGGTCATAAAATTGTGCCAGACTACCCCGCCACCAATCGAACCAGCTACGCCATCCATAGATTTGTTATCGTTATTCCCGACCCAAACCCCTGTCACCAAATCGGGGGTATAGCCAACCGTCCAGCTATCCTTAAAATCGTTGGTCGTGCCAGTTTTGGCGGCTGCCGGGCGGTCTAAAACTAACGGATTATTGGTGGCGAAGGCCAGCAAGCGAGCTTTGTTATCGCTCAAAATATTGGTGATAATATAAGCTGTTTCAGGAGAAAGCACTTGTTTGGCACTGAGCTTGGTTGGGTCGAACTGGTAAAGCTTGGTGCCGCGTTTTTCGATTTTCAGAAAAGCAATCGGCTCGACCTTGCGCCCCAAATTATCAAAAACGGCGTAAGCGTTGGTCAAATCGAGCAACCGTACCTCGCCGCCGCCCAGCGTCAGGGTCAAACCGTAGCGTTCGGCGGGAAACTGGAAGTTGATGCCCATGTCTTTCGCCTTGTCCATAACGGTCTGCACCCCGGCATATTGCAGTGCTTTCACCGCCGGAATATTAAGCGAAGAACCTAGCGCGTTCCGAATTGTTACCGGGCCATGCTCTTTGCCATCAAAATTCAATGGCACGTAAGGTTCGCGCCCACCGCTAGGAAACGAGGTTTTAACGTCAGCCAATATAGTGGCAGCGCTCCAGCCTTTTTCCATGGTGGTAGCGTAAGTAATCGGCTTGAGGGCCGAACCGGGCTGGCGCAAGGCAATCGAGCTATTAAACTGTCCGCCAATCGCTTTATTATTAAAATCTACGCTGCCAACCATTGCTAGAATTTCGCCGGTATTGGGCCGGAGCGAGACAAGCGCGGCATTGGTGGCTTTTTGCTTTTTCAGGTCGTCCACGCTTTTAGTCACAATTTCCTGGGCTTTGTTCAGCATATTCAGGTCGAGCGTAGTATAAATATCGTAGCCGCCCCGGTTCCACTCATCCGGCGACAGGTTCAAACCAGCGTCGGCTAACTGACGATTGTTGAGCGTACCGTCAAGCTGAAGCAACACATAATTGACAAAGTGCGGCGCAAGCATTTTGCTATCTCGGCGGCGCTGGTCGTTCAGATGGGCTTTTATGTCATAGCGATAAGCTTCGTCGGCATCGCCCGGACTGAGTTTGCTGTTTTGAATCATTAGTTCCAGCACGCGCTTCTGGCGACGTTTAGCCAGGTCATAATGCTGGTCATCTACGGTTGGGTCGTAGGCGCTGGGCGCTTGCGGCAAACCGGCCAGCATAGACGCTTCGGCTACCGTCAAATCTTTGGCATCCTTGCCAAAATAACCCTTCGCCGCTGCCTGAATACCATAAGCCAGATTGCCGTAATAAATCGTATTGAGGTATTTTTCGAGAATTTCTTGCTTGCTAAATTTTTCGGTCAGCTTGATTGCCAAAAACATTTCGTTAATCTTGCGGTCAAAGCTGATAGTGCTGCGTTCTTCCGGCGGCAGATAAAGCAACCGGGCGACCTGCTGAGTAATGGTACTCGCGCCGGAACTACCCTTACCGCTCAAGTTGATGTAAACCGCCCGCATCACGGCGTTGGGGTCAACCCCCTGGTTATCGAAGAAAGTTGGGTCTTCCGCCGAAAGCGTGGCATCAATCAGCGATTTCGGTATATCCTTAAGCTGCAAATATTCGCGCACACCTTCATCTGGTTGCTTCTCATAGAGCAGCGTGCCGTTGCGGTCATAAATGCGAGTAGTCTCAAAACTGAGGGTATATTCTTTGCCTATCTCAACCCGGTTGTAATAATACTGGTACGTCCCCGCCCCTACCACAAACGGCAGCGTAACCGCCCCCGACGAAATTACAACGGTAGCAATAATTGCCGCGACCAGGGCATATAGCGGTATCAGCATCAGCCCGATATTTTTCTTTTTGGGATGGTTAACACCGGCCCGCAACATCCAGGGAGCCATCCGCCGCCGGGTATAAAAACCGTAAGGGTTGGCCCGTCGCCCCGAACCGGGCGGACGCGGCGGCATAAGCGGCCCGTTGCCGTTCCCGTTGAGATTATTCCTGCTTCCGTTTCCGTTTCCGTTTCCGTTGCCACCTGGCATGGACATATCTATTGCCTCTCTGGAAAAATTTTGTTGCCTGAATCTATTTTCGTAGGGGCGTAATTTATTGCGCCCGACTGGGTTTGATAAATCAAACCCCTACCGCTTTATTGTAATTGTAGGGGCGCAATTCATTGCGCCCGACTGGGTTTGATAAATCAAACCCCTACCGAAACAGGTATTAAAGTAAAGTACCCTGCGTTGCTTCCGGCTTGACCGTTTCTTTGCGCGGACTGGCAAAGGTTTCGGCTACGGCAGTTGTAGGCATTTTTATCTTTTCGCCCTTCAAAAGCTGTTCAATCGTCAAAATTTGAATTTTAGGAAAATCGCCCCACATATCGGAATGATAAAAACCTTCTTTGATGGCCCAATCGGTCATCGGTTTGGTCGGCGGCTCTAACGAAATCAGTACGCCAATCGCCGCTTTCTGTTCGGCGACGACGGCACAGAGCGAACGCACCATTTCTACGCTGACGTTTTTACCACCTTTGACCGAAACAGCGACCTTAGCAAGCTTGCCGCCAGTATCGGGAAAGTAGATAAAGCCATCTTTGCCGCCGTCCGCGCCCTTTTTACCCTGGCCCGGCGCTTCGCCTTCCCCGGAAGGTTTGGCCCGCACTAGCGATAAGGCCCACCATTCAAACTGATGCTTATCATCTTCAGCCAGTTGTCTTGCCCCGTCGCTATCGCGAGGTTCGCCGATAGTCTCAAAACTGAGACCGCTAAAAGCGGCAGTAAGGCGATACTTAATCAGGCTAATTGCCAGACTGGTAATATCAATCCCAATCCAGCTACGCTCCAGCTTTTGAGCAGCATGGACGGCAGTACCGCAGCCACAAAACGGGTCAAGCACTACATCGCCCGGCTTAGAAGCCAGTTGAACTATACGTTCCAACAAAGCTAACGGTTTTTGGGTCGGATAGCCCAGCCGTTCTTTGGCCTGCGAACTTATCGGGTTAATATCGTGCCAATCATCCTGCAAAGGCACGCCGGGCATTTCATCCAGATAGCGTTTGTAAGCCGGAACTGCGCCGGGGTTGGTCTGGACAATCCGCCCTTCCTCAATTAGCTTTTGCATCTTTTCTTGCGAATAGCGCCAATAGCGGGTAACGCCCATTACCTCATAAGATGGGTTGCCATTGTTCGCGCCGCCCGGCCCAGTTAAATTGTCAAGACGATAGCTTCGCCCACTCTCAGGCTCTACAAATTTGTAAAAATCTTTAATATATTTCTCGTCGTAGGGCTTATAGATGGGATTCCAGGTAAAATTATCGGTTTTGCTATAAAAGAGAATAATATCCCTGACCCGGCCCATACCTTTGCGCCCTTGCGCGCCGTCGCTGTGGGCGCTGGTGCGTTTCCAGCTAATTTCGTTTCGGAAGTTCGGTAAGCCAAAGACGGCATCCAGCATAATTTTTAGATAATGGCTGGCGGTAGTATCACAGTGCAAAAAGAGTGAGCCAGTCGGCTTCAAAACGCGCCGCAATTCTGCCAACCGAGGTATCATCATGACCAGATAAGCCGACAAATCGTTCTTCCCGACCAAATCCACGATAGCCGTTGTGGTCTCGATTACTTTAGCCGAGCAATGCTCTGGAATATCGCGCAAGAGCGCCTGTTCGCTAGTTGCACCCCAATGCCAGGTATCTTTAAAAGCCTTTATCTGGGCTTCGCTGCTTTTGCCTTTAGTATTTTTGAAGATAACGCTGTAATCCTGATTGGAATTAAAGGGCGGGTCTAAGTAAACCAGGTCAACGCTTTCGCTGGCAATATACTTGCGTAAAACTTCGAGGTTGTCACCGTAGTAGAGCCGTTTCGTCATCTTTTTCTCAGGCTCAAGCAGAATGTTGGAGTTAGTAGCCAGAACTTCCATACTTCTAAATTAAATTGCCATCTGCAACCGCAAAGAAATCTTTTGTTCGATTTCTTTCGCTTTAAGTATAGCACAAAAGCGCTTAGAAATGGAAATTTTCTCACTTGGAAAGTGCTTAATTGCCAAGAGCTAAATTTCGTAGGGGCGAATCGCATACGCCCTTGAACACACAGCCGGGTCTAAAGGGCGTATGCGATTCGCCCCTGCCCCTACCTCTCGATTTTGACACTCCTCTCATTTGTAAAAAACTTGGTGAGCTGTTTTCAGGGCTGGCACACTCCTTGCATATTCAATTGGTGAAATGGTGAACTAATGCAAGGAGATTAAAGGATATGGAAAAGCAAGAAGAAAAGAAGACCACCGAGCAAGATTATCACGACGAGCAGGAATTACAGCGGGAAGGCGAAGGGCATCTGGACAATACGCCCGATAACGAAAAGCTGGAGGAAGACGAAGCAAAAACCGGGGCAGGCAACAAAACCAAGCCTGCCCCAACCAAAACGGTAGCGAGATTCCAAAAAAGGAGAACCTCGCTTGGTTTTGCTTATGTTAGCTTCTTCTAATTTTAGGATAGTAGTTGCCCGCTCAATTGCTGTATAAGAAACCTGCTAGAAGAATAGCAGTCAATTTTGAAGCTTTTGTTAAGTACCAATGAAGTTTTATATAATTTTGAAATTTAGCTTTTAGTTTAGAAAAAATAAAAAGACCACCGCAGCAATTTGCTGCGGTGGTCTTTTTATTCTCAGTTTTCTTTGTTCCTGTTAAATCAGAAAATTACCAGCTTTGTCCACCATCCGAAGGCGGTGCAGCAGGGCTGGATGGCGCGGAAGGTGAAGGCGAATAACCACTCGAACCAGAACGCGCTGACGAAGTAAAATAGTTCAAACCGGCGGCAATTACTGCCGATACGATTACGGGCCAGGTCAACGGTTGACCACTCATAGCCAGCGATACAACCGAACCAATTACGGCGACCACTAGCCCAACTAGACCCGACTCCAGTGACACAGGTAAATTGCTCATTGGCACACTCCTTTCCACTATCCCGGCTAGTAATTTCCGGGAGGATAATAATTCTATTTACCTATATGCAATGCAAGGAATGTGCCAGCGAAAGTAGGAGTAATGAGTAATGAGTAATGAGTGATGAGTAATGAGTAGAAGTCCATTGGCGGAGCAATGTCCCACAAATTCGGGGTACTTGTAGGATGCTGCTCTGCCAGTTGACCTAATGCTACTCATCACTCATCACTCGTTCCTGACCAAACTGAGCTTCAGGTTCGCGCCGTCAAGCTCGACGGTTTGGCTGAAGGCATCGGCGTTGGGAGCGTCGCCTTTGTGCAGGGCGGTGCAGAGCGTTTCCGACATGACGTAGCGTGCGCCCGCCGGGTCGTTCAGGGCTTCTTCCAGCCAGTTGCTATCCGATGCCAACGAATAGTAAGCTGTTATCTTGTCCGAAACGTTGAACCCGGCGTTCTTGCGTCCGTCCTGGATGAAGCGCACCAAATCGCGCAGCAAGCCTTCGCGCTTGAGTTCAGGCGTGATAGTGGTGTTGAGGGCGACCAGATAACCGCCATCCTCGGCTACCACATAGCCTTCCTTCTGTTTAGCCTCGACCAGCACTTCGTCGGGGGCAAGCGAGAAAGTTGTGCCGTCCGCCAGCGTTACTTCCAGATTTTGCCCGGCGCGTACCTGGGCGGCAGCCTGACTACCTTTGACGTTAGCTAAAGCTTTTTGCAATTCCGGCAATTTCTTGCCGACCTTCGGGCCAAGTAGCTTGAAGTTAGCCTTGAGCGTATAGCTCATTATCTCGCTGCTCTGCTCCGCCGAAACCACCTGCAAAGCCTTGACGTTTAGCTCTTCCAGTACCTGCTGCGAGAAGCGTTCCAGCCCTTCGCGCTCGTCGGCGTTGCGCGGCTTGACCAGCACTTCCAGCAAAGGCTGGCGCACCTTTAGCTTGGCGGCGCTACGGGCAGCCCGACCCACGCTGACTACCTTGATTACCGAGCCAGTTTCCTTCAAGAGCTTTTCGTCTATCAGGCTGACATCGGCTTCGGGATAATCCGCCAGATGCACGCTCATCGGCGCGTCCGGCTGTACCGCCAGCACCAGATTGCGATACATATTGTCGGTCACGAACGGTATAAACGGTGCAGCCAGTTTCGTGACCGTCACCAGTGCTTCGTAAAGGGTCTGGTAAGCTGCCACTTTATCGGTGTCGTTTTCACTCTTCCAGAAGCGCCGTCGGTTGCGCCGGACGTACCAGTTGGACAAATCATCGCAGAAACTCTCGATAGCCCGCGCCGCCCCGGTCACGTCGTACTCGTCCATCATCGCGGTTACGTCGCGCACCAGCGCATTCAGGCTGGAAACCAGCCAACGGTCTATCACCGGGCGATTAGCTACCGGCACGCGCCCGCCGTCGCTCAAATCGGGCTGGTCGAGGTTGGCATAGGTAACGAAGAAGCTGTACGTGTTCCACAGCGTCAGCATAAAACGCCGGATACTCTCGCTGACCAAATCTTGCGAGAAGCGGCGCGGTTGTCCTGGCGGGTTGGCGGTGAAGAGATACCAGCGTAGCGCGTCCGCCCCTTGCTCGTTGACCACTTTCCAGGGGTCAACAATATTGCCTTTGCTCTTGCTCATCTTCTGGCCTTCACCATCGAGTATGTGGCCCAGGCAGATGACGTTTTTGTAGCTGGGTTGCCGCTTGAGCAAAACTGCCAGCGCGTGCAAAGTGTAGAACCAGCCGCGCGTCTGGTCTATAGCCTCGCAGATGTAATCCGCCGGAAACAACTGGTCAAAATCGTCCGCATGTTCAAACGGATAATGCTCCTGGGCAAAAGGCATCGCGCCGCTATCGTACCAGCAGTCCAGCACTTCGGGAACGCGCCGCATCGTGCCGCCCTCGGCAAAAGGCGAAGGATAGGTCAAATCGTCCACAAAGGGTCGGTGCAAATCGGTGTCCTTCAAATCTTTACCAGTGCGCTGCTCCAAATCCGCCACGCTGCCCAGACACTCAAACTGCCCGGTTTTGTCGCATTTCCAGAGGGGCATGGGCGTACCCCAGTAGCGTTCGCGGCTGACCGCCCAGTCTATATTGTTTTCGAGCCAGTTGCCAAAGCGCCCGTTCTTGATGTTGTCGGGATACCAGTTTATTTTCTGGTTACTCTCGATTAACGACTGCTTGACGGCGGTGGTTCGGATGTACCAGCTAGTCTTGGCGAAATACAGCAAGGGCGTATCGCAGCGCCAGCAGAACGGGTAGTTGTGCAGCACTCGCCCACTCTTGAAAAGCAAGCCGCGCTCTTTCAAATCGCGGGTTATGTCGGGGTCGGCTTTCTTGAAAAACTTCTCGCCAAATTGCGGGAACGCCGCCAACACCTTGCCCGCTAAATCTACCGAGAATAGCGTCGGCAAATTACCCACCCGCCGGGCTACTTCCAGGTCGCCATAAGCCGGAGCGATATGCACCAGCCCGGTGCTATCGTGGTCAGACGGGTTTACCTCGACTATCTCGTCCACTATCGAGCGGTACGCCCCGGACAAATCTACCGTCTGACCGTGTGAGCCAACACCCTGATAAAGCGGTTCGTAGCGCAGACCAACCAGTTGCTCACCCTTCGCTTCGCCCAGCACTTCGTAGCCGCCTTCGCCAAAAAGCTTGTCACCAAAAACTTTAGCCACCAGATAAGCTTCGTCCGATTCGTTGGGCAAGGCCAGTATATAATCGGCATCGGCTTTGAGGGCAACGGCGGTGTTCGCGGGCAACGTCCAGGGCGTAGTCGTCCATATCATGAAAGAAACCTGATGACCTTTGGCATCGAACGGCAATCGTTCAGCCTCGCCGGAACGCAGGCGCAACCGCACGTAAACCGAAGGGTCGTCTACATCGTCCTTAAAGTTCTGGGCGACTTCGGCATCGCTCAGACTGGTGTTACAGCGCGGGCAGTGCATGGTCACTTTGTAATCCTGGAAAACGAGACCCTGCTCCCACAGGGTTTTCATTATCCACCAGCCCGTTTCGATATATTTGTTTTCGTAAGTTACGTAGGCGTTTTCCATATCGGCCCAATATGCGATGCGCTCGGTCAGCTTCTCCCATTCTTTGACGTATTCCCAAACCGATTCTTTGCACAGCTTATTAAAGGCCGCGATGCCGTAATTTTCGATGTCCTGTTTGCCACTAAAGCCGAGCTTCTTCTCGACCTCTACCTCA
>JBBQXW010000259.1:0-10534 GCA_038209275.1 Chloroflexia bacterium | reverse complement strand
AAATCGTAAATCGTAAATCGTAAATCGTAAATCGTAAATCGTAAATCGTAAATCGTAAATCGTAAATCGTAAATCGCGGGTACCCTCTGGGTGCGTAAATCGTAAATCGCGGGTACCCTCTGGGTGCGTAAATCGTAAATCGCGGGTACCCTCTGGGTGCGTAAATCGTCAGTCTTTAATATGTTCCAGTATCAACCGGGTGACTTCCTCCGGCGCTTGTTCGGGGGCCCAATGCCCGACCCCTTCCAATGGGACTAATCGAAAAGGCCCGGTGCAATAATTCGCGGTATCTTCCCAGACGGTTGAAGCAAAAGCCAAATCCTGCGTACCGTACATCAGCAAGGTTGGCACTTCAACTTTCGGTTGCTGGCTGGGTTGGCCTGTGAACACCGTTTGCGGCGCGAAGTTAGCCCGGTAGTAATTGAAGGCGGCAGTTAGTTGACCGGGTCGGTTTAGCATCTGACGGTACTGCTCCAAATCCTCTTTGCTAAAAATATTGCGGTCAAACGGATTCCTGAAAACCCAGTTGACTATATTACGCGCCTCGTTTTTGCCAAAGAAATTTTCGGCGGCTTCGGGAGCCTGGAAGAGCCAGATGTACCAGCTTTTCATTACTTGCTCGATATTTTCGTTTTGGGCTTTGTGAAAGGCTGCGCCGTGCGGCATATCTACCGCTACAAATCTCTTGACCAGTTTGGGCTGAAGGCCCGCAAAGACCCAACCAATCGCCCCGCCCCAATCGTGGACTACCAGATTAGCTTTCGACCAGCCAAACGCTTTGTAAAAAGCCCCAACATCGCCGACCAGATGCTGCATCTTGTAATCTTCCACTTTTTCTGGTCGGTCAGACAGGTTGTAGCCGCGCAAATCGGGCGCAACTGCCCGATAGCCCGCCTCGCCCAGCGCTTTTAGCTGGTGCCGCCAGCAATATGAAAACTGCGGAAAGCCGTGTAATAATAGCACTGGCTCACCGTCGGTTGGCCCTTCGGCGATGTAGTGCAACTCAATTTCGCCACTCCGAATTTTTCCTTCGTCCATTTTTGGCCTCCCCTTGCTTATCTAATTTAGATTTTTGCAAAAACTTGTTCCCAGTTGATTATACCTGACCTGGTAACGGATGCAAAATGCACCGATTAGACGTATTATGTGATTAATATCGTAGAAATTGGCTAAATTAAGGTTTATACTGTAGAGGTAAGTAAAATTCGTTAGTAGTTGGTAATTTTCCTGACCGCCTTGAGTAGTACAAAGCTGTGTTCTCAGGGTAGAAAGACTTTTATGTATAACAAAAAATTTAGCACCTACTGGCCCTTGTCTGTGCTAGTATTAATGCTGTTGGCAATTGGCCTGGGAGCCTGCGGAGATAATACTCCTGCACCGGCTTTACTGCTTACCACCGTCGCTTCCCGTAGTACAACCAGCCCTGGCATTACAACTACACCTGCTGTTCAACCTGTAAGTAGCGACATCACTTATAAATTTGGGGCAGACGTATCTATTACCGAGCGTGACCAGATTCGCAAGGGCATGGAGTTGTCGGTAAAAGTGCTGGGGCCAGCCGGCCCGGTGCTGGTTAGAACCAACGAGAAGAGTTTGCTCCGAAGAAGCCGGGAAGGATTGCTCGGCACTGCGATTCCGGGCGAGGTAGTTTTTTACACCACCAACAAAGCCTGGCAAACAATCTCCGAAGGAGAGCGGATTGCAACCGTTTTCCACGAATACTATCACATCGTGCAGTATCACCTGGCAGGCATCGAAGGCGTTACCTACGTGTTTGAGGACAGGGTCGAGGGTATCTACCCTTACTGGTTGGTTGAAGGAAGCGCCGAATACGTTTCACATCGGGTAGCGGCGGACAATAATTTACTATCTTATGAACAATCCCGAAATGAGCGTATCCGAGCAGTCAGAGGTGAACGAGTCCCGCTTAGTAGCATCGAAAATGATAACAAGGCTGGGCCTGACCCCTATGATATTGGTTTTTTGGCAACCGAATATCTGGTGAACAACTATGGCGGACAGGCGGCCCTCCAAAAATTCTGGGCAAATCATGCGGTTGCGGCAAACTGGAAAGCCGCTTTCCAAAAATCTTTTGGCGTATCGGTAGACGACTTTTACCAAAAATTCGAGCAACACCGCCGCGCCCAATTTCCGATAAAATAAATTATATGTATAGTTATAAAATTTTTCGCGAAAAATTTTATAACTATACATCCTGTCATGGTTAGAGCTTAGCTTTTTCAATGTGCGGCTTTTTGGATTTTGGGTGTGTTATAATTAATCTATGTCTATACCAATTTTAGCCACAAAACTCTATATACCCCCGCCTCGGCCTAAAGTGGTACTCCGCCCCCGCCTGCTTGAGCGGCTTAACGCGGGTCTGCACCACAACTCCAAGCTGACCCTCATCGCGGCCCCCGCTGGCTTTGGCAAAACCACTCTGGTCAGCGCCTGGGTCGCAGGCTGCAACCGGCAGGTGGCCTGGCTGTCGTTGGACGAAGGAGATAACGACCCTACCCGCTTTCTGACTTACCTCGTGGCGGCTTTGCAGAAGCTTGCCTCCAATATTGGAGAAGGGTTGTTGGGGGTACTCCAATCCCCTCAGCCACCCCCAACCGAAACGATTCTGACGGCCCTGCTCAATGAGATTACCGCCCTCCCGCACAATTTTCTCCTCATCCTGGACGACTACCACGTTATTGAGGCCAAATCGGTTGACACCGCCCTTACCTTTCTGCTCGAACACCTACCGCCCCAGATGCACCTGGTCATCGCCAGCCGTGAGGACCCACCGCTACCCCTGGCCCGCTTACGCGCCCGCGACCAATTAACCGAACTGCGCGCTACTGATTTGCGATTTACCCCCGCCGAAGCTGCTGGATTTCTCAAGGAGGTGATGGGTCTACACCTCTCCGTGGAAGATGTTACAGCGCTGGAAGGGCGCACCGAAGGCTGGATTGCCGGACTGCAATTAGCCGCAATTTCCTTGCAGGGACATCAGGATGTTCCAGGGTTCATCCGGGCATTCGCTGGAGACCACCGCTATATTATGGACTATCTGGTCGAAGAGGTTCTTGAGCGTCAGCCCGAAGCTGTCCGCAACTTCTTACTCCAGACCGCCATTCTCGACAGGTTGAATGGCCCGCTGTGCGATGCCGTCACCGACCAGCACCAGGGTACCGCCCGGTTGGAAGCCCTGGAGCGAGGTAACTTCTTTGTCGTTGGGCTGGATAACCAGCGCCACTGGTATCGTTATCACCACCTCTTTGCCGAAGTTCTCTATGCTCATTTGATGGCGGAGCAGCCCGACCAGATAGCTACTCTGCACCAGCGCGCAAGCGAGTGGTATGAGCATAATGGTTCGGCGGCCACTGCGATTCGTCATGCGCTCGCCGCCGAAGATTTCGAGCGAGTGGCGAACCTGGTCGAGATGGCTGTGCCAGCCATGCGCCGGAGTAGGCAGGAGGCCACGCTGCTGGGCTGGCTCAAGACGCTACCCGACGAGCTGGTCTATCGCAGGCCCGTACTCAACGTTCACTATGCCGGGGCTTTACTATCTAGCGGTCAGCTCGAGGGCGTTGAGGTCCGACTGCGTGATGCCGAACGGTGGCTGGACACAACGGCAGAGATGGGTGAGCGACTCCAAGCTCCATCGGCTAAGATGGTCGTTGTAGACGAAGCGGAATTCCGCCACCTGCCGGGTTTGATAGCCGTGTTCCGGGCCGCAATCGCCCTGGCTAAAGGTGATGTGCCAGACACCGTGAAATACGGACGGCGGGCGCTTGACCTCTTACCTGGGGAAGACCATCTCGGACGCGGAGCGGCGGCGGGCCTCCTGGGGTTGGCCTATTGGACGAGCGGGAACCTGGAGGCAGGCCACCGCTCGTATATTGCTTGCATGGTCGGGCTGCAACGGGCCGGACACATTTCTGACACAATGGGTTGCGCCATCGCCCTGGCTGATATACGAATTGCACAAGGTCGTCTCCACGAAGCAATGCACACATACGAACACGCTTTGCAGCTTGCGGCGGAGCAAGGCGAGACTGCATTGCGGGGAACAGCGGACGTGTACGTGGGAATGAGCGGCCTCTATCGTGAGTATAACGATCTGAATGTCGCCACCCAGCACTTGCTGAGAAGCCGGGAGCTGGGTGAATTCGCTGGATTACCGCAAAATCGGTATCGCTGGTGCGTGGCGATGGCTCGATTACGGGAGGCCCAGGGCGATCTGGACGGCGCGCTCGAATTGCTCCACGAGGCAGAGCGGCTGTATGTGAGCGACTTCTTCCCAAATGTACGTCCTGTCGCGACGCTCGTGACCCGGGTGTGGGTCGCTCAGGGTAGGTTGGGTGAAGCCCGCGACTGGGTGCGTGAGCAGGGTCTGTCCGCCCATGACGACCTCAGCTACCTGCATGAATTCGAGCATATCACCCTCGCCAGGATACTGCTGGCCCAATCCTGGAATAAGAGTGACCGTGACCGTGCCAACCACTCCATTCTTGAGACAATGGGACTGCTGGAGCGCCTTCTGCAAGCCGCCCAGGAAGGTGAGCGGACGCGAAGCGTCATTGAAATTCTGGTATTACAGGCACTTGCCCACCATGTGCAAGGCGACATCGGTGCTGCTCTTGTGCCACTGGAACGCGCCCTGATGCTGGCTGAATCGGAGGGTTACATCCGAATGTTTGTGGATGAAGGTGTCCACATGGCGGTACTGCTGCAAGAGGCCGCGAAACACAGTATCGCACCGGGCTATGTCCGCCAGCTATTGACAGCCCTGGGCCAGGCTGAGAACAGAACGCCCGTCAAACAGGTTTTGATCGAGCCACTGAGCGTGCGTGAGCTTGAAGTGCTGCGGCTGCTCAGAACCGAATTGACCGGGCCGGAAATTGCCCGCGAATTGATGGTGTCCCTGCCCACCCTGCGTACCCACACCAATAACATTTACCTCAAGCTTGGGATGAACCACCGCCGGGCGGCGGTGCGCCGGGCTGAGGAACTCGGTTTGTTGTAACGAACCCGCCAACACCACACGTAGCCCCGGCAGCCTGGTCATCCCACCTGCCGGGGCTTTTTATTGCCCGCGCCACCTGCAAGTTAATAGCTCAACACCTCAATCAACACATGTGATGATGCGGTCTCATCACATTGGTGTGTATGCTTTTATGGAAGGCAAGAAGCAATGTAACCACGCGGAGCTTCAACCACATAAGGAAAATGCGGGAGGCGCAGGATGAGTGCAACATACACAGCATCGGAGGATTCGGAGCAGCCTGGACTTTATGAGATTCGCATCAAGGGATATCTTGATGACAGGCGGGCCGCCCGGTTTGAGGGCATGACCATTACGCCGGAAGACAACGGCGATACTCTGTTAAGCGGCCCGGTGGTTGATCAGGCTGCGTTGCACGGCTTGCTGAGAAAAGTGCGGGATTTAGGTATGCCCTTAATCTCGGTAACGCAGTACCACAAATAATCAGACAGGAGAAAGACGATGTTTACCAACAAACTAATGAGTTCAATCAAGCAGACTATACCAAATGAAGGAGACAAACACATGAATACCAATCGCCAAACCGCAGTTATTAAAGAGAGCAAAATGACGATAACACCCTCGAATCTGATTCGTTGGTCCGGTTTAGCAGCTATGGTGGCTGGGATTTTTTTCGCGGTCATTCAACCGATCCACCCAGCTGATGTTGTTGCGTCAGTTACCACCGACGCATGGGCCATCATCACCCCTTTGAAGACGGTCATGGCTCTCCTCTTCCTGCTCGGCATTACGGGAATCTACGCCAGGCAAGTGAAAGAGGCCGGGTGGCTTGGTCTGGTCGGCTTTCTCTTGTTGAGCTTTTGTTGGGCGCTAGAGCTGGCCTTTATCTTCGCTGAAGCCTTTATCATACCGTTGTTGGCGACTGCCGCACCGAAGTTTGTGGACGGCTACCTGGGGGTCGCTGCTGGGCGCGCCAGCGAGGTTGACCTCGGAGCCATGCCCGCGATCTATGGGCTGGCAGTAGGCGGAGGGTATATGCTCGGTGGCCTGCTGTTTGGCATCGCGACCTTCCGCGTCGGTATCCTGTCGCGCTGGGCTGCTGGTCTGTTTGCCGTCGCAGCCACGTTGACCCCCCTGGCGGCGCTGCTCCCGCACGCGATCCAGCGGTTAGCGGCAATACCGGTGGGGTTAGCTCTGGCCTGGCTGGGCTATTCGCTCTGGTCGGAACGGCGGACGCAAGCCGCAGAACCCGTAGCTGGCAGTGGTAGCCCCCTGCTCCGCCAAACCGCAACCGAGTAAGTTCGCTGGAAACTAGATGGCCTGGACAAGCGACCGTAGGGTTGCTTGTCTCATCGGGAACTCGATAGTTACCCGATCCATCACCACTGCGGGCGATGACACCGTACCACCTGACCCGGTATCTCCGAAACGCATTGTGCAACGAACACCGCACTGCATACATACATCCATTCAAGGAGCTAAACATGAAAGCGAATGTCTACGATGAAGGTCGAACCCCCCAGGTGCCTCAGCTGAATACGGTAGGGAAACCTACGCCTCCGAAAACCAAAGCGCCGCCTAAAGCAGGTTCGGGAAAGTGGCTCATTGCCGCACTGATTTTACTGAGCGCCATCCCGCTCGCTGCTGGTGTCTTCCGCCTGACCGAGCTTGCTACCGACGCGAAAATCACCCCGGCCAACGCCCGGTTCTTTGCCGTACCCTTGCCGGTGGTGCTGCATATCGTGGGCGCTGGCGTATATGCCATTCTCGGCCCGTTCCAGTTCGCCACCCGCTTTCGGCAGCGCAGACCCGGCTGGCACCGCGCCGCCGGGCGACTCCTGGTTGGATGCGGACTGCTGATTGGTCTTTCAGCGCTGTGGATGACCCTGTTCTATCCTCGCCCGGCTGGTACTGGTGATCTGCTTTATGGCTTGCGGCTCCTGTTTGGGTCGGCCATGGTTGTGTCCCTCGTTCTCGGCTTTGCCGCGATCCGGCGCAGGGACGTGAAGCGGCACCGCGCCTGGATGATGCGCGGCTACGCCATCGGGCTGGGCGCGGGTACGCAGGTTCTAACCCTGTTGGTCGGAGAATTGATCGCTGGCCCGCCGAGTGAGTTGAACCGAGCGCTCCTGATGGGTGCGGCCTGGGTGATCAACCTGGGCGTGGCCGAATGGGTCATCCGCAAGCGACCAGCCCCGCCAGCCCACACCCGCCCGAAATCAGCCGTTGTTTCCCATCTACCATGAGACCATGAGACCATGAGACCATGAGGTCAGCCTATGAGCTAAACGTGGATGGACAATCGCACTTCCCGGCATGCGACCATGATACCATGAGGTCAGCCTGACGGTAGCGGCCTATCCAGCGCCACACTTTCGGTACGGTTAAAGGTAGCAACTCCTCCTCGCTTATATCATATTATTGTATAGTTTTATTACAAATGAAGACCTAAAGTGTAACTATTCAGCCAAGGTCAATGTAGAGGGATTTCCAATCCCGATTTTACCTAAACCCGTCTCTATCGGGATTAGAAATCCCTCCTACACCTGAACAGTTACCCTAAAGTAAGACTTTAAAATTGGACAGCACGCCATTCCTTTGATAATATAAGGAGAGCTAAACGATAGCGAGGACTGCTATACTATCAACGGTCTCTGTTTGAGGTTTTTAGGCTTGAAAAACCTCGGTTTGTGAGCTTTGACAGTATAGTTTTGGCGACTCGGTATCGGGTCGGTATTAAACCAGCGATACAAACAATTTCAAAAAATTATACAAGAATATGAGGAGGGAGTTCAGTGAGCCTGAATTTAGCGGTGCTGCTAACCGAATCAACTAAACGATACCCCACCGAAACGGCGATTATTTTCGATGCCTTCAAACTGAACTATGCTCAACTCAACGGAGCAAGTAACCAGTTTGCCAACGCCTTGAGCAAGATGGGCATCAAGCGCGGCGATAAAGTTGCGATAATGTTGCCGAACATTCCCCAGTTTGCGATTGCCTTTTATGGCATTGTGAAGCTGGGTGCGACGGTTGTACCCATGAATGTATTGCTCAAGGGCGACGAAATCGAGTACTATTTGAAAGACTCAGACACGGTGGCCTTTGTAGCTTTTGACGGCTTTTTGGGCGAAGCCATCAAAGGTTTTGAGCGTGTTGAAAGCTGCCAGCAGCTAATTGTAGTCCAAACGCCGGGCAATGATAATCCTTTGCCATCGGGCGATAATGTACATAGCTTTGCCGGGATGATGCAAAATCAGTCGCCCAAGTTTGAGACTGCCCCCACCATGCCCGAAGATACGGCGGTCATTCTCTATACCAGTGGTACCACTGGGCGACCCAAAGGGGCAGAGTTGACCCACTTCAACCTGTTCTATAATGCCCAGTTTGGCGGTGATAAACTTATCCCGTCCAACCCCGGCGACGTGGCGCTGGCGGTCTTGCCGCTTTTCCATATCTTCGGCCTGACCAATATTTTGAACACTTTTATCGGACGCGGAGCGGCAGTGACTTTAGTACCGCGCTTTGACCCAGTGAAAGTGCTGGAAGTAATGCAGCGCGATAAAGTAACTCACTTCGCGGGCGTACCAACCATGTACTTTGGTTTGTTGCATGCGCCGGAGCGGAAGAATTACGACCTCAGCAGTCTGCAAATCTGTATTTCAGGCGGTGCGGCTAACCCGGTCGAAGTAATTCACGCTTTTGAAAAAGAGTTCAATGTACCGATTCTGGAAGGGTACGGCCTGAGCGAAACCTCGCCTTCGGCTTCGTTTAATGTCAGGGAAAAACCGCGCAAGCCCGGCTCGATTGGCACACCCATCTGGGGGGTTGAAATGCGGATTATGGACGACAACGACAACGAGATGTCACAGGGTCAGGTTGGTGAAATCGTTATTCGCGGGCATAACGTGATGAAGGGCTACTACAAAAAGCCCGATGCCACCGCCGAAGCCATGAAGAACGAATGGTTCCACACTGGCGATTTGGCCTATGTGGACGAGGAGGGCTACTTCTTCATCGTAGACCGCAAGAAGGATATGATTATCCGGGGTGGTTATAACGTCTATCCCCGCGAGGTGGAAGAAGTGTTGTACCAACATCCCGCCGTGCGTGAAGCGGCAATCGTGGGCGTTCCCGACCCGAAAATGGGCGAGGATGTGAAGGCGTTTGTTTCGCTCAAGCCCGGCGTAACCGCTACTAGCCAGGAGATTATTGATTTTGTCAAAGGCAAGGTCGCGGCCTACAAGTATCCGCGTGAACTTGTAATTATGGACGACCTGCCCAAAGGCCCAACCGGGAAGTTGCTCAAGCGCGAGCTTCGCAACAACTAGATGTAGAAAGTTATCAGTTTTCAGTCGTCAGTTCAGAACTTTCGGTTGAGCCTGTTATTTTTTGCAAGCTCACTATGATAGGCTCAACCGAAAGATTTACTGGTAAAACTTAACTTGTCCTGATACCAGATTTCCATTAGCTTTTGAAAATTTTCCGCGGAAAATTTTCAAAAGCTAATACAAGAATTTAGAGTGTAGGCGAAAGTCCCAGTTATAAAACTGAAAACTGACGACTGAAAACTGACAACTTTAATAAGAGGATGATTTGAAGAAGCCGAAAATAGTGGTGACGTTGCCCGCGTACCGGGCCGAGCGAACGCTGGCGAAAACGCTGTACGATATTCCGGCGGGCTTTGCCGATGATGTTATTCTGGTGGACGATGCCAGCCCCGACAAAACGGTGCAGGTGGCCCGCGAACTGGGCTTGAAGGTGGAAGTGCATCAGGCTAACCGGGGCTACGGCGGCAACCAAAAAACTTGCTACGATTTGGCGCTGGCGGAAGGGGCTGATATTATAGTGCTGCTGCACCCCGATTATCAGTACGACCCCAAAGTGCTGCCAGATTTGGTACGGCCTTTACTGGAAGGTCGGGCCGATTTCACCTTTGGTTCGCGCTTCCGTCGGCAAGCTGGCGGCGACCCGCTCGGCGGTGGTATGCCACTTTACCGCTACATCGGCAATATCGTCACGACCAAAGTCGAGAACGCCATGCTTGGTACGCAATTTACCGAGTTGCATAGCGGCCTCAAAGCTTATACCCGTCGTTTCCTGACCGAAATAGATTACCACCGCTACAACGATAAATTTGTCTTTGATAGCCAGATGGTAATCGAGGCGGTGCTACTGGGCTACCGCATGGAAGAAGTGGCTATCCCGACGCGCTACACCGATGAATCGAGTTCGGTTAGCATCAAAAATTCGCTGGTCTATGTAGGGCGCACCTTCGAGACGCTTTTTACTTATCGGTTCAAAGCCCGTCGTCTACGCGCCGCCCACCAACTTCGCCTTGCCCGTCAGCGCCAAACTGCTGCCGCCCCAGCTACCGAAGCCGAAGCCGAAAAATCAGCCGTCGCCCTTGAAATTGCTTCTGAGAGTTAAATTTCAAATTTTACCACAGAGGCACGGAGACACAGAGAAAATTAGAGAATATATAATTTGTAGGAGGGGGCTGCGCCCTCGATTTTACCCTTACCAAAGGCAGAAATC
>JBBQXW010000258.1:0-10561 GCA_038209275.1 Chloroflexia bacterium | reverse complement strand
TTCTCCTTGCGGATGCTATCCAGACCGCGTAGCGCTTCCTTCAAGGTTGGCGGGCTGGCACTGCGGTGCATCCGCACCCGGCTACCGGCCTCGTCAATCAGGTCAATCGCTTTGTCGGGCAAGAAGCGGTCAGTCACGTAGCGCGCCGCCAGTTCTGCCGCCGCCTTCACCGCTTCGTCGGTAATAATCAGGCGGTGATGCTCTTCGTAACGGCTCTTGATACCGCGCAAAATCGAAATGGTATCCTCGATGCTCGGCTCTTCTACCAATACGGGCTGGAAGCGGCGTTCCAGGGCCGCGTCGCGCTCGATATATTTGCGGTATTCATCCAGCGTGGTTGCGCCAATGGTCTGCAATTCACCACGGGCCAGGGCTGGTTTCAAAATGTTCGCCGCATCTACTGCGCCTTCGGCAGCACCCGCGCCGACCAGCGTGTGAAGCTCATCAATAAAGAGAATTGCGCCAGTATTTTTTACTTCGGCAACTACTTTCTTCAAGCGCTCTTCAAACTCGCCGCGATACTTCGTTCCGGCGACCAGTGCGCCAATGTCCAGCGCCAGCAAGCGCTTGTTCAAAAGGTTTTCCGGCACATCGCCGCTAATAATACGCTGGGCCAAACCTTCGACAATCGCCGTTTTACCAACGCCCGGCTCACCAATCAAGGCCGGATTGTTCTTGGTACGGCGCGAAAGAATCTGCACCACGCGCTCAATTTCTTTCTTGCGCCCGATAACCGGGTCGAGCCTGTCCTGGCGGGCTTGCTCGGTCAAATCTACGCCCATCGCATCCACGAACGGAGTCGCGCTGGTCTGCTTGGGCTGGCTGCTGTAAGTACTCTGGTTCAGCACCTGGATAACTTGCTGGCGCACCTTCTCCAGCGAAACACCCAGGCTTTCGAGTACGCCCGCCGCGATGCCTTCGCCTTCGCGCACCAGGCCGAGCAGCAAGTGTTCGGTGCCGATATAATGATGGTTCAAGCGACGAGCCTCGTCTACTGCCAGCTCAATTACCTTCTTGGCGCGAGGGGTCAGGCCAATCTCTCCCATCACCGCCCGGTCACCCCGGCCAATGATAAACTCTACCGCGCTGCGAACCTTGTGCAGTTCCACGCCCAGGTTATTCAAAACCCGTGCGGCCACACCGTCGCCTTCGCGCACCAGACCAAGCAGCAAGTGTTCGGTGCCGATATAATTGTGATTAAAACGCTGGGCTTCCTCTTGCGCCAACGTCAACACTTTGCGCGCCCGCTCGGTAAACTTCTCAAACCTATCAGACATATTTTAATTCTCCCACTAGAACTTTTAACCGGGCCTTCACGCCCCCGTTTCTCTACCCGGCATCCCGCGAATTTGCCGCTAGAGCAAAACCCTCCGAAACCCCTCTGGAAAAACGGCGGCCCAGCCGCCCATCGCTGTTACTATGTTCTTGTGTTTACTATAAATCGCTTTACTGTAAATCTGATTTTTATGTATAACGACTTTATTGCGTTAATGTTTTATAAAATTCTAATATAGAAAAATGAAGCTACCCGAATATGATTCCAATCCAACCAAACTTTCTGGTGCTTCAAACCGAAGACCTTATTGGGTTATTAACGTTTTACTGCAAGTAAAATGCCAGGGATACTACTTTCTGCCATTTTGCTGAAAAACTGACCTGAGCTGGTTTCAAAATAGAAGCCAACTCTGCTTGGAACTATTCTACCACATCTGTAAATGGCTGTAGCGGATTGTTGTGTTAGCATAGTGTTTGTATCCGCAATTCTAATCTGGCCCTTATCTTATATTGTAGCACGCTCCAAATTATTATGCGGTGAGCAGACGTTACCGGGCAAAGCTTCACACACAACTACCTTTTAATTTCAAAATTGTAATAGCATTGAAATATTCTTCTGCTATAATGAATTTGCACCACTTCTATTAAACCACCAGTTGTTAAGGAACATCCTTATCTTAACCAATTTCAGGAGTAAAAGGCTGTGAACAATTTCAAAGCGAGGTTTAGTTTGCTCAAGGCTGGATTATTCTTTCTGGCAATCACGCTGCTGCTAAGTTTAGCTTTCCTGTTCGCCTCGCCGCAATCCGTTCAGGCTGGCGGCACAGTTGCAACTTGCGACGAAGCCAGTTTGCTTGCTGCTTTGAGTGGCGGCGGTACCGTGATTTTTACCTGCGATGGCACA
Source organism: Chloroflexia bacterium (assembly GCA_038209275.1). GTDB lineage: Bacteria > Chloroflexota > Chloroflexia > Chloroheliales > Chloroheliaceae > L227-5C. The sequence continues at coordinate 8,382 of JBBQXW010000258.1, read as the reverse complement.
ATTACCCTCACCAACCCCATCATCATCGCCGCCAACACCACCCTCGATGCCACCGGGCATAACGTGACGATTAGCGGCAACAACGCCGTGCGAATTTTCTACGTCAATATGGGTATCAATTTCACCATCAACAAGCTGACCCTTACTCAGGGTAAAATGGTAGAGACGCCAGCTAAAGCATTCGACGGCGGCGGTGCTATTTACAATAATAAAGGCACTGTTACAATCTCTAACACGAATTTTGTGAGTAACCAGGTCACTAATGACAATACTGGCAATATCACAGCAACTGGCGGAGCAATCTACAACTATTTTGGGACGATAACAATTAACGATAGCAATTTCTCCAACAATAATGCTACCGGCATCGGCGGAAGCTCCGGCGGGGGTGGCGCGATTTATAATACCGATACCATCATTATAAATAACTGCAACTTCACAAATAACAAGGCAACTGGTGCGAGTGGTGCTGGCGGAGCAATTGGCTACGGTGGCAGTAGCGGCGGTTTAACCATAAATAACAGCACGTTTGTTGGTAATAGCGCCACAGGTAGCAATGGCGGGCCTTCTAGGGACGGTGGGGGATGGGGTAGTGGCGGCGCGATAGGATTAGAGGTCGGTTTCCCTACAACTATAATTTCCAACACTTCCTTTATTAATAACACGGCGAAAGGCGGCGACGCTCAGGGTAGTGGCAATGGGGGGCAAGGTAGTGGCGGCGCTATTTTTGCTCAAAGGCCGATAAGCATAACTGGCAGTACTTTTGTCAATAATACTGCGGTGCGTGGTGCAGGAGTTGGCCCATCAAGCTATTATCCAGAAGGCGGGGGCGCTATTTTTAACGATTATGCACTGCAAGTAATTAATAGCACCTTTTCTAACAACGCTGCTATTGCTCCAGCTGGCATCCCTAGCAGCGGTGGAGCTATTTTCAGTAGCTATAATGGTTATAACACACCAGCCTCAAATATTATTAATAGCACTTTCTTTAATAACACCGCTACCATCGGCAACAGTATTTTTAACGATAATTTTTCAAGAGCTTTGATAGTAAAAAATACTATCTTCGCAACTAACCTCGCCAGCGAAAATTGCTATACCAGGGCGGCGGCTATCCTTACCGATGGCGGTAACAATTTGCAGTGGCCCGGCACAAGTTGCGGCAATACTATTTCCTCGCAAGACCCGAAGCTTGGCCCGCTTCAAAATAACGGTGGGCCGACTCAAACTCATTTGCCCGCGCCGAATAGTCCGGCTATTGATGCTGGAAATAATGCGACCTGCGCGGCAAGCCCGGTGAATAATCTTGACCAGCGCGGCGTAACCCGTCCGGTGGGGACTAATTGTGATATTGGTGCCGTTGAATTTGAGGCGTGCGCTTTGCCATTGGCAGTGAATAGCAATCAGGATAATGGCGCTTGCGGCACGCTTCGCTACGCGGTTGATTACCTCAGTACCCGGCCCAACAATACCGATAAAACCATAAATCTTACCGCCCTGCCTGCTGCCTCCATCATCACGCTCAGTAATAGCGGCTTGAGTTTACCTGTCGGAGTGAGTATCCAGGGACGTTGCCTGAACAATAAGCCTGACATAACCATTAGTGCTTCCGGCGTAACGGGCAATGGTGTGACGCTTGGCGGCGGAAACATTCTCATTGGGCTAAAAGTTACGGGTTTTGGCGGCAAGCAAATTTTCACTGCTGGTAAGGGCAACCAGCTTTCTTGCGTGGTTGCCAGCAAGACTTGATTGTAATTGTGCTACGAGATTGATTTGGTAGGGGCGAATCGCATACGCCCTTGAACACTGCCACATGTCAAAAGGGCGTATGCGACTCGCCCCTACCTGGTAGCTTTCCAGAATAATTTAACCAAAAAGCAAAAACCAAGAAGGCCGACTCCTGTAATCCCGGTTTGGGAAAGGAGTCAGCCATCTCAGCCTTTGGATAAGCTTGACGGTCTATTAACTTTTTTCTTATCCTGTCGCAAACGACGGTTAAGCCAGAGCCAATTTTATTTTTTCATCCAACCCTGGCTTATTTATTTGTCCCGGACTGATTAAGCCTGCGCCTCGACTGGCTCTGCCTCTACTTCAGCCGAGTCTTCCCGCTTGCCCCGACCATTGCTGCGACTGCCCCGATTGTCGTCTTCATCCGGCAAATCGCTCAGATTACCTTCGTAACCCTCAACCGCCCGCTTGAGCGAGAGGCCCATGCGCTTGCGCTGGGGGTCAATCCGAATAATCCGTAGCGTTACCGTATCGCCTTCTTTGACCACGCTGCGCGGATGTTGCACCCGGCCCTCGGCCAATTCACTGACGTGAATCAGACCTTCGATACCATCGGCAATCCGGGCAAATGCGCCAAAGTTAGCCAGTTGGGTAATCGTACCTTCGACCAGTTGACCTGGCTGGTACTTCGCCATAACCTGACTCCAGGGTTCGGGCTGCGTCCGCTTAATCGAGAGCGCCACTTTCTTTTCGTTGTCATCTACGCTCAACACGTAAACTTTAACCTTCTCGCCCACCTTCAACAGTTCATTCGGGTGGTTGATTCGGCTCCACGAAAGTTCGCTCAAGTGAACCAGACCGTCCGCGCCGCCAATGTCAACGAAAGCACCAAAGTCGCAGATGCTCGTTACCATACCGTCGCGTACTTGACCCTGCTCCAACTCCGACATCAAGCGGTCTTTCTGTGCATCGCGCTGCTCCTGGGCCGCCTGACGCTCGGAAAGAATAAGCCGATTGCGGTGGCGATTGATTTCGATAATCTTGAGGGCCATTTTGCTATTGACTAGCCGGGTCATCTCGCTCTGCTTGGCGGCATCCGTACCAGCCGTCAGACCAGTCACCTGTGAAGCTGGTACAAAACCGCGTACCCCTTCCAGATTGACCAAGAGACCACCCTTGTTGTAGCCCGTGACTTCGGCATCAATGATTTCGCCGCCCTCGAACTGCTTTTGCAGCCGCCGCCAGCTTTTTTCCATCTTGGCCTTGTCAATCGAAAGAACCGCATGACCTTCCTGATTTTCCGGCTGCACCACAAACACCAAAATCTGGTCACCAACCTTAATATCGGTCAGTTCATCGTGCGTCAACGTCTGAAGTTCCTTGTTAGGGACTATTCCTTCGCTTTTCGCACCGATGTCCACCAGAATTTCTTCACGGTCTTTGTGCATCACCGTCCCCTCGATTACTTCGCCATAATGCAAAGTTTTCAAGGCGCTCGATGGGTCATTCAGCAATTGCTCCATCAGCGACATGGGGCGCGACGGCTCGACAGCGGTTGCGCCTTCCATTTCGGTTTCCGGGGCTTGCTCGTTGGCGGGAGCAGCTGCTTCGTTTTTAACTTCGGTAGCGCCCTCAAGTTCAGCTGCGGGAGTAGCTGCCTCAAGTTCGGCTGCCGGAGCCTCGGTAGCTGCCGATAGTTCGGCGACGGGAGTATTATCACTCTCGTCCTGGGCCTGGGTTGCGGAAACAGGATGCAGGCCGTTTCCGTTTCCATTGGTGTGCGGCTCAACCGCCTGGTGAACTACAGTCTCATCGGTCATGGGGGCGCTGTTTTCGGGCGCGCCCACCGTTTCGGTCGCAGTCTTACCTGGCTCCCCTGCCGCACCACCTCCTACATTGGGTTGCACTTCCGGGATTATTTTGACGTTTTCTTCCATCATACCTTCCTTATCCAAATGGTTAAGACGACTCTCCCCCGCGTCAGATACCTGCCCATTACCTATTCAATATCGTAACCGCCCAATTAGGCGAATAGTGGTATTGGTATAGAGTAAATTGCGGATTGCGCTATTTGGAAGGTCTATCTCAGCCGCTATTATAACTCTTTAGTTAAAAAAATGCAAGGAAATTTGGAAGTGAAAAGGCAAATTAAATTTGGGGTCGCATACGGTCGCTTCGACGCGCATCCGCCACAAGGGGGAAAGGAGAGATTTTGTAGATATTCAGTTATTTAGCGTAGCGGTGGAGCATTTTCCACCTCGTCCAGTTCATCATTGAGTTCTTCTTCTTCTTCTTCTTCTTCACCGAACTCTTCATTGAGGAACTCATCGGTAAAAAAACCAACTTCATGCCCTTGATAAACCCAGACATTCAGGTCTTCGCGCTTGACCGAAGCTGTCACTACGAGGCTATCGTCTATTTCCTCGATAACCTGGGCTACCTCGCCCTCTTCCATTTCAATTTCTAATACAATAGTGGCGTAAACATTTTCCATAGCAAAATGGAGGTCTACTCGCCCTATTCGTTGGTCGTTTTCACGAATCTCGTAACCTTCGCTACTGGCCGTGCGAAACTGACGTTGAAAGGTGTAAAGGCCCATTTCTTTTACCGAATTTTTTCTTTGCTAATCGAGCAGTAACAGCCGAAAAGAAGTCAACAACCTGGGTAGTGTGAAGCGTCGTTCTCTACAGGTGCTGCGAAGAACTTGATGATTTATCTTAACATCGAAAATCGGGACTGTCAATAATTTTACGAAGTGGGAAGTGGCTATTATAAACAACAAAGGGCGACCATATTGGTCGCCTTTGCTGTTTCATAGTAAAATCCTGACTGATAACTGACGACTGATAACTGACGACTAATAACTGACGACTGATAACTAAAATGCGCTTTGATGTATTGACCCTGTTTCCTCAAATGTTTGCCGGGCCGTTTGGGGAAAGTATTTTGGGCCGGGCAGTGACGCAAGGGCTGATTGACATTCGGCTGCACAATATTCGCGATTGGGGTTTGGGCCGACACCGCCAGGTGGACGATTACCCCTATGGCGGCGGCGCGGGCATGGTTTTCAGGGCCGATCCACTTTTTGCTGCGATAGAAGGGGCGCTGGAATTACCGACGATTTCGGCAGAAACGCCGCTTCAGGCCGATTTCCCGGTTATTTTAATGTCGCCGCAAGGTGAAGTTTTTAATCATCAAATTGCCCAGGAGTTAGCGAACTATCCCCGTATTGCGCTGGTCTGCGGGCATTACGAAGGGCTGGACGAGCGGATTTGTCGCTATGCCGTGAATCGCGAATTGAGCATCGGCGATTTTGTGCTGACTGGCGGCGAACTAGCGGCAATGGTAATAGTAGATGCGGTGGCGCGACTGATACCCGAAGTGCTGGCAGAAGAATCGCCCGGCGAGGAATCGCACTCGCGCCCGCTCCTGGAATATCCGCACTATACCCGCCCGGCAGAGTTTCGAGGCTGGGGCGTGCCAGAAATATTATTATCAGGCCACCACGCCAGGATAACCCAGTGGCGCTTTAAGGAATCGCTCCGCCGCACCCTCCAACGCCGTCCCGACTTACTGGCCCAGCTTGAACCTGAACTGGACAAGAAAGAGCGCAAATTGCTCGATGAAGTACGACAGGAAGAAAGAATGAGGGATGAGGACGGAGGAATGAGGACGGAGAAAATTAGGGAAGAAGAAGGAGTTAATTAAAAATGAAGAAACCGATACTTTTGATTGTGGCGCTACTAATGGCAATTGTTGGCTTTGTCTGGATATTTCAAGGGCTGAACGTTATCAAAGGCAGCTTTATGACCGGGCAGATTTTCTGGACGTTTATGGGTCTAATAATGATGGCCGGGGCGGGCGGTTTGTTCTGGCTGGCTAACCGCAAACCAGTTAGCTAAACGGAGTTTTAAGTAGTAGCGATTGCAATCACTTTTGCCTCACGCTTAACTGGAAGCAATTGAAATCGCTACTAATTTTAGAGTGGTGCGCGAAAGTTTTGGGTTATTCAAAAAGCGCACTTACTTTAAACAAATTTGGAAAAGCTTTCGCTTTCTTCCCATTCTTCCATTTCTTTGAGAGCCGCTTCAAGGCCGGGAATCAGTTTTTCCTGATATTCTTCCAGCGAATTTGCTAATCCATCAGCTACTACTTTGACTTCTTTAGCCTCAACCAGAGAAAGTTGAAAGACATGGCGAATCATTCGGATAAGCGTGATAGGGTCAAGCCTATCGGCTTTACCAGTAAGATAAACCGTTTTTGCATCTAAACCAGCGTCACGCATTTTTTCATAGTTACTGAAATCGTCTATTATTGGATTTACTACTCTACGCCTGTTTTTTTGATTAGTCATTTAAGTACCGCCCGCCGCTAGTGGCTCAAGGCCCAGGCTAAGTTGCTCAAGTAGCTGAAGCTCAGTGTAATGCCCTTTAACATTTAACCGAAGGGTATTGACTAGCCTCAAGCTTCCATGAAAACTTTTCTTGAAAACTGTTCCTCGAAAACCTGTTTCATTTGATGAGAAAAAGAAGGAATAACAACTAAATCGCTACTTATGTGCATATTGCTAAACATTTCATTACTGGGACTGGTTTTTACAACGACCATATAGCAAGCCCCCTTTTTTTCAGTAGCCTTAATTATCGCTGATATGGCTTCGCTTATAGGCTCGTTTTCGCGTTGCACTCTGACAAACACTAAGCGCTCGTTAATTTCTTCTTTTAGAATAGCATCAATTCCTTTGTTTCTAGCAACAACGGTATATTCAACGGCTGATAAATGACTTAACACATCCAGGTCTTTGTGAAGATACTTTTCTCGACCGAGAGCCATAACCAGTGATTGCGATCTAATCGGATCATTCAGCCGTTTCATTGAAAGTTCACACGCCTCATCCGAGATGTCTATTCCTATACTCTTTCTATCACAAAGAGAGGCGGCAACTAAAGTTGTACCACTGCCGCAAAATGGGTCTAGGACTGTATCACCAGGATCGGAAGCAAGAGTGATGATGCGCTCTAAAAGATTGATAGGTTTTTGGGTAGGATAGCCTACGCGCTCCCTTGCTTTCGGGTTAAGATAGGGAATTTCCCATACATCATTGATGGCAACGCCTTTCTTTGCGCCGTTAATAATATACTCCCCAGCTTCATCAACAGCATAAGCGGATTTGCCCCTAGAGTCTCGTTCACGCTTGTGCAATATTTGATCAACATTAGTTGTTTCGGAATAATCCGAATACATAGGGTTAAACTTGAAGTTTTCCGTTTTTGAATAAAAAAAGATTGTTTGGTGAGCTGGAATTAATCCTTTTTGGGCATTTGTCCAACGTTTGTAATGCCAGATAATTTCTGAGCGGAAGCTTTCAGCGCCAAAAACATCATTCAAGATTAGGCGGATAATATGTGAAGAGGTGCTGTCGCAATGAAAAAATAGACTACCAGTATCTTTTAGAATTTCCCACAAAATAGTAACTCTCTCGTATATAAATCCAAAGTAATCATCTTTAGATTTCCAAATATCCGAGTATGAGAAACGTGATTTACCATCTCTTGTTGAGAGAGTGTGATCTTTTTGGGTGCCAAAAGGGGGGTCAAGATATATTAGGTCAATTTTATTAATGTCGTTCGCCTTAATTACGTCTAAACAGTCTCCTTTAAAAACTTTCCAATTCATTTTTTGCCTCTAAATTCTTTGCTGCGATTCTCTCAAGGATGCCCTTAAGGTCTATAGCGGTTCTTTGCCTCATGTAATCCCAAGCCCCTTGTCCGAAATGATATTCACCATTCACCCCGGCATATAAAGTTTGAAGCGCCTGCTGAATGCGAATAGCTTGGGTGCGATTAGGGTAGTAAAACATAACTCTCACAGGCTTATATCCAGCAGCAGATATTATCTTTATTCTTGTGTGTTCTTTAGTTATATGATCCCCATCAGTGGTGGCATCGCGCCATTTTATTTCAATGGCATCGGCTTTATCTATCAAACAATCTATCTCAAAAGTTCTTGGCCTGGAACCAAGCGTATTGGGGATAGTGATTACTCCCCACTTCTCGCGGCGGGGGCATCTACCGATTGGTTACGGAGAGAATCTAATCCAATTCTCAATATTACGATTGAAGCGGCAACATCACGCGGCATTTCACACCCACAAGGGCATGAGTGCCAACGCTCTGACAAGTCCTTTTTGACTATCAAGCCGCAATCAGGATTAGGGCAAATCTGAGAAGTGTAGGCGGGTGGCACTTTTATCAGCTTACTACCAGCGTTTTCAGCTTTGTAGGTCAGCATGTTGACGAAAGTACTCCAGCCAGCATCGCTTATAGATTTGGACAAACCGCTTTTGGCGGCTGCTCCATTAGGCAAATAGGTATTACTATTTTCCGGGTCAAGTTTAGGCTTTGCCCGTTTCAAGAGGTTAGTAACTTGCAGGTCCTCAACTACCACAACACTATATTTAGTAACCAGCGAAGTGCTTTGCTTATGCAAGAAATCGGTACGCTGGTTTTTAACTTTAGTGTGGGCATTTCTGACCGCTTGCTTAACTTTAAGCTTCTTAGGGTCACGGCGGGGCAAGTGCTTAACTTTATCGGCTTTGCGCTGTACTTTAGCCAACTGCTTTTGGCTTTTGCGAAAGAAGCGCGGGTTTTCCAC
>JBBQXW010000257.1:0-10584 GCA_038209275.1 Chloroflexia bacterium | reverse complement strand
AAATCGTAAATCGTAAATCGTAAATCGTAAATCGTAAATCGTAAATCGTAAATCGTAAATCGTAAATCGTAAATCGCGGGTACCCTCTGGGTGCGTAAATCGTAAATCGCGGGTACCCTCTGGGTGCGTAAATCGTAAATCACGGGTACCCTCTGGGTGCGTAAATCGTAAATCCTCTCGCCTTTCTTTGACCCTGTACCCTAAACAGAGTAAAATACCACAGACTAAAGAACAATCGTAAATCGTAAATCGTAAATCGTAAATCCCAAAGGGAGGTGGGCCAGCAATGGCGCTTGTAGAGGGTATTAAAAAAGTTGGAGTAATGGGTTGTGGTTTGATGGGGAGCGGCATTGCCCAGGTTATTGCCCAGTCTGGCTATGAAGTGCTGGTGGGCGAAGCTACCGAAAATTTGCTGGGCCGGGGGATTGGGCGTATTCAGGGTGGGCTTGGCAAAGATATAGACAAAGGCAAAATCACCGCGCAGGATGGTGAAGCCATCTTGAAGCGCATCAAAGGCACTACCGATTTGAACGACTTTGCCGACTGCGACATCGTTATCGAGGCTATCATCGAAAATATTGAGGAGAAACGCAAACTTTTCGGCGCACTCGATAAAATCTGCAAGCCTGAAACCATTTTCAGCAGCAATACTTCCTCGCTGACTATTATTGAAATGGCGGCGGCTACCAAACGTCAAGACCGTTTTGGCGGGACGCACTTCTTTAATCCTGTGCCAGTTATGAAGCTGGTCGAAGTCGTTAAAACCATCAGCACCAGCGATGCAACGGTTGAGCGGCTTAAAGCTTTTGGCGAATCGCTCGGCAAAACGGTTGTGATTGCCAAAGATAGTGCTGGTTTTATCGTCAACCTGTTGCTCGTGCCGTATTTGCTCGATGCTATTCGGGCGCTCGAATCCGGCGTAGCGACCCGCGACGATATTGACAACGGCATGAAACTGGGCTGTGGTCATCCGATGGGGCCGCTCACCTTGCTCGATTTTATCGGCCTCGATACTACTTACTATATTGCCAACATTCTCTTTGACGAATATAAAGAGCCGCGCTACGCCCCACCGCCATTGCTCAAACGGATGGTTCTGGCCGGACAATTCGGGCGTAAAAGCGGCAAGGGTTTTTACGATTATAATCAATAAAAATGTTAGGAGAAGAAGATGGCTTACACTACTATTTTGGTAGCCCGTGATGAGATAGAGCCGATTGCTACCGTTACGGTGAACCGGCCTGACAAACTAAATGCGCTCAACCGCACCGTTTTGACCGAACTGAGCGCCGCCTTCACCGAACTGGAAGCTGACGAAAAAGTACGAGTGATTATTATGACTGGCATGGGCGACAAAAGCTTTATCGCTGGAGCAGATATTGCCGAACTAAACGCGCTGTCCGACCCGATAAAGGCCATCGAACATGTAAAAATGGGTCAGGCGTTAACCTTCCAGATTGAACGTATCAGCAAGCCCGTCATTATGGCCATCAACGGCTATGCGCTGGGTGGCGGTCTCGAAATCGCAATGGCGGGTGATATTCGTATCGCCAGTGAAACTGCCCGGCTTGGTCAGCCCGAAATAAAACTGGGCATTATTCCCGGTTTTGGCGGTACGCAACGTCTGGCCCGGTTGGTCGGGCGCGGTCAGGCTAAACTTATGGTGATGGATGGCGAACCAGTTACGGCAATGGAAGCGCTTCGTATGGGACTGGTCGAAAGGGTTGTGCCGTTGACTCTGCTCAATGAGGAAGCCCGCTTGCTGGCTAAATCGCTTGCCGCCAAACCGTCTATCGCTCTGAAACTGGCGAAAGCGGCTATCAATGAAGGATTGGAAGTGGATTTAGACCGGGGTTGCGCCATCGAAGCGGCCTATTTTGGTTTGCTTTATAGCACCGAAGACCGGGTTGAAGGTACTTCGGCTTTCCTCCAGAAGCGCGCCGCCAATTTCAAGGGTAAATAGCATAAGTCTGGTTGAGGTGTTATAATTTAAGCAGGAAAAAGTTTTTCTCTTTTTCGGTTTTGTCTTAAAGAAAGGTATCTGGTACTATGTCAGAAACGACAACCCGGACGCAGCCTTCCGACGAGGAAATTATAAATTCCCTCAAGGAAGTCTACGACCCGGAAATGGGTGTAAATATTATTGATATGGGGCTGGTTTACCGCCTCGATATAGATGACGATGGGCAAGCGCAGATTTTCATGACGCTAACTTCGCCCGCCTGTCCCGCCGGGCCACAAATCAAAGGTGATGTAGTTGACGCGCTCATTTCGCTGGAAGGTATTACCGAGGCCAAAGTGCAGTTTGTCTTCAACCCGCCCTGGTCGCCCGCCATGATGAGTCAGGATGCCAAAGACGAACTTGGCTATTACGACGACGACGAGGATTAAACTCTTAGATTGAACTAAAAGGTAGCCAGTGTTATGTCTGGGAAATCGGCCCCTGAGCCAACCAACATTATGAACATCGAGGCTATCTTGCCTATGCTCGAAGACACTGGCCTGTCCCGCAATCCGCAAGTAGCTGACGAACTTAAAAAGCGTTACAACTTTGATGTAAAGCGGCCCCCTACTTCCGTACCAATGGAAACAGGCATCGCGATTCAACGCTACGCCGCTCAATATCTTTATCCTGATGTATCCTTGACGGTAGCACTATGGAAACTGGGCCGGGTTACTTTCGATAGCTATCGCCGAAGCATTGTTGGAAAAGTTATGCTGGCGGCTTTACCAATCTGGGGGCCGCACCGCCTGATGACCAGCGCTCCGCGTGTTTACGAGATGACGCTGAAATATGGTGTTCGGACGGTCAAGAAGGTTGGCCCAACCAAATATGAATTTCGGCATCAGAAAGATAGCGGCAATATTGAAATGGTGGCCGGGATTGCCGAGGCTTCGCTGGAAGCAACCGGGGCAAAAAACGTCCGCGTCTCTATTCGTACCCTCGCGCTGGGCGACCATATTCTCGATATAGAATGGGACGAATAAAAAGTTTATTTAAAACGGAGGAAATATAAAGATGAGTACACTCAGTCTACCCAATGAAGAAGAAGTGCGCGAAGCCCTCAAAACGGTCTACGACCCTGAAATCGGTATCAACATTGTTGACCTGGGCCTGATTTATGGTGTTGACGTGCAGGATACCGGCCTGGTTGACATAAATATGACGCTGACCTCGCCCGGCTGTCCGCTCAGTCATGTAATTGGCGAGCAGGTGCGCGAAGCTCTCGACGGTATGCCCGGTGTCAACGATATAAAACTTAATCTGGTCTGGACACCTTCGTGGAATCCTACCATGATGAGCGAAGATGCCAAAATGGAACTTGGCATGGATCAGTATTAAACTAAAGTTGGTTTTGCTTTAGTAGTAGCGATTGATGGTCTTTAACAAAGTAAGCCGTAAATCGTTGTAGGAGTTGGCTCTGCCCTCGATTTCTACCCAAACCAGGATTTTTTCGAGAGCGCAGCCCCCTCCTACAATAGTTGCGCTATTTACGGATTTAATTCTTAAACACCATCAATCGCTTTCGGCTCAGAAAAGGCCAGAGCGATTGAAATTACTACTACTTTTATAGCGGCAAGCGAAAATCGTGTTAAAATTACCGTGAGGTAAAAGCCGAGCGGTAACGCCCATGCTCAATTTTCAAGCAACGGTCAACCACGACTTCTAATCCTGCCGCCTGCGCTTTCTCAATTGCTTTCTCATTTATCACGCCCAATTGCAGCCACACCACTTTTGCTCCTATCGCAATCGCCTCTTCTATTATCGGCACGATATGTTCAGGATTGCGGAACACATCCACCATATCTATCGGCTCAGGAATATCTCGCAGCGAAGCGTAGCACTTGCGCCCCAACACTTCTTTATATTTCGGATTGACCGGGATAATATTGTATCCAGCCCTGACCATATACTCGGCTACCCCGTAACTCGCCCGGTAAGGGTCACGCGAAAGCCCTATCACTGCAATATTCCGGCATTCCCGCAAAATCCGCACATAATCTTCTTTGGATAAATCCTTCATTCTAATCCTTCATAAATTTTAAATTGCTTACAGATCGGCCCGTAATGGGCGATTTTGATAAGTAGTATAAGCTTCTCCGCCAATTAATTTGAGCAAATCCTGTGCATCAGGTAATGGTTGCAGCCAGAGCCAGCCCGGTTTGAGCCAAAAATTCGTCAGAGCTTGCGAATAGTAACGGCCTTCGGTATCGAGCGGTTGGTTTTCATACTGGCTCTGGTTATTGAGCCGATAAAATTCGGCTTGCTGCTGGTCAGGGTCAATCAGCCAGTATTCTGGTACGCCTCCGGCGGCATATTCCTGAAATTTGTCGTGACGGTCACGCCATTCGCTTTCGGGTGAAACCACTTCAACTACCAAATCAGCCGCTCCTCGCACCAACCCGTTTTCCAACCGACTCAACTTAGCTTTTGCCAGAAATAACAAATCTGGCTCTCGACCAGAGCCACGTTTGCCCGGCAGCTTCATCTGAAAAGGATTTTGCAGCACCACTCCCAGGTCGAACAGGCGGGTAAAGGTGGTGAATACCTCATATAGCAAGCCCGCGATTTGTTGATGCTTCCAGTTTGCCGGACTACTCATCTCGATTCTCCCGTCTACCCATTCGGCTAACGTGTCTTCATCGGCCCAATCAAAAAATTCCTCATAGCTAATGTATGGGCTGGTGGGTAAAGGTTTGTCCGGCAAATGATAAGGATAGCCGACAAGCGACTGTAGTTTTCCTTGTAGCTGGCTCATAACGACCCTTCTTTGATGCTGACCCCGAATTATAGCTGGTCTCTCAACTTCTCAAATATAACATTTCTCGAATTTGGAAACAAGTTTCTATTTCAATCTTCGCCTTGTGCGCCTTAACAAGTGACCGAAGCCTTTTCGCCGCCGTTTTACCAGTCTTCCGATGCCTTTTTGTCGTTGCAAAAAGAAACGGGTGTAGCGTGATCGCTTTAAGCGCCGTCGCTGCCGCCCCACATAATTCCGCCCGCGCCGTCCGGCCCAGCGCGCCGCCGGAATCCAAAACAATTGCTCCAAAAACCGCTTAAATTCCTTCACCGCATCTCCGTTTTTATAGTTCAAAGTTCAAAGTTCAAAGTTCAAAGTTCAAAGTTCAAAGTTCAAAGTTCAAAGTTCAAAGTTCAAAGTTCAAAGTTCGTAAGGAGTAGTTTCTAGTTTCTAGTTATAAATTATCTGTGTCCATCTGTGGTTCTCTGTGTTCATCTGTGTTCCTTATTTAACTTTGAACTTTGAACTATTTTATCTCCTCGGCATTTCGCTTAGTCGCCCGATGACGACGATGCGGTCTAGTGGGGTTTCGGGTTGTGGTACGCTGCCGTCGCAGGGCGGGTCTTCTTCTGAAAATTCAGTGCCTTCTTCCAGTTGAACCTGGGCGAACCCAGCGGAACGGTTGGAGGGCCTGGTGGCGCGGGCTTTCCAGTAGGTCGAGTGCCAGTTGCGATTAAGCGATTCGGATTGGCGAATTTCTTCTTCGGCGGGTGGCGGCGCGACGGTACTCAGCCCGGTATAAAGCTTGTTGCGCTCCTCATCGGTCAATAACTCCGCCGGAACGTTGCGAAGCAGCGAATCTTCCATGCGGATATAAAACAAGGCACGCTCAATTACCGGGAAAATTCCGTCAATCTGGCGCAAATTGCCCAGGTAGGCCAGGGTGCGCTGGCGTGGCTCGCCCGATTCATTTTTGTAGCTTTGCACTAAATAAGCGTCGTAAAATGCAATATTCGCCAGTTCTTCGTTTTTATGCCGCCGCACAACCCATTTAACGTACATGATGTTGCCCACCTTCTAATGAGTTCTGATAGTCGGTTTCCAATTCCGAATTATTTTAGTCACTCTGATGCACAGGGATATGGATTAATTTTATCAGAGAATAGGGCTTGCAATCTGTAGTAGCAACTACAGAACAGGTTGCTGTGTGGCGTAATTCCACCGCGATATAGTCAAAAATCCATTAGCGGAGCAATGTCCTACACAGAGATTGGGTCGGGGCAACTCCATTGGCGGAGCAATGTCCTACGAATGTCGGGTTTTGGCTCTGATTTATTTGTTCTTGCGCTTGCGCCGTTTTTCGCGTCGCGCACCTGTCGGGGCTTTCACGCTTTCCAGAGCCAGTTTACGTTCCAGACCCTCGCCTTCGCGTAAATAGCCCTCACCCGTCCAAACTCCATAAGCGCCTACTATGGGAGCATTTTTGGTTTTTGTACGTTTTTGTTCGCGGCGCTCGGCTTTGCGGGCCGCCCGCAACTCATCGCCGCCCCCAAAATCTTCACTCACTTTTGTGGTTTCCTTTCACCCTTAATAAAATATTCTTCAAGCCATTCTTCAAAGGAAGCTGCTTCTAACTGAAAAGAAGCTTTCCAAGTTCTCTTATTTGGGTCGTATAAAATTACTGGTGCTTCAGGTTTTGTGCAATCGAGGCACGATTTGATAAGGCAACCCCAATCACAAAAAGGTGCTAACTGTTCAGGCCAGCGATTACGGGAACGTTTTGGAGACGGTGAGCTATAATTTTGATACACCGCAACTAACGTTTGTTGGTATACATCATCTAAAGCACCCCCAGCAAGCCCGGTAATTTTGTAGCGAGGCCCGAACCCACCGTTTGCAACTTGCAAATAAAGCTCTTTCAGAAGTTCAGGTAAGTGAAAGCCTAACGCCGCTTCTGTTTCATTAATTCTTTGTAGAGAGGCAGGAGGATAATGATGCCAATTTTGTGTAACTTGCTGCTTTATTTCTTCAACTAACAAAATCTGTGATGCTGTCATAAGAATCTACCTTTAGAACAGTGGTTCACAAAACAAGATAACGTTCAAGTTCTTCAGGTGTGTAATAATCTTTCAGCAAAGCCAGACCTGCCATACGTATAGCTTCCTCGATTGCCTCACGGCTCAATTGAGGCCATTCTAATCGTAACATATCTATCGAGTAGCCCTTCGCCATAAATGCAAAAGCGGTGGCTACAGGTATCCTAGTACCCTTGAAAGTCATTTGACCATGACAAATTTCCGGATCAATTACTAAATATTTACCAATCTCAGTGTATGCCATTTTATGCTCCTTGTTAAAGACTATTTAACCTGTTTGAATATTTTTCCCACCGATAGTTTAAATCCTGGGACTACGTTTTCACCATCGAGTTCATCCGCGCTGGTCAGCATTTGGTGTATCTGGGCGGGGCGGAAAATAAAAACGCTTTTGGTATAGGGTCAACTATCCCTCATACCAATAACGCCATGTAGCATACTTGCCACTTGCTCTAATTCCTCCTGTTGTTCGATTTCAAAATCCAAAACCTCTTTTATTTCAATAGTCATGGCTTGCCCTCTCTTTACCACTGTTGGTAAAGCCAGCATCTTATCAGCTGTTAGAAATTTCCGATTTTGTACTGGCTCATAGCATTCCTCTTGAAGAGTATGCAATGAACGAGGGCGAATGCAATAAGCCCCTACAATATACCGGACTTACTATTATTCACTCACTCAAAATTATACCATGCCCATTCCACCTGAAGCCAAAAAAAGGCAACCCTTCTCAAGGTCGCCTTTTTAACTCAAAATTCAAAACTCGCCCCGCAGGGGTGGTCTTCGACCAAAACTCAAAACTGCTTTAATTGTGCGCTTCAGCCTGGTCAGCTAATCCCTCGTAGGTTTCTTTGCCTTCGATGACCTTGCGTTTACCCAGGTAGGCTTCTTCTACTTCGGGCGAGATTAGAGCTTCTGCGCCTGTACCTTCCCAGACAATATTGCCGGTTTTGATTACGTAAGCCCGGTCAGCGATCTGAAGGGCGTAGCGCATCTGCTCGACCAACAAAATCGTGATACCCTGGCGGCTCAAATCCTGAATCGTTTCTAGAATCGTTGTCACCATAATCGGGGCAAGACCCAGCGAAGGCTCGTCCAGCATAATTAGTTTCGGCCCGCTCATTAAGGCCCGGCTAATTGCCAGCATCTGCTGTTCGCCGCCCGAAAGTGTCCCGGCTTGCTGTTTCAGACGCTCCTTCAAGCGTGGGAACAGCGCAAATACTCGCTCACTGGTTTCATCTACCGCCTTTTTATCCAGGCGACGAGTGTTCAGGCCCAGGCCCAGGTTATCGCCGACGCTCTGGTCGGCGAAAATCTGACGGCCTTCAGGAACCATATTCAGGCCCAGCCGGGCGACTATGTGCGGCTTTAGCCCGGTGATGTCCTTGCCCTCGAATAGAATCTGGCCTTCACGCGGCTTCAGCACTCCCGAAATCGTTTTGAGGGTGGTAGTTTTGCCCGCCCCGTTGCGACCCACGATTACCACAATTTCGCCTTTGTTGACGTGCAGCGAAATATCTTTGATGGCCTCAATTCGCCCATAGGCGGCGCGTACATTTTTAACTTCGAGCATTGATTACCACCTCCGGGCCGAAATAAGCATCTTTGACCTTTTGATTATTTTGAATCTGGAAAGGCACCCCTTCGGCGATTTTCTTGCCGTAATCCAGCACCGTAATTTCGTCCGAAATCTCCATTACCAGGTCCATGTGATGCTCAATTAGCAGCACCGTCACACCCTCATTCTTGATTTTTCGGATAAGCCGATCCATATCGCCGATTTCCTGCGGGTTCAATCCGGCGGCGGGTTCGTCCAGCAGCAGAATTTCTGGCTCTACTGCCAGCGCGCGGGCAATTTCGAGCAAACGCTGGTAGCCGTAAGGCAAATCTTTGGCCTTATCATAAGCCCGATTTTGCAAGCCCACAAATTCCAGTAGCTGCATCGAGAGTGCGTTGATGCGGTCTTCCTCACGCTTGACCTGGGGCAAGCCCAACAGTGAAGCCCAGAAACCTTCCTTGATATGCAGATGGAAGCCGACCATCACATTCTCGATAACGGTCATTTCGCCGAACACCTGCAAGTTCTGGAAAGTACGGCTGATACCTGCTCCGGCAATATCGTGCGACTTCATACCATCCACTCGTTCGCCCCGGAACAAAATCTGTCCGTTGCTAACGTTGTACAGGCCGCTAATCAGGTTCAGCACGGTAGTTTTGCCTGCCCCGTTTGGCCCGATTAAAGCATGAATATCGCCCTGGTTGAGCCGCATATCCACCTGGTCTACTGCCCGCAAACCCTTAAAATCGCGGGTTACTGCTGCGATTCTCAGCACCTCATTGTGCGTTCCACGTTGTCGGTGGAAGGCCAATGTTGGCGTGGCGCTGCTGGCATTTGGTATCCCCGCGTCCGCCGAAGCCTGTGACGACCCTTGCAAAATAGAATGGTTTATCCGGCGCTGGGTCGGGACATAACGCTCGATTAGCTGCCCCAGTAGTCCGCCAATGCCTTTTGGCACAAGGTAAAGGAAGTAGAGCAAAATCGCGCCGTAAATCGTCAGCAGAATTTCGGTTGGCCTGAACTCCGAGCCATCGGTGTTATGGGCAAAGCCGGAAATTAAACGGTAGATACCCGGTATAAACATAATGAAACCGGCGGCAAAGGTTCGGACAAAAGTTTTTCGCATTGACTGGGTGGTCGCTACAATTGCCGCGATTACCAGCACAAAGTAAACCAGAATAATCGCCCAGCCGTCTATCCCAAAACTGGTCTTTTTGAAGCCAACCCCAGTAACGCTGCCAACCGTATTGAATATCGCCCGATAAATCTCAATGCTATTAAAGACCAGCACAAATCCGATAGCGATTGCCAGATTGTAAACCGCGCTCCGACCTACCGCGCCCCGATAGCTGTAATAGAGCATCCAGACCACCAGGGCCAGCCCCGCTATGACGGCAGACCATTGGAAAAGCTGCAAAAAGAGGTTTGGCGTTCCTTCAATTACCGGCACAAGAATTGTTCCGGCAATAGTGAATGTGGCGGGGAGGCCGAAAGCCAGCCCAATTAGACCAACCAGCCAGCGCGTGCCTTGCTGCAAAGCCGCCGACTCTAGCTTGAACTGGCGTATTGCAAACCAGCCAACCAGCAGCACCAATAGCAGATAGAATGAAATGTTGCCGACCAGACTAAATACGTCGGTATCTACCTTGCTGGTGTTCAAATTCTTGAGCATTTCGGGCAACACGGTAATTGCTACCGCCCCAATAACCGGGCCGAATAAGGTGCCAACTCCGCCCAGAATAAGCATGGTTACAAACGCTACCGAACGGTCTAGCTGTGAAATACTAGGGCCAACGAATGAGAAAGAATAGGCGTTCAGCACGCCACCTGCGCCCGCTACCGCCGCGCTAAATACAAAGGCCAGCGTTTTCATCCGCGTTACGTTAATACCGACTGAGCCAGCCCCGATTTCATTTTCGCGCAAAGCGATTAACGAGCGCCCCCAGCGACTGCGAATAAAGTTACGGATGATATAGAGCGTTACCAGTGCCACCCCCAGAATAATCAGGGCGGTCAGGAAAAGCTCGTTAGTAGCGTCCAGATTATTAGCTGGTTGCCGAATGGTGTCGGTGCGGGCGCTACGAGCGCTGGTCGGGAACGGAATTTCCGATAGCCCGTTTTGCGAACCTATCGTTGGTTGGAGCGCACTCGAATTGACCACCTGAAAGACAATCAGACCGAAAGCAATCGT
>JBBQXW010000256.1:0-10668 GCA_038209275.1 Chloroflexia bacterium | reverse complement strand
AGTAGTAGCTATCTACGGCAAAGGCGGAAGCGGTAAAAGTTTCCTGAGCAGTTGCCTCAGCGTGCGGTTGGTACAACAGGGCAAGCGCGTGCTGCAAATTGGCTGCGACCCCAAGCACGACTCAACTGCGACGCTTTTTCGAGGCGTGCTGCTTCCGACCATACTTGAAGTATGGCGCGAATTCCACGAAAACGGCGATGACGAAAGCCTGACTGCGGGCGACGTAATTTTCGAGCGCAACGGCGTGTACGCTGCCGAATTGGGCGGGCCGGAAACGGGCCGGGGCTGCGGCGGCAAAGGCATTGTGCTGGGCTTTGATACGCTGGCAAAACTGGGCCTGTTTAGCTGGGATTTTGATGTCGTGCTGCTCGACTTTTTGGGCGACGTGGTTTGCGGCGGCTTTGGTATGAGCTTTGCCCGCTCTATCGCCCGCGAAATCGTAATTGTCGCCGGAAACGACCAGCAATCGCTTTATGTCGCCAACAACGTCAGCCGCGCCGTCGCTCACTATAGTGACGAGGGTAGCGAAAGCAAAGTGCTGGGCATTATTTTGAACAAAGACGATGGTACGGGCGTGGCTCAGGCTTACGCCGACCAGACGGGCATCCCGATTCTGGCGAATATGCCTTTCATTCCGAAGGCCGTCACCATGAAGGATGCCTTCGAGGTAATGGAAATCCCCGAAATGCGCGACGCAATGGACAGGTTTATCGAAAGTATGGATTTGACCGAGGCGGTTGTTCCCAGCCCGCTCGATTTCGAGGAATTTTATCGGATGTTCCAGCAAAATACGCGGGGACAATTGCGCCAGGCAACTGCCAATGAACTTATGAGCCGAACAACCGCGAAGGAGTTAGCTTATGCCTAGCGAAGTGGAAGAATTAAAAGTTGGTCGCACGATTAATCTGGCGGCTAAAGGCAAAGACTTAAATGTTGGCAACGGCAAAGGCGAATGTAGTATGCACAGCGCCACCATGTGTCCGGCTTTTGGCTCATTGCGCGTCACCATGCGAATTGAGGGCATGGTTCCGGTACTGGTCGGGGCGGTTGGCTGTTTGTACGGTCTGGATTTTGTGTCGCACTTCTACGGCTCCAGCAAACCGATTGTGTCGCCTTCGCTGACTGCCCGCGAACTGGTGCAAAGTGATTTGACCGACAAGGTGCTGGACATCATCAAAGATGTAGTCGAACACGAAAACCCGCAGATGATTTCGGTAATGTCGCTCTGTACGCCTGAAACCAGTGGCTTGCACCTGGAACTACTGCCCAAGCGAATAGGCCGCACCGAAATTATACCGATGCGCGTTCCGGCCTACGGTGTGCCAACCCACGCCGAAGCCAAAGACGTTGCCATCAGCCAGATTATCAAGCGACTGGGCGAAAACATGCAGGAAGCAGGCGACCCCGAACTGGCCCACGACGGGTTGGTAACGGTGGGCGAAGTTTTCCCGACTGACCCGGTGCAACTGGGCGTAGCGGTCTCGCGCATGGGCGTAAACTTGCGAACAGCTTTGCCCCACAAGGAAATTCCAGCCTACTACGAAGCGCCCAAAGCCAAAGTAGCCGCCATGCTTCATCCGTTCTATGACCGCACCGTGAAAGAGCTAAAGGCGCTGGGCGTACAACCGCTCTACAGTGCGCCCGTCGGAGCGGAAGGTACGTATAACTGGATGAAGAATTTAGGCCGCCTGATGGGAGTACCTGCCCAGGAAGCCGAGATTATCGCCGACGAGGAAGCCCAAAAAGTCGCCGACGAACTGGACAAAAATCGTCTGGACGGCGTAAAAATTATGATTGCCGGTTACGAAGGCAGCGAACTGCTTTTCGCCCGCCTGATGCACGAAGCCGGAGCGGATGTCTGCTTTGTCTCGACCAGCGTCAAGGGCGGGGCTGGCACAAAAGAAGATGCCGCCTGGTTGCAGGAGCGCGGTATTTCCGTCCTGTTCCGCAAACGCCACGAAGACGACCTGAAAGCGCTCGAAGAACTGAACCCCGATTTAGTTATTGGTTCGAGCAACCTGGAAGCCGTCGCCAAGCGGCGCGGTATTCCTTCGGTCTACTACACCAACATTGTGGCGGCCCGACCTATCCTGTTAGCCGCCGGAGTGCGCCCTCTGGTAGACCACATGAAGCTCATCTTGAGCCAGCGCAACACTTACCAGACCATGCGCGATTTCTTCGCCGACGTAGTAGACGAAGCCGCCCCCCGCGAACCGCTCAAGTTAGGAATATAGGAAGTGATGAGTAATGAGTAATGAGTGATGAGTGATGAGTGGTTCCGAAAATACTCATAACTCATTACTCATTACTCATCACTTATAAAGAAAGGCACTCTCACTCATGCCTAAGAATGACCAGTTTAGCGCCGATTTTGACCCGATGGCGGATGATAATTTTGGCAGCTTTGCCAAACCGAAGCCAAAGCCAGTCGGGGTGAACGCGAATAGCGGCGTAGAAGTAGAAGATAAACCGAAAGCTAAAGTCACCAGCGCTTTTGATATGGACGAACCGATGGGCGGCGACGATTTTGGCGCGCCCAAACCTAAACCGAAGCCAAAAACCGCCAGCAGTGGACTGGACGACGAAATCGGCTTTGAGTCAAGCGCGGCTGCACCCTTGAAGAAACCAGCCGCCGCCAGTTCTTTTTGGGGGGCTGCTCCCGCTCCTGCTCCGGCAAAACCCGCTTCGATTGAGAAGAAGGGCGATTTGGGCTACGATTTGGACGGCATTAGCGGAGTTGATGCACCGACCAAAAACGCCTTTAGCCGCAAGAAAGACCGGGGGCGAGTGGATACCGAAGCCAGCGAACATGACCGCATCCGGCGCATGGCGCAGGACGTTTTTGGTGACGAGGGTCAGAAAGCGCCGAATATTCCGCTCGATACGCCCGTATCGAATGGCTATTGGGGCGCGGTGTTTGCCCTGACGTGTATGCGTGATGTAGAAATGGTGGTGGATGCGCCGGTGGGCTGCTATAGCTTGCCCGCTACCGCCACGATTAACTATACCGATGCGCTACCCGAACTCGAAAATTTAGCCAGCAGCAATATCACCGAAATCGAAGTGACGCTGGATGGCACGACGCGCAAAGTGTTGGACGCGGTGCGCCGGGTCAAGGCCCGTGAAGAAGCACTGGGCCATCACAAACAGCTAATCGTCGTCAGCAGCCAGGAAAGCGAACTAATCGGGGCTGACCACGTCGTTAGCTTGCAGCGCAAGCACCCCGACGCGCTTTACTTCACCAGCCACGCCTTTGAAGAAGACGAATGGCAGGGGCGCAATGCCGCGTTGCTGTGGCTTTATCAGGAGCGCAAGAAACGACCCGAAGGCCAGAAAGAAATCAGCGTCAAATCCCCCAACACGGTCAATATTATTGGCCCTAGCTACTCCTGCTTCAACTCCTATGCCGATTTGCACGAACTGAAGCGGTTGGTGCGTGGTGCGGGTGGCGATTTGCATATGGTCTTCCCGTTCGAGGCCAATTACGCCGATATGGATAAATTGGACGAAAGCGCCGTTAACGTGGTGATGTACCGTGAATTTGGCGAAGCGGTCGCTAAAGAAATCGGCAAGCCCTATCTTTTTGCTCCCTTCGGCATGAAAGAGACCACCGAGTTTATTCTTGAGTTGGGCCGCTTGATGGGAACAGAAGAACAGGCCAAAGCCTTTATCAAGCAGGAGAAAAAAGATACACTGCTGCCTATCTGGGACATCTGGCTGGGCGCGCCGCAAGATTTCTACAGCACCTGCAAAGTCGCGATTATCGCCAACGAAAGCTATGCGCGTGGCCTCAAGCAATTTTTGGGCGAAGAGCTGGGGCTGGCTATTGGCACAGTGATGAGCCGCCAGCACTCCAACGATACCAATAATTACATGCTGCGTAACCGCTTGTCGCAGGAGCGCCCGACCTTTGTGTTTGGCAGCCTGAACGAGAAGATTTACATGGCCGAAGCCGGGCTGCCCGCCAAGTTCCTACCCGCCGCGCTGCCCTTGCCGCTCATCACGCGCTCAGTTGGCACGCCTTACCTGGGCTATCGGGGCGCGGTCTATATAATGCAGCTGATTACCAACACCCTGTTCGAGGTGCTTTTCGATATATTGCCACGTGAACACCGCAACGCCGCCGGGCGACCCGGTGCGGGTGCGATGGCAGGTGGGCCACCCGCCCAGGCACACGGGCAGGCAGGTGGCCCACCGCCCGGTGCAACAGGTCAGAATGGTGCAAAGCTTTCGGTTGACCTGGAAGTTACCTCCGGCTTCCCCTGGAACGCCAGTGCCAAAGCGGTGTTTGACCAGCTAATCGAGAAAGTACCCTGGGTGGCCCGTATCTCAGCCTCGGATAAGCTTCGCAACGCCGCCGTCTCCGAAGCGCGTGCCAACGATTTAGCCGAAGTAACGCCCGATATGGTCTTGAAGGTGTTACCACAGATAATGATGTAATATAACTAAAAAGAGGGTTGGAGTTTATGTAATAAACTCCAACCCTCTTTTTAGTTATACCTGCCAACCCCTCTTTCTGTTACATCTCCGGGTCTAATTCCGTTCCCGTTTGTGGTTCAGAAGGTACGGAAACGTTGGTCAGGATTGCTCCGGCTTTGGCGCGTTCGCCCGGTTCGGTTGCTACATCGCCCAGCGCCAGCATCCCGACCAATTCGCCATTTTCGACGACGGGCAAACGGCGTATCTGGTGAGTTGCCATTAATTGGGCCGCTTCATCCAGGCTCGTTTCGGGCGTGACGGTAACTACTTCCTTCGACATAATATCGCTGACCTTTACATCGTCCGGGTTAGCCCCATCCGCCGTTGCCCGAATAGTAATATCGCGGTCAGTGATAATGCCGACCAATTTATTCTGATCGAGAACAGGCAGCGAACCGACGTTCAGATTACGCATCTTCTCCGCCGCATCCGATAATTTCGCCGACGGCACCACCATATCCACGTCCGCCGTCATCAGTTCGCGCACTTTTTGATCCTGCACTGGATTTTTCTTTTGTTCCTGAGCCATAATTCCGGCCTCCTATCTCAGTTTTCCTTTTTCCTATTTCATTCGCTTATAAGCTAGAGGCAAGAAGCGTGCCAGTCAACCATTATATAGAATTCAGGTTTTGAAAATTCTTGCAAGAATTTTCAAAACCTAAAAGAAAACTTGTATCACGACAATGCAAACTTGCCGGATTTATTGGCACAAATAAAGTAGATTTTTATTTAGGGAGTGCCGATTTTGGCAGAGGTGAATTTTCGTAGGGGCGAATCGCATACGCCCTTGAATACTTGGCCGGGTCTAAAGGGCGTATGCGATTCGCCCCTACCTCTTGTGATTTCGGCACTTCCTTTCTTTATAACCTATCTGTGTACCTCTGTGGTTCTCTGTGTTCATCCGTGTTCCTGCATTTTAAGAACTATATTTGCTCATGAGATGGTCAATATAGGTGCTATATTCGTCCGCCAGGGCCGGATTTTCAATCATCAAAATATTTTCGGCGTTAAGCTGGGCGCTGTGCGAGAAATTATAAGAGCCAGTAATTACCGTATCATCTACCACCAGCACCTTGTTGTGCATAAAATCGTGAACTGTATCCGGGCTATAGGGAGTAGAAATTTTGCCGACCAGACCGACGCTCTGCACAATATCCTCGATAGCGCCGATTTTCCAGCGATTGTGCGGTATATCTTGCCACTGGTCTAATACGCTCTTCATCTGGGTACGGTCATAAATACCGCTTACCGCTACTCGCCCGATGCGTAACACATCGCTCAGGGCCGAGAGTAACGCGCCAGAGTTGAGCAACATACTACAAATTCGGACGCGCCGCGCCGCCATCGCCACCCGGTGCGCTACCTCGTAATCAATCGCTGCACCGCGCCCTGGTGAGAAAAGTGAGCGTATTTTAACCGGGTCGCCGCCATAAAACAGCTTGACCGAGCGTGTATCAAACGCGCCGCTATTGCCGATTTGCCCGCTAGTCCATAAATCGTCAAAATCCTGGGCGTAGTAGCTGGCGAGTTGTGGCGACACAATTTGCACTACGTTATTTTCCTGCAAGGTTATCGAATTGTCGGTCAGGTTGGTCGAACCCGTCCAGACCGCCGCACCAGGCAGGGCGGCATCGCGCAGAATATATTTATGGTGCATCAGCTTCGGCCCGCCGATACGCTGCCAGGGATAGCCCAGCGATTGCACAAACTGGCCCGTCCCGGCAGGCGCGGGGTCTTGCCCTTCTTCCAGATTGGGCGCTTCAGGTTTATCGGCATCGTAGGCTATCCGAATCTCTACGCCCGCCGCCGCCCGTTGCTGCAAAGCATCGGCGACAATTGCCCGGTGGGTTTCGTTCAGCCGAAAATCGTAGAGCGCCATATCTAAAGTATGCTGCGCCCCGCCGATAAATTCGGCTACTCGGCCCAGCACTTCTTCGCCGCTCTGCTCACCCTGCGCTAAGAAATACAGCGCTAAATCGTTGTAACCCGGTTGTAATAGTTCTTTTATCATTGTTCAGTCCCTGACATTGGCCTGGTGGCCTGTTTGAGTTTATCGTCCGGCGTTTTGTAGCGGCGACCTTTAGTAGTCAAGCGCGCTTGCGCCTGCTTTTTCATGCCCGCCTCGACAATTTGTATCGCTTCGTCTATATCATCGGTCAGTGTCCACAATTTCAGGTCGTCCGGCGTAATGGTATGGAGTTTGTTAGCCATCTCATCCTCCATCCACTTCGCCAACGGACTCCAGAAATCGCTCCCCATCATTATAATCGGCACGCCCCGCTCTATCTTGCCCGTCTGCACCAGCGTTACCAGCTCAAAAAATTCGTCCAGCGTGCCGTAGCCGCCAGGAAAGAAAATATAAGCTTCGGCAGAAAAATCGAGCATTACCTTACGACTAAAGAAATAGTGAAAACTCATGCTTTGGCGCACATAGGGGTTGATGCGCTGTTCCATCGGTAGCTGAATATTCAGCCCAACCGATTTTCCCGCCCCGTCGCAGCCGCCCGCCTCGCACGCCCCCTGGTTGCCGGCCTGCATAATTCCCGGCCCGCCACCCGTTACGATAGTATAGCCACGTTCGGTTAAGCGCTTTCCTACTTCGCGGGCCAACTGATAATAGGGATGGCTTTCCGCCAGCCGCGCCGAGCCGAAAATCGTGACACTTTTCTGAATACGGGCCAGAAAACTAAAGCCTTCCACAAACTCGCTCATAATCCGAAAAATGCGCCAGCTTGGGTTATTCTCGTAGTCAAATACTGCTTCCTGCGCTTCATCATTTGAATCATCAAGCGGTTCAGCCATTTGTCCCTCACTCCTGGTTTAATTTTTCACCACAGAGGACGCAGAGGACACAGAGGAAAATAAAAGGGATTTTAACTCCGTGTTTCTCCGTGCCTCCGTGGTGAACTTTCATCCTTTTCCATCTTGCCGACTAATCACGATTTAGCAAGAGGTTATTTGTAGGCCAGCAAGACTCTTTTCAGAATTCCGTCCAGTTCCACTGCATCATGGATTGTGTCGTCGGGCGTAGTAGCGCGGTCAAGGTAGCGCACGGTGTCGCTATCAAAGCCATTTCCGCCGGGGCATAGTTCCCCGCCAATCGGGTAAGCCAGATAGAAATGGCGCTGGGCATGGATTGGCGTGCCAGTCACCAGCAATTCAAACTCATCAAAGACCGCCACCAGTGGCCCGACCTCGATTTCCAGCCCGGTTTCCTCGCGTACCTCGCGTCGCAACCCTTCGACCAGCGTCTCGCCACGGTCAAGTCCGCCGCCCGGCAAATTCCAGCGCACTTCCAGCACTTCAGAACGAACCAGCAGTACCCGGCCCACTTCATCAAAAATGATGGCGTAAGCGCTAGGCCGATAGGTCAATTGGTGGGCCAGATAGTAACGCCCTTTGTCTCTAGGCCCGCCTCCAGGATGGCAAAAAATACGCCGCTCGTCCGGCCCGGCTTTCGCTACCGCAGAGCCGGATAAACGACTTATTATTTTTTGTGACAACCTTGAAAGACCCAATCCTTACCTCTACTGATGTATCCCACCAAAAATCATCACACCTAAAAGATAGCTTATCCAAAGCTTTGCGTCAATATGTTGGAATAATTGGGAGTACCTATAGTAGCAGAGGTAATTTTGGTAGGGGCGAATCGCATACGCCCTTTAGACCTGGCACAGCGTTCAAGGGCGTATGCGATTCGCCCCTACCAACGGCTCAACTTCGGTGCAACTTGCTGTAGTGCAAAAAGTTGACGCTTACCCAGATAGTTATCAGTTATAACTGACCACTGACCACTGACCACTAATAACTACTTCTTAGGCGTAGGGCTTCGGGCAGGTTTGACCGAAGGCGAAGGGGAAGGTGCTGCCGGGGGGGTAAGCGGCGGAGCGGGTGAACCATCAGGCGGCGGGCTGATGCGGTCGGGCTTGATTGCGGTAACGCCGGGCTGTGGAGTATTAGCCGGGGCGGGGGTGAGCAAATTTAGGTCGGTAGGAAATAGTTCGGGGCGTTGCCAGTACAGCCCACTCGCGCCTCTGGCCTGGCTCATGGGCCGCAGGTTCGATAAATCAGGCGATATAGTCGCCAGCATATTATCGGCATTGCGTAGCGTGGTAGCAAACGAGCGCCCGTCGGACGACCAGACCGGGCAATCACCTTCGGGCAACAAACTGTAAACCGACCAATCGAGCCGCACCACCAGCGTTGCCCGCAGTTTTGGGTCGGCGTAGGCAACCAAATCACCCGCCGGAGATAACGCCGGGCAAAAAACCCATTCCGACGGCAAAATAGTAATCCGGCCCTGGCTGCTCATGGGGTTGGGCAACTGGCTGTTGGTGCTGCTGTTGGGTTGTGTCCCTAGCCCACTAATCTGGGCCAGAAAGGTACGGTCGTCGCTGCCGGGATTATTCCAGCTAAATAGCACCCCCGTAGTGCTGGGCTGCCACATCACTTTTCGCACTGCAAACGCCTCCGGCAATCCGGCCCACATTACCGGGCTGCCGCCGCCCGCCCCAACTACCCCGATATACGAATGTTGGTCGGCAAAAGCAATATAGCGGCTATCGGGCGACCACCACAGCGCTGCCAGTGCCGAGCTTTTGGTCTCATAATTTTTCTGCCCGTCTATGCCGGGATAGCCCGTTAATTCGCTGGTCTGGAACAGGCGACGACCCCGCTTCAAGCCCAGGGTATAAACTACCAGGGCGTTATTATCCAGACGTGGGGCGCTGGCGGCTACCGCCGTTGCGGTATAGGTAGGCGGTAGCAAAGGCGTTCCTGCCGCAGTCGGCCCGGCAAATCGGGTGGGGGTCGGTTGGTCAACCGCGCCAATGTCCTTCTGGCCCGCCCGCGTAAGATAGGCCAGATAGCGATTATCGGGCGACCAGGCCGGAGCAAAGCCATCGTCAATCTTTTGCAATATCGGCTTTGTCCCACTAAATTCCGCCGTCCAGACCTCACCCGCGTAAACCGGGGCTAAATCGAGTGGCCTCAAAGCAAAAGCTAATATGCGTCCGTCTGGCGACCAGGTTGGTTGCGTCGGTACCATATTAGCAATAGTTGGTTTGAAGAAAAGTGGCGGCGACCCGCCCTTTCCCAGGCTCAGAATTACCAGTTCATTCTTCTTGTTAATATAAGCTGCCCGGTCTCCCGCCGCCGTCCAGACTAAATCCGACGCAACCGTCCCGTTGGTGTTAATATCATTACCGTCCGTTATACGGCGCGGATTATTTCCAGCATCGTCAATTGCCCACAGATTGCCGTCCTGCACATAGAAAATCTGGCTACCGTTGCTAATCGGCTGGCTGGCACTAAAAGTTACCGGGGGCTGTAGCGGCGCTCCAAAGGTCGGCAAAGGCGTATAATCGAGGCGGGGACGGCTGGTTGGAGTGGCAGTGGCGCTTGGCAAAGATAGCGCGGTGGGCGTTGCCGCCAACGCTATATTATCGGTACTGGCGGGTGGCACAATCGGAGATGGGGTAGAAACAGGCGTACCGGGCAATGCTCGAAAAGGTGGCGTTATAGTTGGGCTGGGGGCAGCAATCGAAATCGAACCAACGTCAGGCGGAGCAGTCGCTGTCCCGCAAGCTACCAAAACCAGCACCAGACCTGCCAACAGTCCGCCCAGTGTCCCTATGCGTTTTAGAATTTTTAAAAGATTCAGGCCCGACGTTCTCAGAGAAATCTCTCCTGCTAAATCAACTTGACAATAAATAACAAATTGATAATAGCACAGAAGCCAGTTTTTGAGAAGCTTTACATTTATTTCAAGCTTACCAGAATTACCGTTTCGCCGTATTGCGTCTGGGAGGTATGGGGTAATTTAAGGCGCGTTACCATGCGGCGGATGGCGGTGTTTTCTGCCAGAATATCGAAACGCAAAGTTTGCAAACCATTTTGCCGGGCCAGCGAGACCAGCTCCTTCATTAAGCTACCGCCGATACCTTCGCACTGGTAATCATCTCGCACGGTTATACCGACTTCGACCAGGCAAGGATTTTTTTTATCCGGCACTAATTCCGCCAGCCCAATAATTTGTTCCCGGCCTTGCTCTCGCACGGTGGCAACAATGGCTACCAGAGGAGCAGGGTCGCCCTGTGACAGGCGTAAAGCTTCCCGCCAGGCGGTATCACCTTCCATTGGTGGCCGGGGTGTCAGATAGCGCAACTGGAGGGTGCGCCGAGATAAACG
>JBBQXW010000255.1:0-10672 GCA_038209275.1 Chloroflexia bacterium | reverse complement strand
TCCCGTAATTCCCAAGAGTGAGGGAGAAATTTCGGCTGGCACGGGTTATGTTGCCGATTTTAAAGAAATTTTGAGGAAGCGCGACGTTTTTGGCTTCCGCAATTTTTTGCAGAAGACCCAGCGCGCTTTGCCCGATGAAATGCTGGCGGATATAATCAAGCTGGAAACGATGATGCACCAGCTAATTGTCTCGATGCCCGATTTGAGCGAGTGGCACGTCGAATCGCGGGCCTGGCTGAATAGTAATACGCTTTTGATTGATGGACAGAGCTTGATGGAAGCGGCCCGCATTTCGCCCGAAGAACGCTGGGAGGAATTTGAAGCCAACCAGCGCGACGAGACTAAACCAGCCCGCCGAACTATTTTCTTGCGCACGCCCCGCACCGGCAAAACCTACGAGGATAACTAAGCGGCCAGGTTGATTATTAGGCTGACCTAGAAAAGCTACCAGCAACTTTACGCCTTTAGCGTAGAGTTGCTGGTAATAGACGGTTTCATCTGCCGCTTGGGAATGCTGGAATGGTAGCATTTAATAATCTGCCTTGATTATTAAGGATGGACTCCCGTACCAGTGTTCGCACTTTTTGAACAAAGTCGACTACCTGTGGGCCAGTACTATCATCGAGTATGGGCGCAGCCTGATCATAAATACTTTCAATATCCCTCGCTCGACTATAGGTTGAACCTCTACCACTCTGCTCGAAAGCCTTTAACCACGACTGGTATTGTTCTGTCAATAACTGATTCTGTGAGAAAGCATGTAATTTACTATATACCTCTTTCTTAATTTCGCTGATGATTTCCTGTTTTTGCTCTTCTGAAGTTGTAGCTGGTTCCCAGCTAAAAGGTTCGTAGAGAAAATTACTAATATAATGACTCAAAGCACTTATTAACTCAGCCACTGGCCTCATATCATCATATTCATTTTGCCCAGAGGCCATACGTCGGTTAAATGCTTTGATAGCAGCCCAATGTCTTTTACGTAAATTGCTCCGAGAAGGGAAGCCCAGCCGAGCGTGCCATCCATCTCGAAAGAGTTGCATAGCTTTCTGAAGACCCAAAACTAGCGTCGCATCATCATAAATGGGAATAGGGTTTATTAGCGCCAATTCAATAGAATCGCTATCGCTACGAGACTCAGTCAGTTTCCGCCATGAGATGAATAGCTCAAACATCTGATTAAATTCGGCTAAAGTTAATTTAGCGGTTTCACTCAAGTGAGACTGAATGTTGGAGAGATAAAAAATACGATTGACGACAACCTTGGTAAGCTCTTTTTCTGCCCTTAGACCTAATT
The DNA here is from genome assembly GCA_038209275.1 of Chloroflexia bacterium. Lineage (GTDB taxonomy): Bacteria > Chloroflexota > Chloroflexia > Chloroheliales > Chloroheliaceae > L227-5C. Next base: position 9,375 of record JBBQXW010000255.1, on the reverse strand, counting down.
CTTTGCCTACACCTACAATTGCATTATCTACTGAAGTTCGGATGTGATTCTTCTTGGCGTTGGTGTTCGGTAAATTAACACCCTTTACCTCATCAAAATGAGTAAAACAAACCACTAACTTACTGGTATTACCGCTAGAAGCTAAACTTTTTAGCACCGAAATTGGAGCAGCCTGCATAGGTTGGGCGGCATTATCCACCAGTAGCACTACATCAGAGTCATTGTAACGAATAGTAATTTGAGTAGAAATAGTCGAGGCGGACTCTGGATTGTGGCCTAAACCTTCGCCATCAATTAAAACCAACTTCGGATAATTTACCTCATACCAATTTGGCTTAAATGGTCCGGCAATTCTAATACCTTGTACGATAGGTGTTAACAGTTTACCAAATTCCTTGGCATGGTTACTTGAAAATCGCCTCACTACTCTGATAAATTCTTCTCGCTCTAGCGAACGATACTCCCAATAAAGAGGCCAGCCAGCGCGGTTACGGATAGGTTTATCCGCCAATAAATCAAACCGACTTTCCACTTCATCCAACAAATTATCAACAAGCTCCTCAAAGGCTTCTTGGTGTTTAACCTCGTCTTCAAATAGTGCTTGAAAAGCTTCCTTATCGCTTGGATTATTGGAATTTTCAGGTGCATAATCAAGTTTTTGGGCTAACTCGTCCGAGGCACTATCCGCCATGTTAGTCAAAAGGTTCAAATACCCTTTTAATTTATTAACAAGCTTTTGCTGTTCTTCTATTACATCTTCATCTTGCTCCTCATCTTCAATTTCCTCTGCCTCACCTTCGTCTGAAAGCTCTTCTTTTTCTGAAGCTAAATTACCGAGAATGTAACTAAGCCTGAAGCGTTGGTCGCTATGTTCAAGCAATTTCCTGACTACTTCTTCCCGTGGCTTATTTTCATGATGAGCCAAAATTGCCTCAAAAACACACTCTTCAATACTCATGCGTACTTGCTCTTGGGGTAAGAATGAAACAACCGCCCGAAACTCACTATCAGGTTCGGTAAGAATAATCTCAGTCTCGCTGGTAGTAGTTTTTGCTGCCGACGTAGATGGAAAGCGTTCTTTTTTCGGGTCAGTGCCAATAAGCTGTCTTATAACAGTAGTCTTTCCTGCACCAGTAGTACCTACTAGTAAGACGCGAAGGTAGCCTTCATCTACTCCAGGCAATTTAATGATACTGTCCCGCTCCAGTCTAAAATCACGTAAAGTTGGAATTAGGCTATCATAAAAGGCATCTATTACCCGCGCATCATACTGCTTCTCAGCTATTCTTTTTCCTTCGTAGCTCCACATAGACTCATCATTCAAGATTTCATTTATTTGGTCGATAAGCAATTGAGCTTCGGCCTCGTCACTTGTACCCAACCCACGATGAATTCTTAAACCATTTTTGCCATCTGCATCCTTCTTTATAGGATGGCGAAAAATCATAGACCAGGCTTGGCGTTTTTGCGAACGGGTTAAACTAGCCTTGTAAATTTTTTCTGCCATTGCAACCTCTCTTTATAACATATCTTGTTGTTCCAAGTTGTACCACAAATATAGTATAGCATTAATAAAAAATATAGTCAAGAGTTTTTGGTACAACTTGGAACAACAAACTAATCTCTTTAGTTTGTATGGCATAACTTTTTATCTTGAAATAGAAGCAAAGGCAAACCGATACGCCTCAACTCAATACTGTTCTTTTGAGCTTATAAGTAATAGAGAAGAAAATAAGTATTACGTTATAGTTTGAAGCTAAACTTATGCTATAATCTAAGCCAGAATTATGCAAACGGTTGATATTAAACTTTGTAACCGTTAAAGTACTAATCAAAGAGAGTGTAAAAGCATGTTTAACTGGTCGAAAGAACGAGCTAACCAGCCCGACAAACCAACTGCTGATACAGCCGCGACGGAACAGCGTCAGTACCTCAAAGAGCTTGAGGCACAAGTACCTGAAATTCGGATGAAGCTTATGACCGAGCCGGAAGACGCGACGGTACTTTGCCGCGAGACGCTGGCCCGGCTTTATGATTTGGATGCGAAGTTTGGGCAGTGGGCCGAGAAGCCCCGGCACAAACGCGACGTGCTGGAAATGTCGCTGCTCAATTTCCTGGCTCAATCTTTGACCGATAGTGCCGATTGGAAAGCCGCGATTCAAACTTACGAGCGCTGTTTGGCGTTGGGCGCACAGCTAGAAGTCCCCGATTTTCAGGCTTCGAGCTTGATTAATCTGGGTAAATCTTATCGCCACGCCGGAGATTTGGTGCAAGCGGCTTATAGTTTCGACCAGGCAGTCAGCCTTTGCCAGCAATATGATTTAGCCGTTCAGCAAGCCGAAAGCCTATACCAGCGTGCGGTGGTGGCGGAACTGCAAAACCAGCCGCAAATGGCGCTGATGGCCTACGGACAGGGGCTGAAACTGAGCGAAAGCGAACGCCTCTATGATTTGGCCGTCCGTTTTTTGAGCCAGCTAGGACAGCTTCAGCAGGGTCTGGGGGCTTATCCTGCCGCCCTCGATAATTATCAGCGCTGCCTCAAATTTTTGCGCGAAACCGACGACGATAAAGAGAGCGAGACGATTATTTTAGGGCAAATCAGCCATATTTGCGCCCAAACCGATAATTTTGAACTCGGTATAAAGAGTGCGCTGGAAGGGTTGGATTATAGCCGCCAGACCAAACAAACTTCCGAGGAAGCGGCTTTTCTGGAAGATTTGGCCCGGCTCTATATGGGTAGCGGCGACCCCAAGCTGGCCCGCAAATACGCTATCGAGGCCCGCGATATGGCCCGCCAACGGCAAGACCAGACTGCCCTGCAAGAGGCCGAACAACTACTGGCCCAGCTTGCCGGGGACATCGAAACCAGCGAAGTTAGTTTCCGCAGCCTGAGCGAGGTTATTCAAGTTCCCGAAGTGCATTATCAATTAGGCAATCGTTATTATCGCGAAGGGGCGCTTGACCGGGCGATTTCTTCGTACAGCCGGGCGATTAATTTGAACCAGAATTATACCGCCGCCTTTATCAATCGGGGCAGCGTCTACACTGGCAAAGGCGAATACGACCACGCCCTCGCCGATTACAACCGGGCGATTGAGCTAAATCCGTCCGACCCGGTGGCCTATTTCAATCGGGGCAATGTCTATCGCAAGCGGCGCGAATATCTCCCGGCTCTGGCTGATTATAGCGCCGCTATCCGGCTCGACTCCAACGACCCCGACCCCGTTTTCAACCGAGGCGAAGTCTATCGCCGGATGAAGCGCAATGCCGAGGCGATTGCCGATTTTGAGCGGGTGCTGGCTCTGAGTGCCGGAAAAGATGAAGCAGGGGCAGCCCAGGCCCGCCGCCGCCTGATCGAACTGGGCAAGCGCTAACCTGTACTACTTCGGCGGATGACCGCGTAATAATAATCTTCGTACTGGTCTATTATGTTTTCGACACTAAAATTGGTCTCGATGTAACGGCGGCACTCGGCCCGGTCTAGCTGACCGAGTTTATTTACGGCAGCGACAGCAGCAGCCACATCGCCGAAGGGAATCAGATAGCCAGTGCGCCCTTCGCTGATTATTTCGGGGGCAGCGCCGCGTTGCCAGCTAACCACGGGTGCGCCCGCCGCCAGACTTTCGGCGATTACCAGCCCAAACGGTTCTTCCCAACGACTGGGAAATAGCACGCCATAAGCTCGGCTCATCAATTGGTAAACTTCTTCGCGGGAACGCTGGCCCAGATATTCCAGGTTCGGGTCGTTTGCCACTTCAGGCGCAATTTTAGCCTCAAAGAAATCGGCATTGTAAATTCCCCCGACCAGCACCAGCCGCCGCCCGGCTTGCCGCGCAATTTCAATCGCCAAATCCGGCCCTTTTTCGGGCGACATCCGCCCGGCGTAAAGCAAAAAATCCTCGCCCGTCGCGCCAAAAGGAATACTGGCGGTATTGATGGCGTTGTAAATTACCCGGTCAAACCCAAATTCGTTGCCATAGGTAGCGGCACAGGCTTTGGAAATAGTGATGGCGTTGCTAAAGCCAGTCTGCCGATAGGTTGTGGCAAGAATAGCGTTGATGCGCGGGTCAACCGAGGGCAGGTGCAAAGTGTGAACGGTTGGAACGGGCGAGAGCGGCGAAAAAGCAAAGGCGGGCCAATCGAAGGCGTGCGAATGAGCAATCTCAAAGGCGGGCCGCGCCCGGTTCACTTTCAGAAAAGTTTGCAAGAATAATTCGCCCTGCCGGAAGAACCCGGCATCGGCAGCGGTGTGACCACCCGGTGTACCAAAATCTGCCGGAACAAGTTCGCCGGGCCGCACAGAGACTTCGACTAGCTCGATATTTTTGGCGGCGGTTCTATCTTCCTCGCTTAAAAGTTCCAGGGCCGAGCCAGTGGCGGCAAAAAGCCTGACAGTATGCCCACGCCGCGCCAGCGCCAGCGTCAAATCGTGAATTACTACCTGCGTTCCACCCAAAAAAGGTGGCCCAATCGGGGATACAATCGGGGCAAGCATCGCAATATTCAAGCGGGGTCGGTCAGCCCGTTCTGCTTCTGTCATCAAAATTTACTCCGTTCAACTAAACCTGCTGGAACAAACCTCTGTGGGAGCGAGCTTCTGCTCGCGATTTTCCCTTACCACCACAAATCGCGAGCAGAAGCTCGCTCCCACAGCAAATCAGTTCTTGTTTGAGTAGTATTAGTCTTGAATTATAGCATTTTGCAAGTGCGACAGACGGTTAACCCAGCTAATACCAACACCCAAATTAGCGATTTGGTAGGGGCGAATCGCATACGCCCTTCAGACAAGGCGACCAATCCAAAGGGCGAATGCAATTAGCCCCTACCAAAACAAATAGGCGCTCTCCGGCAATGCGCCTATTGCCTTTGCAAAGTTGGTGGAGCAGCTTATAATTTAGCGGTGGTTTAACTTATGCTTGACTGGTTTATTCCAGGGTTCTGGAAAACAGATGGCGCATTTACTCACCATAAAGCTTACAGAACGCAAAATACTTTAAAATTTTTGGCGTTCTTGGTGTCTTGGCGGTTCATCCTTAAAATAAGCCGAGTCATTACTATTTGGAAAGTTAAGGAAATTTATGGCTGGTGCATTAGAGGGAAGAGTAGCAATCGTGACCGGGGCGGGGCGGGGTATCGGGGCGGCTACCGCCTGGCTTTTCGCCCGCGAAGGGGCAAAAGTAGTGCTGGCAAGCCGAAGTGCCGACGAATTGGCGGCAGTAAAAGCTGAAATTGAGGCCGAAATAAGTGCCGCCCAACTTTTGATTGTTCCAACCGATGTGGCGGAGGAAGCTCAGGTGCAGACGCTTTTTGAGCAAACTCTGCAAAGATTTGGGCCGACGGATATTTTGGTGAACAACGCCGCCGTTATCGAGGTGCGCGATTTTATGGAAATGGATTTAGCCACCTGGGAAAGCGTAATGAGCGTGAATATCCGAGGGACATTTTTGTGCAGCCGCGAGGCTTTTCGCCAGATGAGCCAGAACAAGCGGGGCGGCGCAATCGTGAACCTCAGTTCACTTTCCGGCGTGCGCGGGCCGGAGAAATTCCCCGGTTTCAGCGCCTATATTGTCTCCAAATACGGCGTGCTGGGCCTGACCGAGAGCCTGGCGGTAGAAGGCAAGCCCTACAATATTCGGGTCAACTGTGTGTCGCCCGGTGCGGTGGATACGGTAATGCTCAAGAAAGCCGCCCCTTTCCTGAAAACCAACACCACCCCCGATGATGTCGCCCGCACTATCTTTTTCCTGGCAGATGAAGCCCAATCGCACCATATTAACGGGGCTAATATTGAGATTTTTAGTAACGCCTAGAGCATCAGAATTTTCGCTTAACCCCAGGCTAAACCCTGAGAAATTCCCGGTTTCTGATTTTTTACAAAAAATCAAAAACCGGGAAAAGAAGAACCTTCCTGGCTTTGGAAAAAATTTTCGGCGAAAATTTTTTCCAAGCCACAAGAAAAGCAAAAGTCTCAAGAATTGACAATTTGAGAATAAGGAATTTAAAAAATGCCTGTAGTATATATAACGCGCCGGACGACCTTCAGTGCTTCGCATCGGCTGCACAGTAACGAATTGAGCGCCGAAGAAAATCGCCAGATTTACGGCAAATGCAATCATCCCAACGGACACGGTCACAATTACGTGTTAGAAATTACTGTTCGGGGCGAAGTAGATGCTCGGACTGGCATGGTGATGAATTTGGTTGACCTGAAAAAAGCGATGGAAGAAGAAATACTCGACCTGGTTGACCACAAGCACCTGAATTTGGACGTACCATTTTTTCAAAAGATAGTCCCCACCGCCGAAAATATGGCAGTGGTTTTCTGGCAACTGCTCGAACCAGCCCTGCCGCCAGGGATGCTTTATGAGGTAAAGCTGCACGAGACCGAAAATAATGTTGCCATCTACCGGGGCGGCTCATAATATAATCAGCTTTGAGAAGCTTGAGTTAGGTACAAGGGGCTATAGACAAAACCGCGATATTTTGTTAATTTTATAGGGCAGTAAATTTGAGTGAAGCGAAAGCCTGTTTAGCTTTGGTAGCTATTGGGTTGACAATTGAAAGGAATTGAATTGAAATCTGGATTTAAGTGGCTCTGGGCCATTAGTTTTCTAATTATAGCCAGCCTTGCACTGGCGGCTTGCGGCGATTCGACCAGCACCAACACGCCCTTCCCGGCAGCCCAACCAACCAAAGCACCCGCAGCAACGGCAGCGGCGGGTGCCGCCACTACCGCAGCCCCAGCTGCTGGTGGTGTGCCGCCGGTAGATGGTACGCCAGTCAAGACTGCCTCCGGCCTCCAATATATTGACAGTAAAGTTGGGGAAGGCGCAGAAGCCAAAGCAGGTCAGAAAGTGAGCGTGCATTACACTGGCTACCTGACCAACGGCAAGAAATTCGATAGTTCGCTAGACCGGGGTAAGCCTTTCGACCTCACGCTTGGCGCGGGTCAGGTTATTAAGGGTTGGGACGAAGGGCTGGTTGGCATGAAGGCGGGCGGCAAACGGCGCTTGATTATTCCACCCGCGCTGGGCTATGGCCCACAGGGTTCACCTCCCGTTATTCCGGCCAATGCCGACCTGATTTTTGATGTAGAGATGGTTAAAATAGGTTAGGCGTTAAATGACTACTTTTCAGTATCATCCTGAAATAATCGCCCGCTACCCGGCGGTAGTGGGCGGGGTCATTCTGGCTGAGGGCATGACCAATGGCCCGACTCCCGAAGGTTTGCTGGCGGAATATCAGGCCGAACAGCAAGCGGTTTTGCAGCGTATCGGCGCTACACCATTGAGTCAGTTGCCATCGCTGGCGGCGTGGCGCGGCGTATTTAGCAATTTTGGGGTCGAGCCGACCAAATATCGTAGTGCCGCCGAAGCTCTCTTGCGTCGCCTGACCAAGAAAGGCGATATTCCCAGCATCAATCTACTGGTAGATTTGGGCAATCTGGTTAGTATTCGCTACGCCCTGCCCGTCGCGGTATTCGATACCCGCTCGGTGCAGGGTGCTGTCACCGTCCACTTCTCGGACGGGACGGAGCGCTATACTACGCTGGGCGAAAACGAAGAAGCCCATCCTGAACCGGGCGAAGTAGTTTTCTCGGACGAAGTCAGGTTGGTGATTGCCCGGCGCTGGTGCTGGCGGCAAAGCGACCAGAGCGCCGCCCAATCCGACACTACCAGCGCGATTATCACGGTTGAAGCGCACCACGCCGGAGGTCGGGCCGATATTGAAGCCGCCCTCAAGGATTTGCTGGCACTGCTCAACCAATATTCGGGCAGCACTTTCAGCGCTGGTATACTCGATGCCACCCATCCGGGCATTTAACCAAAAAGGAAGTTTAATGAAGCGTAGCCTGTTGTTTTTGCTAATAGTAATTTTGGGGCTGGTGGCGTGCGGTGGTCAGGCCACTTCTGTGCCGCTATCTTCGGCTACTCCCGGCCCAACCTCGGCGACAACGGCTACCTCTGGCGGTGCAACTTCTGCCGCGACGACCACTACGGCTTTGCCTGTCCCGACTACGGCGGCAGCACTTGGCCCGCCTGCGCCAACCGTTGCGCCAACCGTTAACCCTGGCATAGTGCCGATTCTTTCGGCCCAGCAAGCCGGAGCAACTCCCCTCAAAGAACTATGGAAAGCCAACCTGAATGAAACCAGCCCGGCAGAACTAATCGGCGAGGCTGACGATTTGCTTTTTGTGAAAACGTTAAGCGGCGGTCTTTACGCTTTTAATCTCAAAGATGGTTCGCCCGCCTGGAAACAGAGCGGCCCGCCGCCTGTTCCCACTCCTACCGCGCTGCCATCGCCTACTCCTGCGCCTTCGGCTACACCGTTGCCACCCGACCCAATTCCCGTTCCTCGCGCGCCTTTTGCGGCGGTAGTTACCAGCACGGTTATGATTGGTGACTCGGCAGCCCAAACCATTTTTGCCTATGATACTAAAACTGGTCAGAAAAAATGGGAAGCTTCGGTGCGCTTTGAAGCACCCAACCGCGACCCTGGCACGCGCTTTCTGCCCGGCGCGGTTTACGAGGATACGCTGGTGGTGGTGGTCAGCAGTAAAGTAAACCCGTTTGCCATCCGGCCCACTCCCAATCCTGAATACTTGCGGTTAGTCGGGCTGGATATTGCTACCGGCAAACAGAAATGGGCTTTCATCCCCGACCCGGCCCGCTCCGATGCCGATTTCCGGCAGGGCGGCATAACTTACGGGACTAAAACAATTGTAGTCGAAGGGCCAGATTTATCTACCTTTGCGCTTGAGCCTAAAAGCGGTGCGTCGCTCTGGCGGGCTTTTGGCCTGTTCCTGATTCCCAGCCCCATCTCCGATAATTTATATGCGCTGGCGGCCCAGCCGTCGGGCAAACCGCACAACCCGATTTTACGCCGAGTTGACATAACTAACGGGAAGCTAATCTGGCAAAAAGAATTGCCAATCCAACTCAATAGTGACCCGCCCGTGACTATTTCGCCCGATGAAAAGACGATTTACGCCGCCGTCTTTACCGCACCCCAAAAATCGTTTCTGTGGGCTTTCGATACTACTTCCGGCGATGCCCGCCAGACCGATACCGCCGCTTATGGCATTTATGATATGCTGGCAACCAACGAGGGCATAATGCTGATTCAGGCTACCCCCAGCGCTTCCGGCGTAGTTTATTTTACACTCAGTAGTGACCGACCTCGCTGGGCCATGGGTGGGGTTATCGAATTGCTTTTTGGGCCGCAACTTTCGCCCGAAAAGACCGGCCTCTACTTTACCTTCCGCGATGAATTTGGCAACGGCTTTATTTATATCGTCAATAATCAAACCGGGCAAGTTACTTCCGCTACCCGGACTGATTTGCCGACCAGTCCGCCCGTTTTTGGCCTCTCTCA
>JBBQXW010000254.1:0-10698 GCA_038209275.1 Chloroflexia bacterium | reverse complement strand
CGGCCCACGTATGCTGACCGACTACCTGAACCAAACGCTTGAAATAAGACTTAAGGATGCCCAGCTTACCGACGTAAGTTTTTTTGATACCGATGGCTGTGCGGTTAATCGCTGGCAGGCGCTGCGCGAAGGGGAATATCCGAACGCCGGGGCGATTATTTGGGGTTGGTCGGTCTACGGCACGCGCCGCGATTTTGTGCCAGTGGTGGAACTGTACGAGCCACTCGAAGATAAACGCGAAAAGCACGCTCCGATGCAGATTGTTGGCCTCAAAAGCTTTGATTTGGGCCAACAGACTGCCAAACAAAGCACCACTTTCTCGGCTTTCGTCAGTGGGCTGGGTGCGTATGCCCAGGAGCATTACGAAAAAGCCCGCAGTGAATTTAGCCTTTCGCTGATTGCCGCCTATATGTATGGCTCTACCCGCCGCCAGGAAATCCCGGTTGACCGCCAGATTATTTATTTCTTTTTGGGTAATACCCATTACTATTTGCGCCAGTACGAAAGTGCCGTCAATTGTTATCGCGAAGCCCTGACGCTTGACCCGCAGATGTACGAGGCCCGTCATAATCTTGCCGTGAATTTACTATTGCAAAACAAGTTCGATTTTGCGATTAAGCGCCTGATTGAGGTAATTCAGCACAAGCCCAATCTGGCGGTGGCCCGCTATAATTTAGGCGTGGCCTATTTCAAGAAAAAGATGTATGTCAAGGCTCGCGACCAGTTGAACAACGCCATCAAGTTAAACGAACGCTTTGCCGCCGCCTATCGTACCATCGGCCTGACCTACAGCGAGGAGCAAACCGAGGAAGAAGCCCGCAGTTACTTCCGCGATGCTTTGCGGATTGACCCCAAGTTTGCCGATGTCCATGTGGATTTGGCTTTGCTAAACTATCGTAAGGCCGAGCCGGAACTAAAGAAAATCCGCGAGTTGCGGAAAGTGGAGTTAAGCCGCGACCAGGTGCGGATTCAGCAAGCGCGGGGCGAGTTGCGGGTGCTGCTACGCCAGATGGGACGCGGTTTGCTGGATTTATTAGAACAGGCGACCCCTGACCTGGAAAAAGCGCTGGCTATTAACCCGCAATTGCCCGATGTGCATTACCATATGGGCCGCACTCTGCACGACGAAAGCTTGATTTTGGAGCAGGAGAACCTCAAAGACCAGGCCGTTCAGTATTTAGAAGAAGCGGTGCGGTTGCGCCCCGATTACGCCGATGCCCACGAAGAACTGGCCGATATTTTTGAGGCGCGTTACCGTTACGACTTGCGTGATAAGCACCTCAAGTTGATGGGCGATGCCCGTAGCGCGCTTTCGGCGACCAATCCCAAAGATTTAATTCGGGCCGCCATTGGTATGCGCCTGAACAAGCAATTGCCGCAAGCCCGCGAAACTTTGCTCAAAGCTCTAAAACTCGACCCGCGCAACAGTGAAGGTCAGTTTGAACTTGGTCTGGTTTATCAGGAGATGGACGAGCCGAGTCAGGCAATGGGCCTGTTCCAGAGCGTGCTGTCTTTGCCCAACCCGCCGGATGAAGTCTACGAAGCAATTGCCAAAATTTACCGTCAGCAAGGCCAGGAAGAAGAAGCCTTTAAGGTTATTGAAACTGCGGTAAAACAAAAGCCCGAAAGCGCCAAACTGCAATACTTTTTGGGCAATGCCTACCGCCGCCAGCAAAATAACGCCCGCGCTATCGAAGCTTACCAGAAGGCTATCACGCTCGACCCGCAATCGCCCGATGCCCGCTTTAACCTCGGCCTGATTTATCTGGGCAAGCGCCAGCTGCAGGATGCGGCTTTGCAGTTTGAAGAAGTGGTGCGGCTACGTTCCGACGATTTCACGACCTATCGCTATTTGGGCCGGGCTTACATAGATATGAAGCAAATTGACCAGGCGGTTGCTGCCCTTCAAAAAGCAATTGATATTAAAGCTGACGCAGTGGATGCCCGCCTCGAATTGGGCCAGATTTATTTGAATCGGATTGATTCGGAAGAAGCCAAAGAGCAGTTTGAGGCTATCTTGAAATACGACCCCAATCATATGCGCGCCCGCGAATTTCTGGGCAAAGCTTTTGCCCAAAGCGGTCAGATTGATATGGCTATCGAAACCTTCCAGAATATGCTTTTGATTGCGCCGGATAGTCACGCCGCCCGCTACAATTTAGGCGTGGCCTACGCCTCCGAAAATCGCTATGACGATGCCGCCAACCAGTTTTACGCCGTCATTCAGATTAAGCGCGACGATGCCGATGCTTACTTCAACCTCGGCCTGGCCTACGACAAGCTCGATAAACCGCACGAAGCAATTGCCGCCTTCCAGCGCGCCATCCATTTCCGCCCCAGTTTTGCCGATGCCTACCGCTACATGGGTCAGGTCTACTTCAGAATCAACGATATGCAGGCTGGCCTCAAGGCGGTGCAACAGGCCGAGCAACTCAAAAAAGACCGGGTAAGCTAAGAAGTAATGAGTAATGAGTGATGAGTAATGAGTAAAATCAGCTATTACTCATCACTCATTACTCATTAACGCGCCCCAGCAGTCGGTTGCTCAATACAACCTGGTCATGCTGAGGAACGAAGCATCTCTAGTTGCCAAAGTAAGGGACTACGGGTAGAAGCGAGACCCTTCCTGCGTCAGGGTGACAGCTGCGGCGGGCGGACGTAGTTACAAGAAACTATTGTACAGAAGCTGGTGCAGCGTCTTCATCGGGAAGCAATTGTTGTTCGCGCAGAGTTCGGACAGGGGAAAAAATGAGCCAGAGGGTCGAGGACAACATTCCCAGTACCGATATGAGCAGCGTGAGTTGCAAGCCGATAATTTCACCCAGCGCTCCGGCAATTAGTGGGCCAATCGGACTGACCGCGCCCACCAAAAAGTGCATACTGGCATTGGCCCGGCCTAATAGTCGGTCAGGTATTACGCTTTGTCGCAGGCTTACTTCGCTGATGGCGTAGACCGTGCCGCCAATATCGCCGAGTAGTTGAGCAGTTCCAAAAAACAGGGCTACCAGAATAAGCGGCCCGCCTGCCAACGGCACAAAAAGTTGCAGGCCCGTACCGAGGGCCAGCGACCAGATAAGGGTTTTTCCCGGCCCAAAGCGCCGCATAATCGGCCCGACCAGTAATGCCCCAGCCAGTCCACCAATGCCGCCCAGCCCGATTAATAAGCCCAGAATAGCTGGTGGCACGCCCAGTTCACGCACGGCGTAGAGGCTATAAAGGGCGGCAAAGAAACTGCCGAAAAAGCTACGCATCGCCGAACCCGCCGCCAACGGGCGCAACAAGGGATGACCCAACACCAATCGCAAGCCTTCGCCAATTTCTTGCCAGACTTTTTGGCGCTGCTCGGCTGGTTTGGGCGGCGGCTCAACTGTCCGAATAAGATTTATACAGAGCGCCGAGGCCAGGAACGAGAGCGCATCAAAGGCCATCGCAATTGGGGCGGTCAGTAGCTGAATCAGCACCCCCGCCAGAGCCGGGCCACCCACTTCGGCGACGGCATCGCTTGCCCCCAGCTTGCTGTTGCCTTCCATAACGTGTTCGCGCTGCACCACCGTCGGCAAAAACGATTGGTCGGCAACATCAAAAAAGACCGTCAGTATCCCGGTCAGGGCCGCGACAATATATAACTGCCAGATGGTCAGGACACCTAAAAAAGCTGCTACCGGGATAGTTCCCAGCAGCAGCGCCCGCCCCACATCAGCAATTATCATAATCGGGCGGCGGCGCAAACGGTCTACCCAGACCCCCGCAAACAGCCCAACCAGCAATACGGGCAGCGCCCCAACCGCTATCAATCCGCCCATCTGGGCCGGGGTCGCCGCCAACGTCAATACCGCCGCCAACGGCAGCCCATCTCGTGTAATTCTCGAACCGAATTGCGAAATGGTCTGTCCAGTCCACAACTTCATAAAATCCGGGTTGTGCCATAGCCCGGAAAAGCGTTTAGGTATCATGGCAACTCCTAGTATAAAGAGGCTAACGAGGTAAGGCAGTGGAAAGGGACGCTCGGCACTCAAGGCCGAGCTACATAGCCAAAGCCCACTGAAGGGGCTGACAAATACAGGGAGACCAGGAATTTTTAAGTCCCTTTAGCGGACTTACGCTGTGTAGCTCGGCCTTGAGTGCCGAGCGTCCCTTTCCACTACTCTATCCAGTCAGCCCCTTTCTTGACCTAATTTAATTCCTGTACCTTGCTGGGCCGGGTCTGTTCCTGGCTCTGCAATATTTCAGGACGGGTAATCTTGCTGCTGGAAACCCGGTTTCCGGCCCGCACAAACGCCAAAAGCGCCTCTTTCGGGTTCAAATTGCGTTCGCGCCCGAACTGCACCAACTCGGCATATTCTTCGTCGGTCAAAATAATTCTCGGCATCTTCTTTTCTTATCCTCCCCTTAATGGCCCTCAGTAAAAATCAATCCTTTCGCTTACTTTCAAACCCTGCCCGTTCGTGAGCTAGTTTTTGAAAATTTTTCGCGAAAAATTTTCAAAAACTAAGAGAAAAATCAGGTTTTTGGCGTTGGAAAAAATTTTGCAAAATTTTTTCCAACGCCAGGTAAAAGCGAAAGTTCAGCTTATTTGAAAAGCGAAAAAGTAACTTTATTTGAAAAATTTGCAAATCTTTCAAATAAAATTAAACTTTGGACTTGACCACTTGCAGGGCAGCTTTGGCCTGCTCGACGTGTTCACGCAGGTGCGTCGTGATAAACCGCTCCATTATGGTGTGCAGGTTCATTTCACCTCTGGTTGGATGCACCCCTGTTTTCCCCCACTCCTCGTCATTGATAGTGAGCAGCAACTCGATTGTTTTAGCACGTATCGCTTCCAGGCGGTTGAGTACGGTTGTCAGGTCGTCCTGGGCGTGGTTGGTTACCGCCGCAATGCGGCCAGCATCCTCAGTGACTCGCCCGAAAGGTTGGCCCGGCGCTTTGACTATTTTGAGCATTTCTTTTGTCCAGTAGGGCGGAAACTCGACGACATGGGCTAAATCCTCGATTACCGACCATTCTTCGGCGGCTGGCCTAATATACATATTGGCCTCATCGCTTGCCCCATACGTCCGAGTATCCTCGATAATGCTCCGCAAACCATTATCAATTTCCTGGCTGTATTCCTGTGCAATTCTGTTGCTCATAATAATGGTTTCCTCCAGACCTGCCCTTAACAACAAATTATCTTTGCTATTTTTTTCTTTTAGTTTTTTCTTTTCTTTTTCGTTACCTTTTGCAAAAGGTAACGAAAAAGAAAAGAAAAAATTAAATTTTGAACTATTTTACCACCTCGCCACCGAGCGCGCCGGGTTTGCGTTCGCGGCGGGCTACGCCGGTTTCGTAGGCCGCTTCGACTACGGCTCTGGCAACGGCATTTGCCACCCGCCTATCGAAAACCGATGGCACGATGTAATCCGCCACTAATTCTTCATCGCTGATGATATTTTGAATTGCCCGTGCCGCCGCCAGTTTCATGCCTTCATTAATCACGCGGGCGCGGCAATCGAGCGCACCCCGAAAAATACCCGGAAAGCATAGCACGTTGTTAATCTGGTTGGGCTGGTCGCTGCGGTCAGTCGCCATTACTTTTACATAGGGTGCTACCTCTTCCGCCATAATTTCGGAAGCCCGCCCTGCCAGCGCAAAAACAATCGCATCGCGGTTCATCTTCTTCAATTCTTCAATTCCCAGCGAAGCCGATTCGGACAGGCCCAGAAACACATCCGCGCCGCGTATCGCTTCGCCCAGCGTCCCTTTTTCGTTGCCGGGGTTGGTATGGTTGGCGTACCATTCTTTAGTCGGGTTCATTCCCTCGCTGCGTCCCTTGTAAATCGCCCCGATGCGGTCACAGCCAATAATATGCTGCACTCCCGAAGCCAGCAAAATTTTAGAACTGGCGATGCCAGAAGCACCCGCGCCACTGACCACGACCTTGATTTCGTTAATCCGCTTGCCCGTCACCTTTAGTGCATTAAGCAAAGCCGCCAGCACTACCACTGCGGTGCTATGCTGGTCGTCATGCAGCACTGGAATATCCAGTTCCTCGATTAACCGTTCCTCAATCTCGAAACAGCGCGGGGCGGAAATATCTTCCAGACTGATGCCGCCAAAGCCCGGCGCAATCGCCTTAATCGTCTGAATAATCTGCTCAGTATCCTGCGTCGCCAGACAAATCGGGAAAGCGTCCACCTGCCCAAATTCTTTGAATAGCATGGCCTTGCCTTCCATTACCGGCAGGGCGGCTTCCGGCCCGATATTGCCCAAGTTTAGCACCGCGCTGCCGTCGCTGACTATCGCTATCATGTTGCTTTTCATGGTCAGGGAAAAAGCTTTATGGTGGTCTTCGGCAATCGCGTTACTGACGCGAGTCACGCCTGGAGTGTAGGCCATGCTTAACTGGTCGCGAGTTTTAAGGGGGATTTTGCCAGTTATACTAATTTTGCCGCCCAGATGCAACAAAAAGGTGCGGTCACTTACATTAATTACCCGCACTTCGGTCAGTTTGCGTACTTTATCCACGATGTCTTGCGAATGGGCTTCATCGCCTGCCGATACTGTAACATCGCGGATAATTGCTTCACGTCCGGCCTGCACAATGTCTATTGCGCCAACATCGCCGCCCGCTTCGCTAATAGCCGACATTACCTGGGCCAGCACGCCAACTTTATTGGGAATTTCCAGCCGTAATGTAAAGCTGTAACCGGCGTTTGGGATAGTGTTCATTCCGGGCTGACCTCTCCTTGCGCTCTTCCGTTCTTCTCAAGCTTTCTCCAAATCAGTTCTAAAATTGCCTTATTATAACACAGGACTTTCCCTTATATTGAGGCAATTAAAAAGTTTTGAGAAATTTTTGCAAAAATTTCTCAAAACTTTTTAATTGCCTGAGTGATGAAGAGTTTGTGGCCTTCTCGCATAGCTTTTTCGGTAGCTTCGTCGGCAGCCCATTCGCTAATTTTGGAAGCCGGACGCAAGGCGGCAAATAAATCCCAGTAAGGCAGATTTGTGAAATCAAGCGTTATCATTGATTTATAGTGCTGGGTGAAATTGTGCATTGCCTCGCTGCCAAAGGCCCACAAAATTTCTAGTCTGGTGTTGGCTAAATCGGCCAGTGGGTCGCCTGTTGCCGCATCTTCCCAATCTATCACCGCCACAAGCTGCCCGTTTTCCCATAATAAGTTGCCGGGCCAGAAATCTCCGTGTAGCAATACCGCTTTATTGGGTTGCGGCAAGGGCCAGACCGCTTCCAAAATATCCCGGATATGCCCCTCGTCCAGCGATTCATCCAGTTGAGCCGGACGGTTTTTCACTTTTTCAGTGTAAATTTCGGTCTGGCTGGGTAGAAAAGATAAGTTCAGCTTTTGGTAATCTATTTTATGAATATTGGATAGCTGGGTAGCGGCTTGAAAGAGGAAATCGGCTAAATTAGCCGGGGCAAACTCCGATTTGCCTTCAATATATTCAATCACCAGATATGGCGTAGCAAAAATTTCGCCAGATTGGTCAAAATAAAGCGGCGTTGGCGCGGCTATCCCGACTGATTGCAATATTTGCAGGAGCTTAAATTCATCTGCCGCTATCTGAGGGTTTTGCCGAAGGTTCGCCGCGCCGTATTGACGTACTACCACTTTTTTAATCTGACCATCGGCTTGCTCAAGCTCAAGCGCCGTCACCTGGGCCGAAACTCCACCTTTCAGTTCCCAGGCGCGAAGCAGCTTGCTCTCTGGTTCAAATTTTTGAACCAGTTGTTCAAATTTTTGCTCTTTTTCTGATTTTGTCATTTATTTGGTTGACCTCGTTTATTAGAACAATAACAATGTTAAGACATGGAATAAAAAAGCGCAACCGCACCGTTCCTGCCGCATTATATAGTTAGGGATGATTAGCTATAAACCTGACCAGGTAGGGGTTTGATTTATCAAAGCCTGGCTGAGTACGACAGAAAGTTAAATTCGATGATTCCCAGGCGTAGTCGAGCGTTAAAGCTGAGTAGACAAACCAGGGAGGGTATGTTAGACTCGCCTCGTTGTTGATTCCTGGCGAATCACTTTGGGTTAGTATAGCCCCAACCTGCTTTCGCAAACTTACAGCATAGCATTAGGAGGTCCTCGTGAAGAAAAGGTTAGCCCTTGCCGCTGCTCTAATCGCGGTAATGTTGAGCGCCTTCAGTCCGCTCTTATCAGCCAGCATGAGCTTTGGTGCGTTTTCAGTTCCAACCGCCAGTGCTGCGCCTGATTTTTTTTCGCCTGCAATCCAGAAAGTCTGGATTAAGACTGACCAGTTAGTAGATATTGGGGCGGTCAAGCGCAGCTATCTATGGGGGCCAGCCCGCATTTCGGATGGCTTTGAGCGTTATTTTGACTCGCCCAACCAGGTACGCCACGTTCAATATTTCGACAAGAGTCGAATGGAAATTAATAATCCTTTCGCCAATCCTACCAACGGCGACTATGTAACAAACGGCTTGTTGGTCAAAGAACTTATCAGTGGGCAGCGTCAGGATAGCGATACTCGTTTTACTCAGCTTAGTCCGGCAGATAGTGTGCCGGTAGCGGGCGACCCAATTCAGAATAATCCGAACAGCCCCACCTATGCTTCGTTCCGCAACGTAGCCGCGCTCGACCAGGCTTCTACCGCCGCGCAGCGCAAGCCCGCCCAACTCGGCAGCCGCGTATCCGCCACCATTGATAAAAACGGTACGATTGGCAGCAATCCTACACTGGGCAGTACTCCCGGTGCGGAAATCGCCTACTGGGATGATAATCTGGGCCACAATATCCCTAAAGCTCTTTGGGATTACATGAACCAGGTCGGCCCGGTACTTGCCGCCGATAATAATACTGTCGTTCGCACCGGCAAGGTTTTTGACTGGATTTATGCGATGGGTCTGCCCATTACCGAAGCTTACTGGACAAGGGCGGTGGTTGCCGGAGTAGAGAAGGATGTGCTGGTGCAAGCGTTCGAGCGCCGGGTACTGACCTTCACTCCTAGCAATAGCGTCGAATTCCGGGTAGAAATGGGCAACGTTGGCGCGCATTATTTCCGATGGCGCTACCCGAACGGCAACATGGGTACGCCCGCACCAAACGCGCCTTTGAAAGTACCCGGTTTGGGCTATGGCATCAATGCCCATCTATTCTATGTTGATCGCAATCAAGTAACTGGTTGGGTTAACGATTTGGGGATGCGCTGGGTTCGCCAGCAAATTACCTGGAAAGATATTGAAGGCAGCGACACACGGGGCGATTCGAGCCGTTGGAACTGGGGTGAAGTAGATAATATCGTCAATAGCCTCTATGCCAACAATATTCATATTATGCTCAGTCCCGTTGGTGCGCCGAGTTTCTATGCTCCTAACGGTGGTTTTGCGGAAGACCCGAACGATTTTGCCCGCTTTATGTACGCCCTGGCAAACCGCTATAAAGGTAAAGTCGAGGCTTACGAAGTTTGGAACGAGCAGAATTTGGCAAGCGAAGCGGGCCGACCAATTTCAGTTGGCAAATACGTTCGGTTAGCCCAAAAATCCTACAACGCCATCAAAGCGGCTGACCAGTATTCTTTCGTAGTGCTGGGTGCGCTTTCGCCTACCGGCGTGAACGACCCTAACAACGCGATTGACGACGTAAAATATTTGCAGCAACTTTACGCCTTCAACGGTGGCGAAATCAAAGGTTACTTCGATGTAATGGGCGCGCACCCCGGCTCGAACCTGAACCCGCCCGACACGATGTGGCCCAGCAACCCCGGCCCTGGCCCCGGTTGGCAAGACGACGGCAGTTTCTACTTCCGCCGCATTGAGCAACTGCGTAAGGTAATGGAAGACAACGGCGATAGTGCCAAGCAGATGTGGTTGACCGAGTTCGGTTGGTACAGCACTGCGTCGCCCGCGCCCGGCTACGAGTACGGTCGCTATGTGACTGAGGATTTGCAGGCTCAATATATCGCTCGTGCCTACCAGAAGGCGGCCCAGGAATATCCCTGGATGGGCGTAATGATGCTCTGGAACCTCAACTTCTCCTTGCCTACCGTAACCAGCAACCCCAACGACGAAAAAGTCGGTTGGTCGCTGTTGCGCCGAGACGGTTCAAAACGGCCTTCCTATACCGCCGTTCAGAATCTGGCTCGTACCGCCCGGTAACATTGGTAGGGGTTTGATTCATCAAACCCAGTTGGGTGCAATAAATTACGCCCCTACCAAATAAAGGCAAATTTCAAAAAACAGTACCAAAGGGCCATGCCTTACACAGAGGATGGCTCTTTTCTTTTCCTCTTGCTACCTTTACAATAAATAAACCAAAACTGGCGCGAACAGGAGTATGAAATAGTACAAAGCTATTGTCATAAATATGGCCTGACGGGAAATATTAATATAAATCTAATCAAAATAAGTAAAACCGTTTCGCTCTCTGCCCGTTATATATGCAGGTAAGTAAGAACGGTACAACTCTTGCTATTATTATACTAGAACGCCCAATTTCGATTACCCTCTTGACCTCTGGCGCACGCTTACTTACCTTCTCATCCCGGATGGATGAATCGAATCGCTACTTTTACCGGACTGACTGACACGAAATATTAATCTTTATATAAATAATCCCTTGTGGAGGGCGCAGCCATGAATTTTTTTGAGCAAAACGGCCTCTCCCCAGACTCGCTGGATGTTTTCAAGGTTGACCGGGCCAATTTACGGTCAGCTTTAGTTCGCCAAACCAGCCG
>JBBQXW010000253.1:0-10719 GCA_038209275.1 Chloroflexia bacterium | reverse complement strand
GAAAAGGTTGGGCCGGGCGGCGCTCCGAAATGGCCCACCTTTGGACAAATAGAAGGCCCAACTAACGACGAGGTCGGGGCGGCAATCAAGGGGCGCGATGGTGCAATTGGCTATATTGACCAGGGGGCGGCGGATGCGCTTGAATTGAAATATGCCAGCATTCGCAACCAGAGCGGACGCTACATTCGCCCAACTGTAGAAACGGTTACGGCGGCGGCACGCGGTGTCGCTATCCCCGACGATTTCCGTATCTTTGTAGTGAACGCCGAGGGCGAAAACGCTTACCCGATTGCCGGGTTTACCTGGATTATTGTCTGGAAGGATTTTGGCAAAATGCCCGGCCCGTCGGCAGAAAAAGCGCAGGCGCTGGCTAATTTCTTGTGGTGGGCTATTCACGACGGGCAGAAAACCGAAAATCTACCGCCCGGTTTCGCGCCGCTACCGAACACGCTGATTCCGCGCTTGCAAACCCGCTTCGTCAATAGCGATACTAGCAAGGTCTTTCAGTTTAACAGCAAGCCAATTTTTAATCTTCCTGGCAAAAGCTAAGTAGTATTGAGCAATAAGGAAACCCTGGACAACGAAATGATAGAGGTAGCCGGGTGGCGCAAACGCCGCCGACTACCCCGTCAACGAGCCGAACGCGCTAGAAAACGCCAGCGTCGCGCCTGGGCTGCGCTGGCGTTCGGTTTGGGGTGTGCTTTAGTCTGGCATTTTGGGCATATCGCCGGAGAGAACTATACAGCCAGTCTTGCCGACCCGCATTTCTGGCTGCATTTAGGAATTGAGGGGATTATCGCGCTTTACGCCGCCGCAATTTGTTTTATCGTGACGGGCTTGTTACAGGGCGAACTTTAGACCAATATCACTTAAAGAAACTGAAAATGAGTCATAATTGGCTGGGTCAACTCCAGGTTCGGTAGGGGTTGAGTTTCCCAATCCTTGTTGATCAGAGTTAGCGTTCAAGGGCGAGGAGACCTCGCCCCTACCGAGAAATCGAGCCTGTGAATTATATCCCACCTTCAACTACTTTGGGTAGGGGCGAATGATATACGCCCTTGAACACACAGCCGGGTCAAACGGGCGTATGCGATTCGCCCCTACGCCGAATCAAGTTACAACTGCGGGTAGAGAGGCTTCAAGCGGCGGTAAAGTTCACCGTAGAGCGGGTAATAGCGCTGATAAACGGCGCTGGCTTCGGCATCGGGCGTAGTGCGGGTGGTGACGGTGATGGTGGCATCGCAAGCCGCCTCAACCGAAGGCCAGAAACCCACGCCGACCCCTGCCAATAGTGCCGCGCCATAAGCCGGGCCTTCGGTGGCATTGACCGTCACAACTTCGCGCCCAAAGACATCGGCCTGAATTTTGCGCCATAGTTCGCTCTTGCCGCCGCCGCCACTGGCCCGAATCTCCTCGACGGGTAAACCCATTTCCAGCAAAATAGCCAGACAATCCTGCAAACTGTAGGCTACTCCTTCTAGCACCGAGCGAATCAGGTGTTCGCGCTTGTGGGCGGCAGTCAGGCCGAACCAAACGCCACGCGCCTGCGGGTCAAGAATTGGGGTGCGTTCGCCCATTAGATAGGGCAGGAAAATCAGGCCGTCCGAGCCGGGCGGGGCTTCTGCTGCTTGTTTGGTCAGGATGGCATAAATATCTTCGCCCATCGCCTGTGCTGCCGCTTTCTCAAATGGCCCGGCTATCTCGTCTCTGAACCAGCGCAACGACAGGCCCGCACCCTGCGTCACGCCCATTACGTGCCACGCCCCCGGCACAGCATGGCAGAAAGTATGTACTCGCCCGCCCGCGTCGCGCACTGGTCTATCGGCATGGGCAAAAACTACCCCGCTCGACCCGATGGTGCTACTGACCAGGCCGGGCCGAACAATGCCATTGCCTACCGCGCCCGCCGCCTGGTCGCCGCCGCCGCCCACGACGGGCGTTCCTGCCGATAGCCCGGTAGCCGTCGCCGCTTCCGCCGAAATTTGGGCGCTTACCTCAAACGACTCGTACACCTGGGGCAAGAGCGACCCGTCAATTTCGAGCAACCGCAAAACCCATTCGCTCCACTTACGGTTCTCCACATCAAAAAGCAGCGTGCCACTGGCATCCGAAACTTCCGAAGCGTATTCGCCTGTTAGCTTGTAGCGGATAAAATCTTTGGGCAGCAGAAAATGGGCGGCCCGGTTAAAGTGTTCGGGGCGATGGTCGCGCAACCAGAGCAATTTCGGGGCGCTAAAGCCGACCAGTGCCGGGTTTGAGGTCAGTTCAATCAAGCGTTCCGCCCCAATAGTCTCGGTAATATATTCGCATTGTTCCTGGCTACGCCCATCGCACCAGATTAAGGAAGGGCCAAGCACTTCGCCTTGCTCATCCAGCAGCACCACCCCGTGCATTTGCCCCGATAAACCAACTGCCGCCACTTCAAAAGTTGGCCCAATCGCCATGCGGCCCTGCTCAAGTGCGCCGCGCACCGCCTCTACCGTGCCGCGCCACCAGTCCGCCGGGTCTTGCTCGGCCCATAACGGCTGTGGCGTATAGAGTGGGTACTCCGAGGTTGCTCCGGCTACCACCCGCCCGGTTTCGCCATCTACCACAATCGCCCGCGCCCCGGTGGTGCCAATATCAATGCCCATAAAATAGCTCATCGTCTGCACTCCTTTTAACCCAGTATACCTGCAATCATTTCGGGCGAAGGCTGGGTAACAATGGTGTAGTGGTTAGTTCCAGCTACTTCCACTACTCGCGCCCCGCCGCCAATGGTTCGGGTCATGATTTCGATGGTTTCTGAAGGTAAAAAAGGACTGAGCGGTTGGGCCACTGGTACGGGCGCACGGGCAATCAGGGTTGGCGCTTTAATTGCTGGATACAGGCTATTTACGCTACGGTAAAAAGCGCCAATATGCAAAAGTTCCTGGTCTATTGCTGGTTTACTAACCTTCGACATCACGCCAGCTTCGATAGAGTGCGAATCATAACGGTAAATTCGCTCTATATCTTCGTTCCACTCGCCCCATACTCCCGAAGCTTTGAGCGGCGCAACATACTCTTCGTAGCTGGCAAAAAGCTGACCGACGCGCCGCAGGGCTGGGGCGATACTCTCGCCAACGTCGCTGGGAAGCCGCGCCCCGCCATCAATTAATACCAAACGACGTACTCGTTCGGGGTAGCTGCTGGCGAAAACTGTACCAATATGCGCTCCCAGCGAATGACCGACATAATTAATTGGCTCACTAATTCCCAGGGCGTTTAGCAGACCCGCTATATCTGCCGCGTGTACTGCCATGCTGTAGGGCTGGTCGGGTTTGTCGCTATCGCCACGCCCGCGCAAATCGAGGGCAATAATTCGCAACGGTTCGGGGCTGGTTTGCAGCAGCGCCCGCGCTATCACATCCCAAAAATGCAAATTGGCAGTTATGCCGTGTACCATTAAGAAAGTGCGTTCCGGCGGAGCCGCGGCACTCCCAGATTCGCCCACCGCCAGGGCCAGTTGTTGGGTCTGGGCTGGAACGTTATCCCAGGCCGGAATATTACTTTCAATCGAAATCTTTTTAGGGCTAAAGACGCTATTTAGATTGACACTCGAAGTCATGGTCTTTCTCCTCCTCAATTTAAAAGCCTGAAAAAAGCGCTATAAAACAGTTGGAACCGCCTGCCTGGGGTTGTTGCATAGTCTCTGTTCTTTCTATTCTACCATAAGAGCATCGGCGGAGTGATTACCGATTCTTTTAGAGCAATTATCACCAATTACTTCATTCTTTTAGTTATTGCAAAGCAGCTTTCCCGGATTGCAAATTATATTTGGACGTAGTATAATTAGTTCGCAAAGTAAATAACGGTAAATATGAGCCTGTCTGAAACCGGCATAGTGCGCTTTAGAGTCTGCTGAATTTAAATCCGTGTTGTTGGATTTGCTGCTTCTAATCCTCTTCTGAGTTTCTGCTTTCTCTTTCAGGTTCCTGCTATGGAACGTTCGCTATGAACGTTGTTGATGTCTGTGAGATTTTACGATGCCAGCAGTTATGAGCCTTAAATTCCTTTGCATCTAATTGAGATTTTAAGTTTTCGAGAAAGGGAATTACCAAGTGGGTAAGAAGTTATATGTAGGCGGCCTCTCTTATGGCACGAGCGAGGCGAGCCTGGAGAATCTATTTTCGCAGGCTGGGCTGGTTGATTCAGTGAGAATTATTACTGACCGCGAAACCGGGCGCGGCAAAGGCTTTGGCTTTGTTGAGATGAGTACCGATAATGAAGCTTTGCAGGCGATTAATTTGTTCAACGGCACCGAGTTTGAGGGCCGCACGATTACCGTTAACGAAGCGCGTCCCCAGACCGACCGTGGCGGCGGCGGTGGTGGCGGTGGCTATCGCGGCGGCGGCGGCGGTGGTGGCTATGGCGGCGGCGGTGGTGGCTATGGCGACCGCAGCGGTGGCGGCGGTGGTTATGGTGGCGGCGGCGGCGGTGGTGGTCGCCGAAGTGGTGGTGGCGGCGGTGGTGGTCGCTACTAGAAGATTTTACAAGATGCGGCCCGTTGATTTAAACGGGCCGTCTCTTTCGAGTTATAAATATTACGAGGAGGAGAAAACTATTGGCAGGTAAGAATAATAATCGGCCTTCGGGCAATAATAATCGGTCTCGTCCTGGTGGTGGCGGTCCGCCCACTAATACTCCCTCTACTAACAGTCCTGGCCCATTTATTAGGGAGTCAAAAAAAGATGCGATTGCGGTTGAAGGTAAAATTACCGAAGCGTTGCCCAACGCAATGTTCCAGGTAGTGCTTGAAAACGGGCATACTGTGTTAGGCCATATTAGTGGCAAAATGCGTAAGAATTTTATTCGTATTCTACCGGGCGACCGGGTAGTGATTGAACTTTCGCCTTACGACCTGACGCGCGGACGCATCACTTTCCGCTACAAATAAATTAGTTTTTTGAACTAAAGTTGAGAGTAAAAACACCTCAGCTTATTTTGCTGCAACGAAATAAGTTGAGGTGTTTTATTTATGAGGTAAGAATGATTTTAGCTGCTAGAGTTTACCACTTTTTCTACTCTGAGCGCACCTTTGCCGCTACTAACACCAATCCAGACACCGTAAATAGTAATGAACTGACCGGGCCGCAAATTACTCATAGAAGCGACAGCTTCGTTCCACTGTACAATAATAGGTGTTTTACTTTCGCTGGTGAGGGTAAGCAGGTAAGTACCTTGCGAATCTTTGTTGTAACCGCCCATAAATTTGGTTTCCACCGCTATTCGTTCATTTGGGAAACCGTCTTTAACCAGTTCATCCAGGTTGGTAAAAAGGCGATAGTCGGATAAGGCCACGGTTGATTTTGGCGGTGTCGCAAGTACAAAAACCAGCGCGGCGATTGCCCCTATCAGAATTAATCCGATTAGCCCGACCAACCACCAGTGCCGCTTTGGTTTTCCCGGCGCGGCAACATGAGGCTGGACGTAAGGCAGCATAGGAGTTGAGCGCGGCCCTGGCTCGACTGTCACCTGATACTGGGTCTGCGGTGTCCAGGGAGCTAGAGGTTGCTGATTGGGCTGGTAAGGTTGGGGGGTGTAGTTGCCAGTTGGCGAAACAGGCGCAATATAAGATTGAGTAATCGGTGGTTGGGGCTGAATGTAATAAGGCTGGGTAGAACCAGAATTGAGGCGGGGCGTTGTATCTTGTGGTTGGTAATAGGGCCGGGTCGGGAGTGCTGCCGGAGGAATAGGCGGCAGCGGTGATAATGTGCCAGTCTGTCCAGCCCGCATTCGCTCTTGCTTTTGCCGGACGAGCGTTTGCCATTCCAGCGCTTTCTCGTTGCCGGGGTCAAGCGAGAGTACCCGGTTTAAGACTACTTCCACTTCTTCTACCCGTTCGGAAGTATAAGCCAACCAGAGCAAGGCTACTACATCATCGGGGTTTTGCTGGATTATTTCCAATACCAGCCTGCGCGCCCCACTTCGATTGCCCGCTTCCGCCAGGGCAATTACCTCATCAATTCTTCCGCGCTCATCGCCAAACTGCATCATCAGTTCCTCGCTAGTGGTCAAATCCCGATATTACCTGATAAGATACCCAATAAGATAAAAATAAGAAAAGCAACTATAAAATTATTATAGCACAACTTTGCATAACACCAACCCTTATTCTTATAGCCAATTTTGGCAGCATCTCAAATTTTGGAATGCCTATTTGGTACGCCTGTGCAGTTCGCCCTGGACAACCCTACGGGCCGAATTCCGGGCTACGTCGCTCAAGTGGTTTAAAACCCACTGGATACAGGGCTGGTACTAAAGGCAGTATAATTCAAATAACAGGAGTGCCTAAATTGGTAGAGGTAAATTTCGTAGGGGCGAATCGCATACGCCCTTGAACACTAGGCCAGGTCAAAAAGGGCGTATGCGATTCGCCCCTACGAAAAACTCAGCCATGACCGATTTTAACCGTGGCAGCCTCAAAATCGGTTTGTGAAAAGCTTAACCTTATACTTATAGGGAGACCCTGCCTCTACATTTGCGGTCTATTTTTTTTAGGGGCATCAATCGCTTTGTTTTGTTACATCCGAAAGCGATTGCAGCCAGTGGCCCGGTTGGGCAAATCGCTACTACTTTATATAGCGGACAAAGCGAAAGTTCTGACTACAAAAATAATGGGCAAGAACATGGTCAAAAACCTCCAACCACCTCCCTACCCGTTATTTTAACTCAAAATTCAAAATTCAAAATTCAAAACTCAAAATTCTTATCGTGCCGCAACCGGGCTTTCTAATCCGGCTTCGGCCCGCAGCATGGCGGCTTTGTCGGTGCGCTCCCAGGGCAAATCGAGGTCGGTGCGTCCGAAGTGACCGTAAGCGGCGGTCTGCCTGTAAATTGGTCGGCGCAAATCGAGGCTCTTGATAATTCCAGCCGGGCGGAGGTCAAAGTGCTTCTTGACCAGTTCCAGAATTATCTCGTCGCTGACTTTGCCCGTGCCGTAAGTTTCGACCATCAGCGAAATGGGCCGGGCCACGCCGATAGCATAGGAAACCTGAAGCTCTACCCGGTCAGCCAGACCCGCCGCCACAATATTCTTGGCGACGTAGCGGACGGCGTAAGCGGCAGAACGGTCTACCTTTGTCGGGTCTTTGCCACTGAACGCGCCGCCACCGTGCCGGGCAATACCGCCGTAGGTATCTACAATAATCTTGCGTCCGGTCAAACCAGCATCGCCCATCGGCCCACCAACTACGAAGCGGCCCGTCGGGTTGACAAAGAACTTGGTGTTGCTATCGAGTAATTCGTCAGGTATTACCGATTTAATAACTTTCTCGATTATGTCGCGCTCAATCTCTTCGTGCAAAACCGCCGGGTCGTGCTGGGCCGAGACCACTACTGCGTCCACCCGCACTGGCTTGCCATAGCTATATTCTACCGTCACCTGCGATTTGCCGTCGGGCCGCAAGTAGGAAAGCTGACCACTCTTGCGGGCTTCGGCCAGGCGGCGGCTAATGCGGTGGGCCAGCGAAATCGAAAGCGGCATCAGTTCGGGGGTTTCGTTGCAAGCAAAACCAATCATCATACCCTGGTCGCCCGCGCCAATGGACTCGATTTCTTCTTCGCTTATATCGCCTCGCTTCGATTCTAGCGCCTGATTGACCCCCTGAGCAATATCGGGGCTTTGCTCTTTAATCGAAACAATAATACCGCAGGTCTGGTAATCAAAGCCATAATCGGCGCTGGTATACCCAATATTGCGGATGGTATCGCGGGTAATCTGGTCAATATTGACGTAGGCGGTGGTGGTAATTTCGCCCGCCACCAGTACCAGCCCGGTAGTAGTAGCCGTTTCGCAGGCAACACGGGCGTTGGGGTCTTGCTCAAAAATAGCATCTAGCACCGCGTCACTAACCTGGTCGCAGAGCTTATCGGGGTGGCCCTCAGTCACACTCTCACTCGTCAAAAAAATCTGAGGCGAATTCATAAACGTGTTGGACATTTTATTTTTACTTCTCCTTCTTTCAATAATTTTGAATTTTGAATTTTGAGTTTTGAATTAAGGAATTTCAACTCAAAATTCAAAATTCAAAACTCCTTAAGTTCCGCTCTGCCAGCTTGCCAGATAGGTTTTCTGCTCATCGCTTAGTACGTCAATCGAAACGCCCATGGCCTTGAGCTTGAGGCGGGCGATTTCCTCATCAATTTCGCGGGGGACAATATATACGCTCGGCTTCAAAACGCTGTGCTGCTGGGCAACCCACTCGGCACTCAGCGCCTGATTAGCGAAGCTCATATCCATTACGGCGGCGGGGTGGCCTTCGGCGGCGGACAGGTTCAGCAAGCGACCATCCGCCAGCAAATAAAGCTTGCGACCATCGAACATTTTGAATTCTTCCACGAACTCACGCACCATGCGGCGGGACTCGCTGAGTTCGTCCAAAAAGCCAATGTTGATTTCGTCGTTGAAGTGACCGCTATTGGCTATAAGGCAGCCGTCCTTCAGCTTGCGAATCTGACGGTCTACCACGTTCAGGTTGCCCGTCACAGTAATCACAATATCGGCTTTGGGGGCGGCTTCTTCGAGGGTCATTACCTGAAAGCCATCCATTATCGCTTCAAGGGCGCGAATCGGGTCAACTTCGGTGACGATTACGTGTGCGCCCATGCCTCTGGCCCGGCTTGCCAGACCTTTACCACACCAACCGTAGCCGCCAACCACAAAAGTTTTGCCCGCCAGCAGCACGTTGGTCGCCCGCAACAGACCGTCCAGGGTGGATTGGCCGGTGCCATAGCGATTGTCGAACATGTGCTTGGTATCGGCTTCATTTACGGCGACGATAGGGAATTTCAGTGCGCCGTCTTTCTCCATCGCCTTCAAGCGAATAACGCCGGTAGTAGTCTCTTCGGTGCCGCCCTGCACATCGGCAATCTGGTGCGGGCGCTCCTGGTGCAACCGCGAAACCAAATCGCAGCCATCGTCCATCGTTTGATTGGGGCGAGTGTCCAGCACCGCATCCAGGTGCCTGTAATAAGTGGCGTTATCTTCGCCTTTAATAGCGTAGGTTGGGATACCAAACTCGACCAGTGCGGCGGCAACATCGTCCTGGGTGCTGAGTGGATTGGAGGCGCAAGCCGTTACCAGCGCGCCGCCCGCCTGAAGGGTCAACAACAAATTGGCGGTTTCGGTGGTAATGTGCAAACAACAGCCCAGTCGCAGTCCGTTGAGCGGCTTCTCACGCTCGAAACGTTCGCGCACCAGCTTTAGTACCGGCATTTCAATCGCGGCCCAGGCGATACGGTCACGCCCCTTTTGGGCCAGCGCCATATCTTTTACATCATAGTTCGTATTGGTTTGGGTCATTCTGCTAAAAGCTCCTTAATTTATTTTATCGTTTCAGGATTTTTCTTGCCTACCAAAATTTTCGCTTTTTCTTTGGGCTGTTGGAAAATTTTTTTGCAAAAAAATTTTCCAACAGGAGTTCTTTTCCTGGTTTTTGAAATTTTTTGCAAAAAATTTCAAAAACCAGGAAAGTTTGAGATTTTAGCCTGGATACAAGCGAAAATCTTAATCATTTTTAGACAGCCAGCCCGCTGATTTGCTTCTCGGTGGCTTGAAACACTCCTTCGGCGCTCTCGCCAAAAGTTTCGCTAAAGCGGGCGGCAAATTCGCTGGGCGTATAGCTATAGCCCATCGTGCCGTAATTCTCCACGCAATAAGTCGCAGCCAGTGCCGCAATGCGACCCATTAGTTCAGGCGTGTAGCCGCGCGTCAAGCCTTTGATAATACCAGCGCGGTATGCGTCGCCAGCCCCGGTTGGGTCTACCACTTCGCGGGCCGGAGCGGGCGGAATTTCTACTGTGCGTTCGCGGGTCATAATGGTCGAACCCTGTGCGCCTTTGGTAATAACCACCATCCCGGCGACTTCGAGCAGCTTTTCGGGGGTATAGCCAGTCTTGTTCAAAATCATTTCCAGCTCGTAGTCGTTGCCGATAATGGCATTAGCGCCCTGGAAGCCCTCAATCAATTGCTCTTCGTTCATATTGAGGGATTGCTGACCGGGGTCAAACAGGTAAGGAATACCAGCCTTGCGGCACTCTCGAATGTGTTCGACCATTGCCTGCGGGTCGTTCGGGGCGACCACCGCCATTTGCACTTCGACCAAGTTAAAATCGGCTAACTTTAGCTTGTGGGCATAGCTCATCGCGCCGGGGTAGAACCCGGTAATCTGGTTGCCCGTCAAGTCGGTCATAATGAAGCAGGAAGCAGTGAATTCGTCAGGAATTACTTTGATAGCGTGGGTATCAATACCGCGCTCTTCCAGCCAGGCCCGATAATCGGCAAAATCAGAACCGACTGTACCCATGATAGCGGTTTTTTCCTGCAAAAGGCTGAGACTGTAGGCAATGTTGGTGGCGGTGCCGCCGCGCTGCTTTCGCAAGCCCTGCACCAGAAAAGATACGTTCAGCACATGAATCTTGTCGGGCAGAATATGCTCTTTGTAATAACCCGGAAAGTTCATAATATGGTCATAGGCCAGTGAGCCGGTGACTAGAATGGACATTACTCCTCCTGAAGCGATTTACGATTTACGATTTACGATTTACGATTTACGATTTACGATTATTTTCTATTACCGTTAGTAGTGTCAGGTTTGTAGGATGAACTTGTATTCAAAGCGTTAGCTGAAAATAAGGCTGGGATACTTTGCTCGAAAGGCGGGCGAGCAATCCCACGCTCGGTAATAATTCCGTGAA
>JBBQXW010000252.1:0-10876 GCA_038209275.1 Chloroflexia bacterium | reverse complement strand
ACATTACCCACTACCCCAATATCCGCCAGCGAAAACATCGGGGCGTTTCGGTCACTATTGATGACTACAATAGTGCGGGCATCTTTCATGCCAGTGACGTGCTGGCTCGCTCCGCTCGTGCCGCAACTTACGAACAGGCGCGGCGCAACCACCTGCCCGGTCTGCCCGATTTGCCTGTCACAATCCAGCCAGCCTTTATCTACCGCCACCCGAGTACCGCCAACTGCGGCACCCAACTCGTCCGCCAGTTGCCACATCATCTCGAAGCGCTCCTGCCCAACGCCCGCGCCGCCACAGACAATTTTTTCGGCTTCCGAAAGCGTCACCGTGCGCGGGTCAGCCGGAACATACTTCAGGTGCTGCGTCCCGGCTCTTATCGCGTTCAATTCGGGCCGCACCTCGATTATTTCAGGCATAGCGTTTCCGCGTTCGCCCGCCCGGTCTGGCCCACGCGCACCCGGCCTGAAAGTGACCACCGCCTTTGGGCCAGTTATTTGCTGCTGGCTATACACTCTATCCCCATAAAGCGGCACCGTCGCCCCAATCTCGGCCTGACCCCCGCCCCCCCGCTCCCAGCGCACTCGCACGCTATCCGCCACCAACCCCGCCCCAAGCAATACCGCCAGCCGAGGCGCAAGCTCCTTCCCGTTCGGCGTAGCAGAAAGCAGAAAGCAGGAAAAGGACTGAGAACTGCACCCCGTCGGGTGGGCTGATGCAGCCAGGACTGAGGACTGAACGGCTTGTAATAAAGCACTGGCCCAGGCATCGGCGCTAAAATTTTGCAGGGCGGGGTGCTGCACCGCAATAATTTTGTGCGGCCCATATTTCGCCAACTGATTTTGTAGGAGGGGGCTGCGCCCTCGATTTTCCTGTACCTCATTCTGTAGGAGTTGGCTCTGCCCTCGATGTTCCCGCGCCTCCCCATTCTCGTTGTAGGAGGGGGCTGCGTCCTCGATTTCCCCCATCAGCAATACCGCCACTACCTCCGGCCCGTTCTCGCCCGCCGCTTCCGCCATATCCAGCGCCTCGCCCAGCGCTTCCAGCGACGGCTTCAACAACTCCCCGTCCCGATGTTCCACCAACACAAAAATCTGTGCATCCGCCATAATTTTTCCTGAATAGTTCAAAGTTCAAAGTTCAAAGTTCAAAGTTCAAAGAAATAGTTAAGCCCGAAATTGGTATTTGGTGTTGGCCCGCCCCGGAATTCATTCCAGGGCGTTCTTCACTGGCGTACCAATCTCAATTTCAGCAATCTAATCTAGTTTCAAATTTCAAAAAATCCGTGTTCACGCCCGAAGGGTGGTGGTTCTCTGTGTCCATCTGTGTTCCGCATTTAATTCAAAACTCAAAACTCAAAACTCAAAATTCAAAACTAATTTAACTCTTGCCTGATTGCAGCGATGGATTTGCCCGTGTTTTCGGCGACTACTTCGACTACATTATAGTCGGTTACGAGCGACTCGAAAACTTGTTGCTTTGCGTCTTTTTCTGGTGCTGACTGTTCTTCGCCTTCAGTTGGATTGGTTTTGCTTGAGCCGGAACTACGCCGCACTGCCACCAGACTGCACGCTTCGTCCAGCAAATCCAGTGCTTTGCTGGGTTGTGCCGAGCCGCTCACATATTTTTGGGAAAGGGCCAGCGCAATTTCGATGGCACTATCTTCGATTTGCAAGTTATAATGCTGCTCGTAGCGCAATTTTACACCGCGCAAAATTTCTAGCGTTGCCGTCTCGTCCGTCTCGGCTACCTGGATGAGCTGGAAACGGTGCGCCAGGGTCTCATCTATGTGCCTGATGCGCTCGTAGCCTGCCGGAGTGGTAGTGCCGACCAGCCGCACGCCAGGGTGATTTATAAAATCGTAGAGTGCTATCAAACAATTTTCGGAATTGGCGAACTCGACCAATCGGTTAAATTGGGTCATAAACAGTACCAACGGCTGCTTCTTCCGGCCCAGCAGCGCTGCCAGTTCGCCCGGCTTCGTTATGAAGGTGACAAAATCGCTTAAATCCAGCCAGAGTACATCCCATAACGGCAAACTGGTTGGCGGCAACCCACGGCTGAGTTCATGGGCCAACCCGCGCACAATCGCCGCCTTGCCCACACCGCTTTTGCCTACCAGCAAAGCATGGGGGTGATGCCGTCGGCTCAAAATCTGCAAGAGCCGTTCGCTTTCATGCTCTCGTCCAACTAATGGGTCAAGTTCGCCCGCCTTCGCCCGTTCGACCAGGCTCACGCCCATCATGCCCGTTTCCTCCTGGCGGGTACTAGAGCGAGTGGCAGAGTGTCCGCTCTCTTCGTCATTCAGCTTAAACATCTGCTTGAGCAAATTACGTTCAAGTTCAGCTAAAGATGATGAATATTGAAAATTTCGGGCGCTCATAGCCGCCAATTTTTCCTGCCGCAGACTGTCCAACAAAATACTCAACACCTGACGCAATTCCAGAGGCGCATCGCCTCCTGCCAAAATGCGTTGGATTATGCGCTTTAATGAACCGAGGTTAGACTCAGACGACTCATTTTCTAGCGGCTTCGGCTCGGTGCTAAAACTACTCGGAGCGGAGGCAGAATAAGTACTCTGCGTCAGTATTTGCATAACTTGAAGACGCACGTTGTCCAGCGAAACGCCCAGGCTGTTAAGTACCCCCGCCGCAATCCCCTCACCCTCACGAATTAATCCAAGCAAAATATGTTCGGTGCCAATATAGTGATGGTTGAGGCGGCGGGCTTCATCTACCGCCAACTCAATTACCTTTTTGCTGCGCGGAGTCATGCCAATTTCGCCCGTCACCCCGCGCGCGCCCCGCCCAATAATAAATTCGACCCCGCTTCGCACCTTGTGCAATTCTACGCCCATACTATGCAGTACCCGCGCCGCTACTCCATCGCCCTCACGCACCAATCCTAGAAGCAAATGCTCCGTCCCGATATAATTATGGTTAAAACGCTGGGCTTCTTCCTGGGCCAACGTCAGCACTTTGCGGGCGCGTTCGGTGAACTTCTCAAAGCGGTCAGATGCAGTGGCGGCGGCTTCCCGATGTTCGGTGGCGGCAAATTCTCCCTGAGTTGGTACGACTGGCTCACTTGTACTGTTTAAACTCGAACCAGCGTAACCCGGTTGATTTATCACCGCGATTACTTGTTCGCGTATCGTCTCAAGTGCAATCCCCAAATTTTCAAGTACATCCAGGGCCGTGCCTTCTTTGGCGTTTAGCAAGCTCAACAGCAAATGCTCTGTCCCGATATAATTATGGTTGAAGCTACGCGCTTCGACTATCGCCTGGTCTACGGTTTGTTTGGCGGGTGGTGTCAAGCCGATTTCGCCCATTATCGCCCGTTCGCCCCGCCCGGTGATAGCTTCTACCCTACTTCGTAAGCTGGTTACTTCTAAGCCAAGTTTAGCCAGCACCTGCCCGGCTACTCCATCTTTTTCGCGCAGCAATGCAATCAACAAATGCTCGGTGCCGATATATTTATGGTTGAAGCGTTGCGATTCCTCTTGCGCCAGCGTCAGCACTTTGCGGGCGCGTTCCGTAAATTGCTCGAAGCGGTCAGCCATAGCTTGTTACCCCCTGGTAATCGCCAATTTGGTTATTTCTTAATAATCAAACAATTCGCTCAACTTGATTTTGAAACCCGGCAGCATTTCTTCGTTTTCTAGTGTAGTATTTTCGGTTAATATTTCCATTGGCGCAAGCTGACCGGGTCGGTAGATTTCGACGCGCCTCGCTTTAGGGTCAATTACCCAGCCTGCTCTTACTCCGGCAGCCTGATAGCGCCTTACTTTACCGATGGCTTCGTCGCGGCGCTTTTGGGAATCGGTGTCGTGGACCGATAAGACTTCGATGGCAAGGTCAGGTATTGGGGCTGCCCCTTTGCTGCGTTTTGGCTTACGTTCGGCTGTCCAAAAAGCTACATCGGGTATGGGCGTATCGTTTGGCCCAAGATTGGTACTTAGGTCTATAAACATCGTGCCGAGCTTTTTGTTTGGGTCGAACAGAGTGTATTGCTCTTTAATAAAATTAGCGATTTGGGCGTGTTCTTCCCCCGGCATGGGCTTCTTTACCAACCTTCCCTCTATTAGCTCGTAACGCTCATGAAATTCGGGCATATTTTCAAATTCGTGGTCAGTATAAAATCGGGTCTTTTCAATCGCTCTGGCCGGTAATGCCATAACTTTACGCTCCCTGTTTTAAAGTGGCCTCGCTACTGGACGAGTCATGACAAAGCCTACCACAAGGCCTTGTCTTTGTCATTTTTAAATGCAACTTCAACTGAGGTGGGGTAATCGGGCAGGTAAATTTAGCTAGATTTAGTTGCGGGGTAGCAATTGGTCAACCAGCGCGACGGTCTGACGCGAATCGTCGCCGAAATAGACCTGACCACTAAAGAGGTCGTGGAGGCTAGGCTCTTCGATGAAAGCCCGACCAGCGTAAGCAAAAATTAGCGAAGGCAAATTGTTAGTCCGCACCTGCTCAATCACTGGCAAGATTTCGTGGGCCAGCACCAGTGCGGTTTCAGTACGCGAGGCGCTGAAGGCAACCAGACTGGGCTTCAATCGGCGTAAATCTTTTTCAAAATCGAGGGCTGGCACATTTTGGCCCAAATAAATCACTCGTCGCCCGTGCCGCCGCAGAAAAAGGGTAGTAGTGACAATACCTAGTTCGTGGAACTCGCTTGGGCCGCAAGCCGTCAGGACAAGTGGGCCGTCTTTAACCAGTGGCAGCGAGTCAATCATTGCATTGAGGCGGGTACGGCAAATATTACTGGCGAAATGCTCGGTGGCGATAGTAACTTCGTTGCGTAGCCAGCGTTCGCCAACTTCTACCAGCACCGGCCTGATGATGTCAATACAGACTGCTTCGGGTGAATAAAGGCCCATTGCCTCGGCTAACAACTGATCGGCTCCCATCTCATTAAAATCGAGCAAATATTCCAATAATTCATTTATCAATACAGGAATAGAACGGATTTCGTTGGCTTTGGGGGATTCAATAAGGGTAGTGTTGCTGTTGCTATTGAGCCGTCGCCCGTTGGTTTTGACGCTAGTGCCGTTGGAGGAGGCTTTTAATTCCTGCTCCATACTATCGAGCAAGCTCTCCGCCGATTGAGTTTCCAGCAGCGTGCTGGCCTGGCTGATAGACATGCCTTCTTGCAGTCGGCGCTTTAGCCAGATTACCCGGTAAATATCACGACGGGTATAGCGACGGTGTCCACTTTCGGTACGTTGCGGAGTCAAAATACTATAGCGTTTTTCCCAGGCTCGAAGGGTTGGCTCGGTAATTCCGGCCATATGCGCGACTGCTTTAATACTATAGATTGGAAAATCGAGCGCCGCTTCTACCATACCGCCCTGCTTTCTAGCTTTGGGAACTATTAGTAACAAGAACGGAAGTCTGGACTTATTACTATTTTTGGATTCATTGTTTCTAAACTATCTTAACCAGAATTATACCATTCTCACCAATCTTGTCAAGATGTTGTCCAAGTTTTTTAGATTTACTTACCATAAAATAAGCGAACCCTAACAGGGGTTCGCCTATTGGAAGGCTATATATTGAGCCTGAGCGGAATAGCCTTGTGTTTAGGCCAACAACCTGACTAGACTTTGTTAAGCCCGTTTCTCGATTGGCACGTAATGTTGTTCGGTTGGGCCGGTATACAAAGCGCGAGGCCGAATCAAGCGGTTGTCGGCATACTGCTCCATAATGTGAGCCAGCCAGCCCGAAATACGGCTGCACGCAAACACCGGGGTAAACAACTCAATCGGGATGCCCAAAATATAGTAGGTGCTGGCGGAATAAAAGTCTACGTTGGGCAGCAGACCTTTTTCTTTTGTGACTACATCATCAATCCGGGTGGACATTTCGTACCAGCGCGTATCGCCCTTGAGCTTGCCCAAATCCTGGCTCATGCGGCGCAAGTGCTTGGCACGTGGGTCGCCATTTTTGTAGACCCGATGCCCAAAGCCCATAATTTTCTCGCGGTTCGCCAGCGCATCTTCGATAAACTGGTCAATTTTATCTACATCCCCGATTTTGAGCAACATCTTCATTACCGCCTCGTTAGCACCACCGTGCAACGGGCCTTTGAGACAGCCGATAGCGCTGACCGTACCACTGTGCATATCGGTCAGGGTGCTGACAGTTTCGCGGGCGGCAAAAGTCGAAGCATTTAGTTCATGGTCAGCGTGCAGCACCAGGGCGGTATCAATCGCTTTAATCGCAATCGGGTCAGGCTCTTCGCCATCCAACATCCACAAGAAATTCGCCGCAATCGAGAGGTCGGAGCGCGGCGTAACCATTTCACGCCCGGTTTTAACCCGGTAACAGGCCGCTACAATATTAGGGATTTGAGCCGTTAGACGAATCGCTTTGCGAACCTGGGCCTCGCGTGACATATCGGCGGTATCCGGGTCGTACAGGCCCAGCGCCGAAACTGCACTCCGCAAAGTATCCATCGGGTGCGCTTCTTTGGGGAAAAGCTTTATCATTTGCACTACCTGTTCGGGTAGTTCGGCGCTATGTTGCAATTTGTTGGTTAAATCAGCTAATTCGGCCCGGTTTGGCAATTTACCAAACCAGAGCAAATAAACTACTTCTTCATATGAAGCGTTTTCCGCCAGTTCATCAATACTAATACCGCGATAAGTTAAAACACTACCAATAATAGAACTAATTTGGGATTCAAGGGCAACTACCCCTTCGAGTCCTTTAACAAACTGCTCCTGCTCTTTTTTTTTGGCGGGAGTTTCAAGCTTTTCAACCGTCATTGGTTTTCCCTTCTTGTTAGCTTTGGGTCAACACGAAAGCTATAAAGAGCTAGTTTCACGAATGAGTTTTTAAAAGTGAAAGCGACTTCAAGTTGAGCAATCCGTTATCAACCTGGCGATAAATCATGTCCGCGACGCTTCTATTGTGATAATTATAACTCAAAACCCGGCTTAAAACAAACTTGGGCAGGTATTAGGAAATTTAATGATAATGAGAAGATTTATCAATAAAGCCTTTTCTGCAACCTAAATATTACCGAAGTATCCATTTTTTCAACTCCATTCCCCTTGCACACGGTTTGGCAAGTATGTTATACCTTATATCTGATTTATCTAATTATTTGTCTCATACTGTGGTAGGGGCGCATCGCATACGCCCTTGATGATTTAGGTGAGTGTTCAAGGGCGTATGCGATGCGCCCCTACGGATGGGCCGATGTCTTTGCAACTTGCTATAAACTGAGCCTTACCGAAGCTAATTAATCGAGTTGGATTGAGGACTAAACTTATGGCTGAGAAGAAAATTTTGCGCCTGACCTGCCCAATGTGCGAAACCAAACTAAAGGTAGCCGAAACCATTGACCGCTTTGCCTGCCTCAATTGTGGTACCGAACTAAAAGTAATTACCGAAGAAGGCTTAATTCGACTCGAACCACTCGAAGCCGCCGAAGGTGGCCCGACCCTTTCGCCCGAAGAACGCGAATTAATCGAGGTCAACGCCGAGATTCGGGCCAAAGATGATAGTTACGGAGTTGGTTGCGCTATCTCTACAATGGGTATTGCGGCAATTTCGTGTATTTCTATTTTGATTGCCTCGGCTCTGCAACTCCCGATTATGTTCGGAATTACCCTTATCAGTGCGTTGGGATTGTTGGTGGTGGTGCTGCTCTTCTTTATTTCTTCCAGCACCCGCGAGACGCAGCCGCTACTCCGCCGCCGCGATGCCCTTCAGTCGCAGGTTGAACAGGTGCCGCCTGGCAGCCCCGAAACTCAAGCTTAAAAATTTGTAACTACCGTCGCCCACCGTACCTGTCACCCTGATGCAGGAAGGGTCTGAGGTTTTCGCTAAGTACAGCGTTCACAAAAAGGGTACGGATTTGGTAGGGGCGAATCGCATACGCCCGGTTGACCTGACGTAGCGTTCAAGGGCGTATGCGATTCGCCCCTACCAAAGTAATTTCAAACCTTTTCTATGACGACCTGTATTAAGTATCTTACGTCGGCAATCAGAGATGCTTCGTACCTCAGCATGACGGGATTAGTAGCTACAAAAATTTAGAACCTGGATATACTTGACATAATAATAGAAAATTAAGGACAAAAGTATTGGACGCGGCTAAAAATTCTATAGAGGAAAATAAAGCTAGGTGCGAGGTTTGCGGTGGTACACCTCCGGCGGGTCATCGCTTTTGCGACAATTGCTGGCCCGATGCCACTATCGCCGCCGGGAAAGCGGCCCGTTGTGCTATCTGCAATGCACCGAAAGTACTCGAAAAACTTCGCCCTCAGTTTTCGGACAACGGGCCGCTCGTCTGTATTTCACATAGGGACGCAAATTGATAGCGTCCCTATCAGAAGGGGCAAAATAATTATTTAAACGTGGTGCGTACGCCAGCCCCAATGCCAGTGATGTTGTTTGGCAATTTGAGCAGAAGTTTTGACCACAGGCTGCTTATCAGCTTCGGATTGAAGAAGTTCGCGCCATGCGTCGAGCCACTGCACCAATGCAGCAACCATTAAAAGACCCACTATCAGGCTGACCGACAAAATTAAAAGAGGTGTACCCCAATCAGTATTGATTACCCAATCTACGAAGTTTAGCATGATAATTTCCTCCTTCACCTGGTAATTCACTCTTCCCAACAGCTCAATACGGCAGCATTGTCTACTTCCAGCATAGCGCGAGTACTGCTCTATATCAAGGGCTAGTGATAAACCCTATGATTCTTGCCAAAATAATAAATTTTCCATAAGTATTGTGTGAAGATTGGGTATTAAAGCAGTAGCCTTTTCAATGCAGGTTTCGTCCCATTATCGTCCCCTTATAAATGAACGGTTCATTCTGCCGCTTTATGACTATATTAAAAGTTAATAATCATGTACACTTGTCATGCTGAGGAACGAAGCATCTCTGATTGCCGACGTAAGGGCTACGGATAGCATTGAGACCCTTCCTGCGTCAGGGTGACACTTGCATCGTGAATTGTTACAAAAATCTCTGTGTATATCTGTGTTTCTTCCTCCTGTTCTAATCTGTGTTCCTTCCTCCTAATTTCCTGATTACTTAAAAATTTTCTGGTATACTTTATGGAATATTCTGTTGTAAGAATAGAGGCTGATTTAGCCTCAAATTTAGACAACAAGATTTTAGACCGAGAAAGGGAACGCTGGTGGCGAATTTTTCAGAAATTTTGAATCAGGAGCAAGCACGGTTGGTGCTTGCAGAGCGGGAATTGCTGGCAGGCTTA
Organism: Chloroflexia bacterium; assembly: GCA_038209275.1. Lineage (GTDB taxonomy): Bacteria > Chloroflexota > Chloroflexia > Chloroheliales > Chloroheliaceae > L227-5C. The sequence continues at coordinate 1,639 of JBBQXW010000252.1, read as the reverse complement.
AATGTGGCTCTGGACGAATTTGGCGCGCACGAAAACGACCGTGATTTGTTGGCCCAGCTAATCGAAGGATTGGATGAGCTTTTCTTGCTGGTAATTATCGGCGAGTTCAACAGCGGTAAATCGGCCTTCATCAACGCGCTGATCGGACAAAAGGTGCTAACCGAAGGGGTAACGCCCACCACCAGCCAGATTAATATTTTGCGTTACGGTGAACAGCCCGCCCAGCGCATCCGCAACGGCGAAGTCCTTGAAGTTTTTTATCCCGCCCCGTTCTTGCGTGATATTAGTCTGGTGGACACGCCGGGAACTAACGCCGTTATCGAGCGCCACCAGGAATTGACCGAGCATTTTGTGCCACGCAGCGATTTGGTACTGTTTGTAACTTCCGCCGAGCGTCCTTTTACCCGTAGCGAACTGGATTTTCTGACGCGGGTACGCGATTGGGGCAAGAAAATTGTCGTTATCGTCAACAAAATTGATTTGCTGCCCGATCCGACCCAGCGTGACCAGGTTTTGCGCTTTGTGCGCGACCAGTTTGTGCGGCTGTTGGGCCTTGAGCCGACGATTTTCCCGGTATCGGGCAAAATGGCCTTCCAATCTAAACAGGCTGGCGCGGGCGGCGACCCTTATTTATGGGAGCAAAGCGGCTTTGGCCCGCTCGAAACTTTTATTTTTCAAACACTGGACGAGCAGAGCCGTATTCGTCTGAAATTGCTCAACCCGGTGCAGGTAGCCCGCCGCACGGTAGGACACTACAACCGCATCAGCCGCGATAGGCTGACGCTCTTGGAGCAGGACGCTCGCACGGTAGATGAAATCGAACGCCAGCTAACGGTTTATACCGAAGATATGCAGGCCGACTTTAAAGCCCGCCTCGCCACCGTTAATAACTTGCTCTACGAACTAAGTGAACGGGGCGAACGCTTTTTTGACGAATCGATTCGTTTGACCAAAGCAATGGATTTAATCAAGACTGACCGCATCAAGCGCGATTTCGAAGCTCAGGTGGTCGGCGATACCCCCCGGCGAATTGAGGAAGCGGTGCAGGAACTGGTAGATTGGATGGTTGCCCGCGATTTGCGGCTCTGGCAGGATGTCACCAGCTACTTGAACCAGCGTCGGCAGGCGGGCGGCGACAGTTTCTTACGCGAGGGCGGCATGTTGGAGAATTTCAGCGCCAGCCGTCAGGCTTTGCTGCGTGAAGTGAATCAGAAAGCCCGCACGGTGGTGGATAGTTACGACCAGCGCCGCGAAGCCGAAGAACTGGCCCAATCCACCCGTCAGGCTTTAACACAGGCCACCCTGACCGAAATTGGTGCTATTGGCATCGGCGCAGCCCTGACCGTCCTGATTGGCACCGCCGCCGCCGATGTGACGGGCATTTTCTTGACGCTGGTGGTAGGTGGTATGGGAATTTATATTATTCCAGCCCGTCGCCGAAAAGCTAAAATCGAGTTCCGGCGCAAGATTGAAGATTTGCGTTTGCGACTAACCGGGGTACTGCGCGACCAGTTCGAGGCCGAGCAACGCCGTTCAGTCGAGGGTATTCGCGATGCTATCAGCCCCTACACCCGTTTTATCAAAGCCGAGCAGCGCCGTTTCGAGGATTTTACAGGCCGCTTCGATCAGTTCAACCGCC
>JBBQXW010000251.1:0-10895 GCA_038209275.1 Chloroflexia bacterium | reverse complement strand
GAACCGCAGCATCTGGTGCTGAACCTGGTTGGCTCAGTAGTTAAGGATAACCTTGAAGACCTTAAAAAATTACAAAGCTATTGGGATATAATTGTGCGACGGCGCGCCAGCGAGAAAGCCGGACGCTGGCAGGAATTTTATGCCGCCCGCCAGCATTTATCAAGCTGAAAATAAAATAAAAAGCGACATTTATTATTGCCCGTAAACTTACACCTCGAAATGTTGATTCTATTAAATTTGTGCTATATAATGTTACCAAGTCGGATGGTTCGACTTGAAGTTCAGGTGACTTAGAAAGAAGGGAATTACGTATGGGTCTTGATATTGAACAAAGCACTGATTTGACTATTATTCATATTGATACTGACAGCCTGGATTCAGTTTCGGCGCGAGAAATTGGTAAAGTAAGCGACCAGATGCAGATTAACACCGTTTTCGATTTTGGCGCGGTTCGTTTCATCAACTCCGGCGGAATCTCGGTGTTGCTGAAACTGATTGTCGAAACCCGCAAGCTTGGCAAAAAGCTTTACGCTATCAACGTCAACGACCACCACCGCAAGATTTTTGAGATGGTCAATCTGTCGCAATACATGCCTATCTCAACTATGGAAGATATAACACCGCTAATTAATGCCTGATCCCCTGCCAGGGTGGGATGTGAAGTTTAAGAGCAATATGTAAATCCCACCCTCCACTTCATACTCAACTTTGGCTGCTCTACTATTGAGACCCGCAAAATGACCGGCAGAAAAGCTTTAGTATGGTAAAACCTGTTTGTTCATAAAATCATTTTTTATTAATAAAAAATATTACACAAACTTCATAGAAAAAGCCTATCTTAGGCATAGTTGTTGCTGCATAATCAGTAGCTAAAGCTAAGAATCCTGTGCATAATTGGAAATTCATGTGAGCAGGGAGCAATAAAAAATAGCGGGGTTGTTACTCCTGGTTAAATTTCAACTTGAACTTTATCAGACCACGGCTTGATGAACCAAACTAACATTGGATCCAATAGAGGTCGCCCAGTAATACCAGGGAGTTGTTTGTTTGAGGGTGGATATTTGCTGCGAGGATGATAAAAAGTATGTCACAAAAGGTGCTAACAGGCGAAAGGGGGGAAACTACATTGCTGGACAATGTTCGGCTGACGCATTTGTTTGAGTCTGTTCAGAATATAGGAGCCGCCCACGACTTAACGGCGGCCCAGAGTCGGGCGGCTTTGGAGGCTAATCACTTGTTGGGCGGAGCAGGTGCAATAGTGGCTCTTAAAAAAGAAGCCGATAGCCAGGCTACTTTAGTTCTGGCGGCTTACGGCAAAGGATTAGAAGAAGTTATTAGCCAGGCCGAAAATCCTGCCGGGTTAGGAAATTTATTTGGAATAGAGAGCCAGACGATTATTTCTAATGATCTGAAGGCTGATGGCAGGTGGCAGCCTTTAAAGGAACTGCGTCGGGCAATTATCACGCCTTTACATTGGCAAGACCAACAAATTGGTTGGGTGGCGACCTACCGCGTCGCTGATAATTCGCCTTTTGCTGAAACAGAAAAAGCTTTGCTGGAACAGTACGCCCGGTTGCTCGGCCCAGTTTTGGGGGCGGCGTGGCGGATTAATCTACTTGAGCAAGGGATAGAGGCCCGCGACGATTTTCTTTCGGTTGCCGCTCACGATTTACGTAACCCACTTTCTTCGATGCGTGGCTTTGCCCAACTAATTGTGCGGATTATGGATAAAACCAGGCTGGACGAGCCTTTGCCCCGCGAACGTATCAGCAATTATTTGCATCGTGTGGTACGACAAACTGATAATATAAACGACTTAATCGAAAAAATTCTGGACTTCTCGCGTATTCTCAGCGAACGGCTTGAACCAAATACCACTTTGATTGAACTAGCTAGTCTAACGCGGGAAGTGGTGCAACGCTTTGAAGAATGGCTGGATGAACAGGAAAGTAGCTATGCCCCGGAAAAGCGTCATCGGCTTAATTTTGAGGTTGCTTCGCCTGACCTGGAAATTGAGTTTGACCCCTCTCGCTTAAAGCAAATTATCAATAGCCTTATTTCCAATGCGATAAAGTATTCGCCTGATGGCGGTGCAATTACACTCAAATTGACCAGACAGGGTAATGCAGCCTACTTAAGCGTACAAGATGAAGGCAATGGCATTGCCCCAGAAAAACAACCAGGCGTTTTCGAGCGTTGGAAAACGCCCGCTGAATCTCGCGAGAGCGGGCTAGGTATTAGTCTTTTTATTGCGACTCACGTGGTAGAGCGCTATCAGGGGACACTTAATTTCGATACTACTTTCGGGCAGGGAACTACTTTTACCATGAAAATACCGATGAGCGAGAGAAAATAGCTGGGCTACTTTCTTTTCAAAACGACATATCCCTGGTCTTCTTTTAGTAAGTTCCATTCTGTCGTCGGTAAACTATCCAGCAGCTTTTGGTCTTCTTTATCGCGTCGGTCAGCAAAAACGTATTGGGCTTCGCGGGTGGGATGCACTGAATAAAGGGTTTTATTTTCGCGGAAAAACCACAAGCCCTGGCGTGCCTTCACGTGCGAAGCCCACAAATTTGTAATTGCCAGTGGCGCATCGTCTGGTATCAATTTCAATAGTTCTGTGCCAGCCTCCCAGCGCGGTTGGGTTTTTAGCGTCAAAACCCGCGCTGGTCTATTGGGTGTTCGCACTATATCTTCGGCTTCCACCCCGACTACATTAAACACTAAATAGACTGCCAGCGTCGCTATCAGCACTGCTCCCGCCAGCCCGACTTTATTTCTCAGCCTGTGGGACAATGCTCCGCCATTGGATTTTACCTGTCTGTGGGACAATGCTCCGCCATTGGACAATTTTTCAATAGTATAAATTGTTGCCACCAGCAGCCAGGGAATAATCGAACCCTGGTAATGGTGGTCGTAAGCGTTCCACTGAATCGGGCGGCTAGAAAGTAAATTTAGCCCCAGCGACGGTAGGGCCATCAGCAGCACCTTTGGGCTACCCAATGGCAAAAACAACAACGGTAACAGCAATAATGGAATATACAATAACTTTCCTGCCAGCGCATTGCCCGGAAAGAATTTTGCTGGGTCGGTGAAAAGCACTATTACTGCTTGCAAAGGCGACCCACCCGCGAAATTTTCTGATAAGGCAATGCCACTTGTCGTCGAAACGCCCGGAATAATAAGCAGCACCGCCACCGCAAACCAGACCGCCCCCAGCACCAGTGGCCCGACTACAAAGCGCCATCCTCCGCTCCTGTGCCGCCCGCTAATAAAACCGTACAGGGCCAGCATCACCAGCACCATGCCGTTTTCGGGGCGACAGCACAACGCCAGCACCGCAAACAGGCCGAAAGGCCAGAATTTGCCTCGTTCGTAAAAATAAAACGCAAACAGTAGAAAGCCCATCGCCATTGGTCGGAAACGCAATTCGTACAAATTGCCGTTCTGCACGCCCAGCAGCATCAAATAGGTGGCGGCGAAAAGTAGCCCGGCTATTCGGCTACCCAGCCTGTCCCGCGTTATCCAGTAGACCGGCAGCGCCCCCAGCCCTACCACCAGCGTTTCTTGAAACAAGAGGGTAAATGGCGATTGCACCAGCAGGTAGAGCGGGGTCATTAGCGCCACAATCAAAAGCACGTCTGTTCCCAACAGCGAACGGCTAAAATCGGTGGCCGATACTTCCAAAAAGCGCCCATGCGCGGTGTTCCAGGCGGCTTGCTCGTAAAAAGCCAGGTCAAAGCCGTTCATAAACCGTTCATGCCGCAGCCAGTGTAGCCCCATAATCGCTACTATATAGCTCGTAATCATTAGCCCCAATATTATTGGCACAAAATTAAACCGCCTGGTGCGGTTTTGTGGTGCAGTTTTCTCGGTTTCAGTCGAATTATTCGTAATAGTCACTCTTATATCTTTATCAAAATTTGAGTCAGAAAAAAAGCTGGCGTAATGCTATTACGCCAGCTTTTTTTTGTCAAATTCGCGTTAAATTCACTAGACCGCTATCAAACTCAGGAAGAATTTTGTAGCGGTTTCTCGCATCGCCGGAGTCTCCTGATGCCCGGTGTTCTCGAAGGCCATATAATGAGCATTAACCCCTAGCTGTTTCAGGGCTTGATAAAAGCGTTCGGCTCGCTCAACCCGGCTGCGGCCCTCGTATTCATCCCAGGCTCGTGGTGTTTGGTTCGGATCGTTGTCCTGCGCTCCTACTTCAATCCAGAAACTAACTTTGTTGAAGCTGGTCTGGTTGAAAGGTTTGCCGGTATACTGCTGCACATCGCTGACCCCAAACGGGAACGGCATTGGCTGGCTGCCCTTGAACTCGAAAGGCAAAGTATAACTCCCTGCCGAAAGTGCCGCCACACCTAGCGTTCTATCAGGGTAAAGCAAGGCATAGCGGTGGGCCAGTTGCGCCCCGCGCGAAAAGCCGTAGAGCAGTAGCCGTTTCTTTAATTCCCGATTTTCCAGCGTTCCCAGTTCGCTGACCATCTGGTTCAGTTTTTTGGTCAGCACGCCGTCTTCGGTTGAAACCGTCTGCGGGTTCTGATAGTTCTCGTTATAATTGAAGGTTGGGGCCAGCAAAACTACGCCGTTTTTTTCGGCAAAGCTAATCAACCCGTTGCAAATTGCTCCGCCCTGACCGTGCATCCCGTGTATCGCAATGATTACCTGGGCCGCCTGCTGCGGCTTCAAACTGGCTGGAATATAAACTGTGGCGGGCGTACCAGCTAATTCTAACTCCTGTAGTCCCAACTTAGCAATTGTAGCTTGCCCGTTCGGAGTAACCGTACTTTCAGGCTGAGTCAGACCTGGTATAGCGGTTGCAATGGCGGCAGCAGTGGTAGCTGCCGAAGTAGAAGGAACTATCAAAACTGGCTTTTCAGTAGCCGAAGCAGCCCCATTATTTGCGGCTGTCGTGCTGGGATTGACAAATATTGTTGGAGAAGCTGGCCTGACCGTCGGAGCGGAGATAGTCTTTGTAGCTACTGTTGCGGCGACAGTGTTAGCAGGTTTGGTAAAATTGCCAATCATCAATGCACTTAGCAAGACCAGGCAGACCGATGCAATCGCGCCAACTATCAGCTTGCTTATTTTAATACCTGTCAACCGATTCCTCTTTCTCCAACTGGAGACACTACTATTTATTAATACCTTTAGGAGATGATTTTAAGGGGTCAGACCAACCTTTTAGCCCTTAAAATAATTTTACGTTATACTTGGAAGAATTGCAAATGAATGTTTTGTTAAAGATTCCTTGCGGTTTCATAAATTCAACCACTAACTATACGTATTATAGCGAAAGAAATTTTCAAAAGCATAAAAAAGTTGTGAGGAATTTCCTATGCTTTATGAGCAGTTCGTGAGGAGCTAATTACCCAGGACGATTGCAGAATCGCTACTTCGTTGGACGTTGCTCTGTCAATGAATTGACCTAGACCTCAAAAGGTGAGGGTACCGCCCCATGCACGTCAACTAAGTCTTTTTGCTTGAAATTGGTACGCCAGTGCAGTCCGCCTGGGAGTTTAGTCCGAGGCGGGCGACCTCAAGCAATCAATTTCAAGAATAGCACCTAAAGTTGACGCGCATGGGGCGCAACCCCTAAACAATAAAAAGGCCGGTTTGCACCAGCCTTAAATACTTGAAAACTTTCTAATTCTAACGTGGGATAATATTAAAGAGGAAGCGTTTTTTGACCGCCAGCCATAGTAAGCTTACCGCCGCCAGTTCTGCGATACCATAAAGTAGATAAGGCAGTTCCATAAAGCCCGGAATATTGTAAACCAGCACAATCAAGACCAGATGCAGCGAGAAGACGTACAAGCCTGCCTCGCCTATCGGTATCATAAACCAGCCGATAGCCTTTTGAATTGGCACCCACAGCCAGCTAACCAGCAAATAGAGCGCCTGGAAGAAAAGCGCCACTCCGAACAGGCGCGGTAATGGCAATTTACCCTTGTCACTCATATCCGCCATCAACTGCTTGTAGCCTTCGCTGCCGATAAAAGAGTCCTGAGCCTGTCCGCTCTTATCCAGAATGAAGCAGCCTAGCAGGAACAGGGCAAGTGCGCTAATTCCAACGTAATAGGCGACACGCCATTTGTCTTTGAGCAAGTTGAAAACCTGTTTCTTGTAATAGCCTACGGTCAGAGCAGTGATAAAAATGGTTTGCCACGCGGCAAAAGGAAAGTTCGATTCAAAAGGCACAGTAAACTGGTTTGGGTAGAACATATTGCCCAGCCAGACCAACCAGGAAATACTCAGCACCAGCCATACTTTGCCCTGGCTGAAGGCATAGAGCGCCAGTGGAGCTAAGGCCAGGAACAATACGTACATCACCATAATCGAACTGCCGTGAAAGGCAACGTGCAGGGTCAGCGCGCCAACGATTAGTTCAATCGGGTCTTTAACGGTAAGCCAATCGCGTTCGGCCCATAATTTTAGCGGCGTATACATTGCCAGCGCGCTAAAGAACAGCGTCAGCCCGACAGTTAACCAATAAAGTTTAATTACCCGATTAAAAATTTTAGAAGCAGCAACTTTCAAACCTTCTTTGGCGACTACTTTGCCGTAAACGATGCCCATAACCAGGCCAGAAATAAGTACAAAACCTTCGGCTGCCGAGATAAAAAACTCACCTTTGCCAGTCACAACATACAACCACGAATCCGGCCCAAATACGCCAATATGGTCTATTGCCATTACAAAAAGACAGAAACCGCGTAATAAATCGAGGCGAGTATCGCGTCCTCCACCTTTACCGGGGTTATAGCCCCAGCGCCAGGTAAACCGAAACGGCTGACCTACCGCTACTGCTCTATTTGCTGGACGTACCGCATCTAACATCACAAAACTCCTATATATTACTTGCTACTATAATTTGTTTTAAATGCAGTTCTGATTCCGTCTCGCATCTTTGGGAGCGGCTGGTATATCTACCTTAATTATAGAACTGCCTATACATTGCTGATGCAATTAAGCTTTAAACCTTTGCAAACTTTTCTAAACATTTACTTTCCGGCTAGGCCGTTTGAGTAAAACTTCATATAGTCCGGGACATGCTGTGTCCAATAATCTCCGGCGTGGTCACCCTCGAACAAGTGCCATTCGTGCGCGATACCGCGCTGGGTCAGATTCTGGTCTAGTTCCTCTACTCTGGGTCGCCAGCCTTTATCCAGCGTCCCAATATCTAGCCATATTTTCAAACTGCCCAGATTAGCGGCAGTACGGGCCAGCGATACCGGGTCGTGCACCGCGTAGAAAGCATCATCGCCAAAGAATGGCTGGGCCTCGGCTTTCGTTCGTAGTGTCGGGCTGTGCGCGCCCGCTACGCTAAAGACATCGGGGTGATTGAAGGCTAATTGTAAAGCGCCGTGTCCACCCATCGAATGTCCACCGATGGCCCGGTTCTCCCGATTTGCCAGCGTGCGATAGGTTGCATCAATATGTCCAACTACATCCTGCACCACGTAGGTACCGTATTGCGGCCCGTTATTAGCGTGGTCAACCCAATATTCCTGGTCGCCGCTTGGCAACACAATTATCATTTGCTTGATAGTTCCCTGGCTCATCATGCTATCGGCAGTATCCAACAGTTTGTAGTCAATCCACTCCAAATACGAACCGCTCAACCCGTGCAACATATACAGTACCGGGTAGCGTTGCTGGCTAGTCTGGTAGCCCGCCGGTAAATATATGCGATAGGGCATCTGTCGCTTTAATATCGGGCTGTAAAACTTGCGGTCTATCACTGTTCCTTTGCCCTTGAAAGCAATTGGCGTGGGCGACGAAACTTGTACTGGCGTGGCAGTTGGAACTGGCGCAGCCGTGGCGGTTGGTTGGGGAGTAGCAGCTGGCTTTGGCGTATTGGTAGCTTCTGGCGTTGATGTTGGTGCAATTATTTTGGTCGCGGAGGCATCGGTTGTGATTATTGGCGTAGCGCTTTCTTGAAAATTGACGGCTGGCACGGTTGTATTGCTTATTTCATCCAACGCGACTGAATTGAGTTCGGCATTAGCGGATGGCACTCCCAAATTGTTAGCCACACATCCCATACAAGCAGTCAATATAATCAATATGCTTATTGTCAATCCTAATTTGAATTTACCAGGCCTATTCATTACCTAAATAATTCCATTTCTACATTTGCAGCGAGTCGCGCTCACTTAATTCTTTCTTACCCATCTACTATACAAGAACTATGCCAGAATGAGTTAAACAAGACTTCTACAAAACAGATTTTACAAGCTTTTTATATTGCACTTTGCTTTCCTATTTCTGCTTCGAGAAAAATCGAGAAGAAAGCTTAAAAGCGATTACTGTATGTTACACAGTAGTTATAACATTCTTAAATTAGACAGGCGCTAAAACTATCTAAAATCCATGTAAAATTTTCTTATCAATGTAAAGCGGGCTTTGCAATAATAAAAAGGCTGTCCTCGATAGAGGACAGCCCAATTGTACTGATTTAATTGCTTTAGCTGGCTAAACTACCGCCGCTTCTCGTTTATCAGACTTGATTTTACTTGTGTCCAGCTCGACAAGGCTAAGTTTGAAGGTTTCTACATTCACCCGCGTTAAGAGCCACAAAGCCAACAGCATACCCGCGCCCTGAAAAACGAAGACGAGACCGTAGCCCAGACCCAAATTACTTTGGAAGGTATTATAGGCTATGTCCCGCGCACCACCTGCCAGCACGTTTGACAAGCCTTGCCCGAAAGATTGGGCGATACCCCAGGTCCCCATGTAGAGAGCAGCGTTGGCCGGGTCGGTCAAATCCATCATCATGCCAATCATGCCCGGTACAGCAATACCCAATCCGATACCCATCAACATCAGCCCGATAATAAACACGCCCTTGTTGCCACTAATTAAACTGTTCCAGGTGACAAGGGCCGCATCGTAATCGGCTTTGCCAATCGCTTTATTGGCATATTGCTGGCTGGCAGTTTCGTATGCCTTAATTGCCGCCGTATCCACTTTCAGTATAAAAGCGGAACCAGCCTGAATTATAATCCCTACGATTGAAAATAATTGACCGCCATAAATGGCATAGCGCTTGGGTACTCTCAGCGTTACAATTCCACTGATAATCATTGCCACCAGTAGCGGGCCGTTAATGGTAGTTTGAAGCGAGGAGCGCTCGGCTACCGTCATTTTAAAAACGTTGCCAGCGTAAGCCGGAGCTAGAATATCGCGCATAAACATAAAAGTCATAAAAACAAACAGGAACAAAAAGAAGCGGCGACTTTGTTGGTTGGCGCTAACCACTTTAATGGCCTGTCTAAAATTGACGTGGGTGCGCCCCTGTACCAGCACCCCTTCATTGCGCGGTTCTTTGAACCATGCCCCGGCAATCGCAATGCCCACCAGCACCATAATAACTATTGGTATGACAAAGAAGAAGATGGGATAGAGCGAACTGTAAACAAAGGTAAAACCTTCAGTTTCGGGTAAAATCACTTTTGAAATAATCGAGCCAACCACAACGCCCGTAATCAATAGCGTCCAGCCAATCGCTGCTACAAAGCCGCGCACTCTTTCGCTGGTAATATCTACCAATAGTGACAGTCCCGCCGTTCCCAATATCGAAATACCCGTGCCGTTAATGAAAAACACCACTATCACTGCCAGCAGCCAGAATAATGGTGCCTGGTAATCGGTTGTGCTGATAACCTCACCTGCGGCACGCTGGTGAAAATTGGGGTCGCGCAACTGCTCGACTGCCAGTATCATCATGGGATAGGAAAGCGCCAGCACAATGCCACCCGCCAGCATAAACGGAATACGATGTAACCCCTTGAACGAAAGTCGGTCAGAGAGCGAACCGATGTAAGTGCGAATTGGCTCGGCGATAAAGTGAATGCCTAGCAGCAAACCGACCAGCAAGGCCGGTACGCCTAGTTCATTTATCAGCACCGGGTCAATAATGCCACTGACCATGACCGCCGAGAACCCGGTTGCTACCTGGAACATCAAAATCATAAAAAAGATTAGCCCAGTTCCGATTGCCTTAAACGGTTTACTCATAGCTCATTTTCTCCTGTTACACTCATTAGGCTTGATTTTCCACTGGCGTTGAGTTGGGCCATCTCGCGGCGTTTCCGCTTGTTCTTCAGATACTTCCAGAAATATTGTCCAGCATTTATCAAATAGCTGGTATAGGCAACTACAATTAGCACGAGAAGGGTACTTTCGTTTGCGTTCAGTACCAGTCCGACGATGAAAAGAGTGTGTGTCACCATTACTACCGTCGTGAACAAATCTTCCCAGAAAAATTGAGGGGCAAAGTAATAATGGTCGAACACATCCTTTTCCCATAACATGCCGGTTATGCACATGAAATACATGAAAATTACTTTGATAACTACCATTGTGTTAGTTATGTCGGCAGCTTCTCCAGTCGCAATGGTATAGATTACAAATCCACCGCTAATAAAGAAAAATAATAGCTGAATCGGTGCGCCAATTATTTGCACCAGCGTCCAGGGACTTTGCTGGCGGCGCTGCATTTGCTCGACAGTATAAGTACTCATTGGTTGAGCCGATTGCTCCCTTCTTAAAAATAAAGCCGAAAATGTTGCCTCGACTCTTCCATAGGTTGTAGCGGCCTATTCGCCCGGTTATAAAATTTTCTGGAAATGCCAGTGGTAAAAAGACTAATTTGCCTGTTATGTAGGCTGAATATAACATAGCGCCGTTACGTAGTATGTAGTTCAAACTACACACAAAAACCAGCCGAACGAGGCTGGTTTAGGGAGTTCAGAGTTCAGAGTTCAGAGTTCAGAGTTCAAAGTTCAAAGTTCAAAGTTCAAAGTTCAAAGTTCAAAGTTCAAAGTTCAAAGTTCAAAGTTCAAAGTTCAAAGTTCAAAGTTCAAAGTTCAAAGTTCAAAGTTCAA